>NZ_CP050191.1:2557053-2838195 GCF_011745145.1 Mycobacterium sp. DL440 | reverse complement strand
CTGCCGGGGCAGGAGCGGGGGCAGCCGGAGGGGCGGCAGGTGCCGGCGCGGCGGCGGCGTCGCCGATCTTGGCCAGCTCTCCACCGACGGCGACGACGTCGTCCTCCTCGGCAGTGATCGACAGCAGGGTGCCGGCCACGGGGGACGGGATCTCGGTGTCGACCTTGTCCGTGGATACCTCGACGAGCGGCTCGTCGACACCCACGGTGTCGCCAACCTTCTTGAGCCACCGGGTGACGGTGCCCTCGGTGACCGACTCGCCCAGTTCGGGCATCACGATGCTGGTGGCCGAGTCGGACGCGGCGGCGGCCGGGGCGGACGGGACCGGCTGTGCCGGGGCTGCGGGCTCGGGAGCGGCAGTCTCGGCCGGGGCGGCCGACGGCTCGGTGGCCTGGGGCTCGGGCTCGGGTTCCGGCTTGGCTTCCGGCTCCGAGGCCGGCGCCGCCGAGGCTTGTTCGCCGGCCTCGCCGATGACCGCAAGCTCGCCGCCGATCTCGACGGTGTCGTCCTCCTGGGCGACGATCTTCGTCAGCACACCCGCGGCGGGTGACGGGATCTCGGTGTCGACCTTGTCTGTGGACACCTCCAGCAGCGGCTCGTCGACCTCGACGGTGTCGCCCTCCTGTTTAAGCCAGCGGGTGACGGTGCCCTCGGTGACACTCTCACCTAGCGCGGGCATCTGGACGGAGATGGCCATGTATTGACTCCTCGGACGGTCACTTGTGACGACTCGAACTCTGGCTTACCACAGCTAGGTGCACCGGGTACGGCACCTAGGTGGATTGTCGGAACCATCCTGTCACTGCAGCACCATTCGCACTCACTCAGGGTTGCTGATCCTCTGGCACTATCGGGTGAGGGTTTGCAGGGCGGTTCGTCGAACTTCCCCAGAGCTGAGGAGATCCGTCCATTGGGCCTGTTCGATTCGTTTCGCCGAGACCGGTCGGCGCGCGGATTCGGCAGCGACCAGGCCGGGGACCTGCAGTATCTGCACCGCTGGGTGGCTGAGCATGTCGGAGTCGAGGCATTCGTCGAGCCCCGCACTTCGGTCACCGAGGTGACCGTCGTGCTCGTTGCTGCGGACGGGGAATGGACGCGGCGCCGCACGGGTGGCGAGGCAGGCGCGCGTCGGCTCAGCGACCGGCTGCAGATCCCGGTGTACGACGTCCAGAAGGTGGGATATCCGCAACGGATGCGCGACTACGACGCGCGTCGCCGGATCGAACGTCAGCGCGCCGTATACCGGGAACTCGACGACCGTTAGAGTCGAAGCAACCGGTACCTCCGGTATTGGATACTGTTCGTCACAGGTACCTCGTGGAGGGTGGACTATGCAGCGCTTCGTCGACAGCTCGGACGGAACCCGCATCGCGGTTTACGAACAAGGGGATCGCCAGCGCCCCACGCTCGTGATGGCACACGGCTGGCCGGATTCGCATGTGCTGTGGAACGGCGTCACGGGGGAACTCGGAAACCGCTTCCACATCGTGCGGTACGACAACCGCGGAGCCGGCGCCTCGGATGTGCCGAAGGCCGTCAAGGCCTACCGGATGGACCGGTTCGCCGATGACCTGTCCGCGGTGATCGACGCCGTGAGCCCAGGGCGCCCCGTGCACGTGTTGGCCCATGACTGGGGTTCCGTCGGCGTGTGGGAGTACCTGAGCCGCCCCGAGGCCTCTGAGAAGGTGGCGTCCTTTACGTCCGTATCGGGGCCCAGCACCGACCACTACGGGTCGTTCGTACGTGGCCGCCTGGCCCGCCCGTACCGGCCCATCCGGTTCGCCAAAGCGGTGAACCTGGCCTCGCGGTTCAGCTATTGGATCCCGTTCTCGGTACCCGTCGTCGCACCCGCGCTGATGCGGCGTGGTGCGGCGCGCCGGCTGCAGGCCATCGACACTGCCGGGCCCAAATTCCAGTCCGAGACCCTGGACACCGATGCTGCCAACGGGCTGAAGATCTACCGCGCCAACGCGATTCGATCGTTCACGACGCTGCGGCACGATCACTACGTGACCGTGCCGGTGCAGCTGATCTGCAACGACCACGACCCCGTGGTGCGCGGACACGGCTACGACGAGGAATCCAGCTGGGTGCCATTGCTGTGGCGCCGTGACCTCAAGGCCGGTCACTGGGCCCCGTTCTCGCACTGGCGCGCGATCGCCAACGCGACCGCCGAACTGATCGAGCACATCGAGGGCGCCCCGGCATCCCGCGCGCTGCGACGCGCTCAGCTCGGACGGTTACGCGAATCCTTTGGCGACACACTGGTTTCGGTGACCGGCGCGGGCAGCGGCATTGGTCGTGCCACGGCGCTGGCCTTCGCCGCGCAGGGCGCCGAACTCGTGATCAGCGACATCGACGAGGCGTCGGCCAAAGCCACCGCCAATGAGATCGCGGCGCGCGGGGGCGTGGCCCATGCCTACGCTGTCGACGTGTCCGACGCCGAGGCGGTGGAGAATTTCGTCGGGCAGGTCTGCAGCACCCACGGGGTGCCCGACGTGGTGGTCAACAACGCTGGAATCGGCCACGGCGGCAAGTTCCTCGACACCCCGGCCGAGCAGTTCGACCGCGTGCTCGATGTGAACCTCGGGGGAGTCGTCAACTGCTGCAGGTCATTCGCCCGCCGCCTCGTCGACCGCGGTACCGGCGGCCACATCGTCAACGTCGCATCGATGGCCGCCTATTCGCCGTCGGCTTCGATGAACGCCTACTCGACCAGCAAGGCCGCGGTATTCATGTTCTCCGACTGCCTGCGCGCCGAATTGGACGCGGCGGGAATCGGTTTGACCACGATCTGCCCGGGCATGATCGACACCAACATCATCGACACCACCCGCTTCGACGTCCCCGCCGAAAAGCGGGATCAGGTGGAGCAGTTGCGCGCGGCGACCAAGAAGGCCTTCGCCGCGCGGCGCTACGGGCCGGACAAGGTCGCCAAGGCCATCGTCGCCGCGGTCCGCAAGGACAAGGCGATCCGCCCCGTCACCCCGGAGGCCTATGCCGCCTACGGCGTGGCACGGCTGGTGCCCTCGGCGCTGCGCCGGGTGGCGCGGTCGGGGTCGCTGTAGACCGCTACTGCGGGTGGGCGGTGAGGTATTCGCCGACCGGTATCCGCGACTCGGCGGCATACCCGATAGGCAGCAGCACGTCACCTGCGGTGGAGACGTAGTACACATCCCAGCGGTAGAACGCGCCGAACGCCGCCGGATCGGCGGCCATCGCGGCGGCGTAGTCGGTGACCGCCCGCACGTACTCGTCGGCGTTGTTGTACCGGAACAGGGCGTAGTCGGGGTCGCGGGCAAAACCGTTGGCGGCCAGGTAATTCCCGGCTGCCATGATGCTGTCCCGGGGCGACTGGATATCGCCGCCCCGACCGTAGGCCGCAAACGTGGACGGCATGAACTGCATCGGTCCCTGCGCGCCGGCCGAGCTGTCACCCGTGACGCTGCCGAAGTGCGTCTCGATCAGGTTGATCGCGGCAAGGTAGTTCCAACCGACACCCGAGGCGGCCTCGGCTTCGCGGTAGGCGTCCAGAAGCAGATCGATGGATGGCGGCGGGTTGATACGCCACGCGGGCAGCGTGTCCTTGGGGTGCGCCAGCACGGCGAGTTGGCGCCGCGCGGCGACATTGCGGTCGTAGAACCCGACGAGTTCGGCCGGGATACGCGGCCGGATCATCCCGTCCCATTCGGGGTGACGACCGATCGTCCGGTAGGCCACCTGCTGACGGCGGGCCGCCTGCGTCAGCGCGGGCTCCGGCGTCGCCGGACTGCGCAGGGCACGCTCGTCGGCGATCAGATCCTCGGCCAGCCGACCCGGGTCTGCCGCCAGGCGAGGTTGCTTGCCGGCGGGGGAGGCCGGCGTGGTGGTGGGCGGCCGCGGTGTCGTGGTCTGGGTGCCCAGACCCGAGGTGTCCGATGACCCCGAACAGCCGGAAAGCACTGCGCCCAACGTGAACAAGATCGCGAGGCTGTGAAGAAATCTCGCCATCTTGTTCACGTTGGGCGGGAGCATGATCAGCCGTTCGCGGCGATATCCTCCAGGACCGCGAACATCGTGCGCGTCGGCACGCCGGTGCCGCCCTTGGGGGTGTAACCCCACGGGCCTCCGGTGTTGTATGCCGGTGCGGCGACGTCGATGTGCGACCACTGGACCCCGTCGGCGACGAACTCGCGCAAGTAAGTGCCTGCCACCAGCATCCCGGCGTAGCGCGACCCGCTGACGTTGGCCAGGTCGGCCACCGAGGACTTGAGGTCGTCCTTGAGTTCCTCGGGCAGCGGCATGGCCCAGCCGTTCTCGCCGACAGACTGCGACACCGCCGCCACCCGGTCGCGGAACTCGTCGCTGCCCATCACGCCCGGCGTGCGAGCACCCAGGGCCACGGTCTGCGCGCCCGTCAGGGTCGACGTCTCGATCAGGTAGTCCGGATCGTCCTCGCAGGCCCGCACGATCGCATCGGCCAGGATCAGGCGGCCCTCGGCGTCGGTGTTGAGGACCTCGACGGTGATGCCGCCGTACTGGGTCAGGACATCGCCCGGGCGCTGCGCGGTCGCCGACGGCATGTTCTCGGCCATCGGCACCGTCGCGATGACCTCGATCGGCAGATTCTGCTTGGCTGCCAGCACCACGGTCGCGATCACCGCGGCGGCCCCGCCCATATCTGAGGTCATGTGATGCATGTTGGCGGCCGGCTTGATCGAGATGCCGCCGGTGTCGAACGTGATGCCCTTGCCGACCAGAGCCACGCGCTTGGCGTTCTTCGAGGTACCCCGATGGATCAACCGCACCAGGCGGGGCGGGCGCGACGACCCCTTGCCGACACCCACGATGCCGCCGTAACCGGCCTCGGCCAGCGACTTGTCGTCGAGCACCTCGACCTCAAGTCCTACCGCGTCGCCCAAAACCTTTGCCCGCTTGGCGAATTCGTCGGGAAACAGGTGGCTGGGCGGGGTGTTCACAAAGTCGCGGGCAGTGGCCACGGCGGAGGCGATGTCCACCGCGCGCTGAGCTTCTGCCTTGGTTGCCGCTTTGGTATCGGCGGCCAGCGCGGTGATCGCGGTCAACCCGGCATCGGTGGGCGCGGTCTTGGCGCTGCGGAAGTCGCTGAATCGGTAGGCGCCCAGGATCAACCCCTCGACGGCGGCCTCCAGGTTGATCGCCGAAAGCGAGGTCACGACCGTGGCGACCTTGTCCAACGCCCGCGCCGCGGTACCGGCGGCCCGGCGGATCGTATCGGCGGGCCACTCGTCTCGAGGCTTCCCCAGGCCGACAGTCAGCACGCTGGCGACCGGCAGCGACGCGACGACCAGTCGGTGCGTTTGCCCCTCGCCCCCGGTGGCCCCCACTGCCTGCAGGCCGGATTCGATCGCGGCCACTGCGTCGTCGTCGAGGTAGGGCCCTGCGGCCAGGACCTTCGGGCCGGCATCGTCGCTGACTACGCCGATGACGAGGACGGCCTCGTCGGCCCCCTTGCGGGGCAACGACGAGCTGACGGTGACGGTGGCGGCCTGGTAGCCGGGTGCGCTGCTCACCCCGTTCACCCTAGAGTCCGGCGAGCGGATACGCCGTGACCGGTGCGTCGAACCCTTTCAGGGCCAGCGCCTGCGGAGCGGCGAACTGCTGCTGCGGCAGCAGATCGTGCAGGGGCTCCGATACCAGGATCTGGCTGGGTGGGGCGATGCCCACCAACCGCGCCGCCCGGTTGACGGTGTTGCCGAAGTAGTCGCCACCGATCGCCAGCGCGGCGCCGAAGTCCAGACCCGCACGCACGCTGAGGTTCGTCGCACGCGCCCGTGGGTGGGTGACCAGATCGACGGCCACCTGGGTGAGCTGCTCGGGTTCGTACCCCACCCACATGACGGCGTCGCCGATGAACTTCACCACCCGGCAGCCGCGGGCGTGGACGATATCGGAACTCGTCGAGCTGAACTCGTTGAGCAGGGCCGACAGTTCGGTGGTGGTCAGCATCTGGGTGAGGGCGGTGAAACCGGAAAGATCGGCAAATCCGATGCCGCACAACACCCCTGATGATCCCTCTTGCAGAACGTGCTCGAAGTAACGCCTCGTGCTCATCAGGTGGTGACGGTGGACGGCGTCGATCATGGAGCCGATGCGGGGGATGAATCCGGCTGCGGTCCGGTAGGCCTTGGCGGTGGTGAGCTCGTCACGAGAATGCCCGAGCTGGATGTCGGGGGTACCGGCCCGGCTCATCGACGAGATGGCCTCGGACAACCGGGCCATCCCCGAACCCACCACGCGGAGCAGCCCGGTGGCCTCGACATCACCCACCAGCACCCGCATCTCGGCCCAGGTGCGCAGCGCCTCCACGTCGGCCTGGCTCAGCGTCTTGACATCGCATCCGGCGACGGTCAGGCCCAGCGCTGCCCACGCACGTTCGACATCGGTCAGCGGTACCCCGATCATCGCGGCGACATCGGCAAGGCAGTATTCCGGTGGCCCCGACCATTGCAGGACATCACCGGCCAGGCCGAACAGGCGGCCGCGGGACTCGGCCTCGACCATCTGCTCGGCGGTGAAGCCGAGCTGATCCAGGTACTCGATGAGTGGGGCGCGTCGGCGTGCATCGGCGATCCCGGCGGATTCCAGTGCATCGAAATCGACCACCAAGTCAGTGTGGCAGTTCGGTGGTCCGATTAGGCCTAGAGATTAGGGTGAACCCGTGAGTGACGACCTGCTGCACGGACCGCTGGAAGACCGCCATCGCGACCTGGGGGCCAGTTTCGCCGAATTCGGCGGATGGCTGATGCCGGTGTCCTACGCCGGGACCGTCTCCGAGCACAACGCCACACGTGACACCGTCGGCCTCTTCGACGTCAGCCACCTCGGCAAGGCACTGGTCAAAGGACCGGGTGCGGCCGCATACGTCAACTCAGCCCTCACCAACGACCTGAATCGGATCGGACCGGGCAAGGCCCAGTACACCCTGTGCTGCACCGAGTCGGGTGGCGTGATTGACGACCTGATCGCCTACTACGTCTCCGACGACGAGATCTTCCTGGTGCCCAACGCCGCGAACACCGCGGCCGTGGTCGCCGAATTGCGCAAGAACGCCCCCGACGGGCTGACCATCACCGATGAGCACCGCTCCTATGCCGTGTTGGCCGTGCAGGGGCCGAAGTCCGCCGAAGTGCTCGATGCGCTGGGGCTGCCCACGGAGATGGACTACATGGGGTACGCCGATGCCGAGTACGACGGCGTGTTCGTGCGGGTGTGCCGCACCGGATACACCGGCGAGCACGGCTACGAACTACTGCCGGCTTGGGACCGCGCCGGCGTGGTGTTCGACGCCCTGGTCGCGGCCGTGCGTGCGGCAGGGGGAGAGCCTGCGGGACTCGGCGCCCGCGACACCCTGCGCACCGAGATGGGCTACCCGCTGCACGGCCACGAGTTGTCGCTGGACATCTCGCCGTTGCAGGCCCGCTGCGGCTGGGCGATCGGGTGGAAGAAGGACGCGTTCTGGGGGCGTGACGCGCTGCTGGCCGAGAAGGAGGCCGGCCCGGCCCGGGTGCTGCGTGGCCTCAAAGCCGTCGGCCGCGGGGTGCTGCGCGCCGATCTCGCGGTGCTCGACGGAGACACCCGGATCGGCATCACGACGTCGGGGACGTTCTCGCCGTCACTGAAAGTCGGTATCGCGCTGGCACTCATCGACGCCGCCAACGACGTAGCCGACGGGCAGCGGGTGAGCGTGGACGTACGTGGCCGTGCCGTCGAATGCGAAGTGGTCAAGCCACCGTTCGTGGCCCCGCACACCCGCTGAGGCCCCGCTCCCGCGGGGCAATACGTTAGCGCTCGGGCGATACAATCGCTGCATGACTAGCGGCCATCTCGAGTTCACGGTTTCAGCCAACGCGAATCCGGCGACCGATGAGGTACGCGAATCCATTCTGGCCAACCCCGGCTTCGGCAGGTTCCACACCGACCACATGGTGGCCATCGACTACACCGCCGGGCAGGGCTGGCACGACCCGCAGGTGGTCCCGTACGGGCCGATCGAACTCGATCCCTCGGCCATCGTCCTGCACTACGCGCAGGAAGTGTTCGAAGGGCTCAAGGCGTACCGCTGGGCGGACGGTTCGATCGTGTCGTTCCGGCCGGAGTCCAACGCGGCGCGGTTGCGCGCCTCGTCGCGGCGGCTGGCCATTCCGGAGCTACCCGAGGACGCGTTCATCGAGTCGCTTCGCCAGTTCATCGCGGTCGACGAGAAGTGGGTGCCCGCGGCCGGCGGCGAGGAGTCGCTGTACCTGCGGCCGTTCGTGATCGCCACCGAGCCGGGCCTGGGCGTGCGCCCGGCCAACGAGTACCGCTACCTGGTGATCGGCTCGCCGGCCGGTGCCTATTTCAAGGGTGGCATCAAGCCGGTCAGCGTCTGGCTGTCGCATGAGTACGTCCGGGCCTCACCGGGCGGCACCGGTGCGGCCAAGTTCGGCGGCAACTATGCGGCCTCGCTGCTCGCGCAGGCGCAGGCCGCCGACAACGGCTGCGATCAGGTGGTGTGGCTGGACGCGCTCGAGCGTCGCTACGTCGAAGAGATGGGCGGGATGAACCTGTTCTTCGTCTTCGGCAGCGGCGGTTCGGCCCGGCTCGTCACACCTGAGCTGTCCGGTTCGCTGTTGCCGGGTATCACGCGAGATTCCTTGCTGCAGTTGGCCACCGACGCCGGCTTCACGGTCGAAGAACGCAAGATCGACGTCGCCGAATGGCAGAAGAAGGCCGCGGCGGGCGAGATCACCGAGGTGTTCGCCTGCGGCACCGCCGCGGTGATCACCCCGGTCTCACACGTCAAGTACGCGGATGGCGAGTTCACCATCGCCGACGGGCAACCAGGCGAGATCACCATGGCCCTGCGGGACACCCTGACCGGGATTCAGCGGGGCACCTTCGCTGATACGCACGGCTGGATGGCCCGGCTGAGCTAGCTGTCATGCCAGAGTGGCACTCGCCGCCGAGAGCCACTCCGGCGTGACAATCGCCGCCGAACGTGGGGGGTGCGGGCCGCGTCCCGCAGATCAGCCGATCGCCAACCCGAGCGCGGTCAGCGTCGTCGTCATCTCGACGGCCGCGCCGAGCACGTCGCCGGTGATGCCGCCGAACCGTCGCACGCAGTGGGCGACCAGCAGCGCCGAACAGCCCACCGCGACCAGCACCGCGACCGGGCCCTGCCACATCCGCGGGCCTGCCAATGCGGCCAACGCAGCGATGGCGATCACCCAGGCCGCCACCACGGCGACCGGCTGAGTGCCCGCCACGGCGCCGCCCAGTGAGCTGCCGGCCGCGGCGGGCACCGAACGTCGACAGGCGAGCACCGCCGCGACGCGGCCCGCAGTGACGGCGACGACGATCGCGACCGCATTGAGTTGAGCGAATGCCATTGCCTGACAACCGATCACCACGATCACCGCGGCGACACCGAACGGCCCGGCCGAGCCGTCACGCATGACAGCCAGGGCTCGCTCCGGTGGGCCGTAACACCCCAGACCGTCGACGGTGTCGCAGAATCCGTCGATGTGCAGCCCGCGAGTGGCCAGCAGAAGTACGGCCACCGCCAGCAGGCCGGACAGTGCGCTGCCGGTGCCGAAGGCCCACTGGCCACCGGCCACCACCGCGGCCGCCAGCGCGCCGAGCATCAGGCCGACCAGCGGCAGGGCCGTGAGCGCCCCGCGGCCGATACCGGCCGAAGTTCTCACCGGTAGCACCGTGCCGAACGCGAAAGCCCCGCCGAGCGCGGAAATCATGGTGTCGATTCAGGGGCGCCGGCCACTGCGGCTTCAGCGAAGGTGGCCATCGAGGCCAGCGTGGCGATCGCCGCCCGCACGATCGGCAGGGCCACCGCGGCGCCGGTACCTTCGCCCAGGCGCATGCCGAGGTCGATGATCGGCTCCAGTCCCAGCTGGGACAGCGCCAGACTGTG
Source organism: Mycobacterium sp. DL440 (assembly GCF_011745145.1). NCBI lineage: Bacteria > Bacillati > Actinomycetota > Actinomycetes > Mycobacteriales > Mycobacteriaceae > Mycobacterium > Mycobacterium sp. DL440. Next base: position 2,828,267 of record NZ_CP050191.1, on the reverse strand, counting down.
GGCCGGTTCGGTCGACCGATGGCCCGCCTGCCACCACGCCCGTGCGCCCGGTGCCAGGTTCTCGGCCACCAGGGCCGCCGCCGTCACCACCATGCCATCCAGCAGAACCGGGGTGCGCCGCACCGCGGCCTGTGCCAGGAACCCGGTCATCGCGGCCAGGTCGGCACCGCCGCACACCCGCAAGAGGCCCAGCGGATCGCCGGTCACGTCGCGGGCCCGGTACAACGCGTCGCGTACCGCGCCGGCCTTGCGCATCCAGCCGAGGTCATCGATGCCGGTGCCGCGGCCCACTACGACGACAGGTTCGGTGCCGGTCAGTGCTGCCACCAAAGTTGTTGCCGCCGTGGTATTTCCGATTCCCATATCGCCGGCGATGAGCAGGTCTGCCCCGGCGTCGATCTCCTCGTCGGCGATCTGGCGCCCCGCCAAGACCGCCGCCACGGTCTCTTCGGCGCTGAGCGCGTCCTCGAGCGCGATGTTGCCCGAGCTGCGGCGGACCTTGTGGGCGCCGATCGCGGTAGACAACGGCGCCTCACAGTCGACGGCGATGTCGGCGACGCGCACCGTGGCTCCGGCGACGTCGGCCAGCACATTGATCGCGGCCCCGCCCGCGTCGAAGTTGGCCACCATCTGGCCGGTCACTGCGGGCGGGAACGCCGAAACCCCTGCGGCCGTAACCCCGTGATCGGCCGCGAAGACCACCACGCGTGCCCGGGTGAGCGCACGCGGCGGGCAGGTGCCCTGGCACGAGGCCGCCCAGACCGCGAGGTCTTCCAGTCGGCCGAGGGAGCCGGGCGGTTTGGTGAGCTGGGCCTGACGGGCCCGCGCCGCCGCGGCGACCTCGGCATCCGGTGCGGTGACCGGGGCGAAGACCGCATCGGTTTCGGTCATGACGGCTCCTTCACCGTGAGCGGTTGGCCGGCCACCACCAGCACCACGCGGTCGCACACCGCGGCCAGGCGTTGGTTGACCGTGCCCAGTTCGTCGGCGAACCGGCGTCCCGCCTCGGTGGCGGGCACCACGGTCAGCCCGACCTCGGGACTGACCAGGACCAGGGGAGCGGTGAACGCGTCCACCGCCCGCACAAGTACGTCGACCTCGGGGGCAACGGGTACTCCGGTCCAGGCACCGACGCGGTCCATGGTCGCGGTCAGCCAGCCGCCGATGTCGTCGACAAGCGTTGCGGTGCCCGGTGTCTCAAGCTGGCCGTCCACCAGATCGGCGGCCAGGTCGGCGGTCTCCACGGTGTGCCAATGCGCGGGCCGGCGCGCCTGGTGTGCGCCCACGCGGTCAGCCCAGGCCGGATCACTGTCGGCGGCGGGCCCGGTGGCCAGGTAGCGCACGGGCGCGGTATCCCCGGCGGTGCGGGCGATCGCCGTTTCGGCCCAGTGCGATTTACCCGAGCGGATACCGCCGAGCACCAGCGTGCGCACTCCTCAGACCGCCTGGAGTGGCATCAAGAGATCTTGTCGCCGCGGTTGACCGCCGGCCGCGGCGCCCGCATGCGGCGCAGCTGCGACGCTCGGCTGGCCGCGTAAAGTCCTAGCTTCCAACCGCTTTCGGTGTTGTCCGGGAACTTCTCGTCCACCATGTGGTTCACCTTGCGGCCGACGATCAACCCGTCGATCAGCATGATGACCACCAGGATCAGCATCGCGTAGGACAGGATCTGCTGGAACTTCAGCGACGGCAGCGCGAGCATGAAGAAGATCATCGCCAGGGCGGCGGGCATGAAGAGGCCCAGCACATTGCGCCGGGAGTCGACGATGTCGCGGACGTAGCGGCGCACCGGACCCTTGTCGCGGGGAAGCAGGTAGGACTCATCGCCGGCCATCATCTTCTCGCGGCGGTCGGACATGTCGGCGCGGCGGGTGAGCCGCTCGATCTTGCGCTCTTCCTTGGACAGCTTGGGCCCGCGCAGCTCCTTGCGCCGTTGCCGCGCCTCGGCGGAGGTCAGCGGCGCGGGTGCGACCGGGCCGCGGCGCTTGGCGGCGTCGTTGCGTTTGGGCGTCGGCCTGCCCTTGGGGGCGGTGCCCGCCGCCGATCCTGCGGCGGTTGATCCGCCCGACCCGTCGACGCTCGTGACCTGGTCGGTCCCGGCGGGTTCGCCTTCGTTGTCCTTCTTGCGGCCCAGCAGCTTCACGACTGCCAGGTTACTGCCCGCCGCAGGTGGCCCGGCCACATGCCCCAGCCTGTGGATAAGTCGGGAATAGCGTCGGAACAAGGTACCGTTGAGGTAGTAGACGCGCGGTACATCCACGCGTTTCCTTGATGCCCCGGGATCCTTAGGGAGAGCTATGACTGTTCAGGACGCCACCACCACCGAAACTCACGGTGCAACCCTGTCCGACGCTGCGGCGACGAAGGCGAAGGCGCTGCTGGACCAGGAAGGCCGCGACGACCTCGCGCTGCGTATCGCGGTGCAGCCGGGCGGCTGCGCCGGCCTGCGCTACAACCTGTTCTTCGACGACCGCACCCTCGACGGTGACCTCACCTCCGAGTTCGGCGGCGTGAAGCTCGTCGTGGACCGGATGAGCGCGCCGTATATCCAGGGAGCCACCATCGACTTCGTCGACTCCATCGAGAAGCAGGGCTTCACGATCGACAACCCGAACGCCACCGGCTCCTGCGCCTGCGGCGACTCCTTCAACTGACGTCAGCTGGCAGCCGGCGGTCAGTACTGGCCGCCGGTGCGCAGCACATACGAGCACACCAGAACCTGCTCGTTCTTCCCGTCCTTCTGCACCAGTAGCTGTGCCACGCCCTGCTGCTCGTCACTGGCGGGGCGTCGTCCGCGTGCCGAGCCTGCGGCCGGCGCGACCCGCATGGTGAAGAGCACCTGAGCCTGCGTAGTGGACCACGGCACGTTCGCGTCGACGTGGGTCACCTCGACCTGGCTGAACTGCTTGCGGAATGCGTCGCTGGCCAGACCGGCCACCGCGAGATCGGCCTTGCGATCCTTGACTCCGTCGTACAACCCGCACAGGGTGTGCCGCGCGATCGCTTCTTCATCCCCGTCGGTCAGCGCGTCGAGGTATTCCTGGATCGCGGCCTGAGCCCGCTCGTCGGAGACCACCACCGGTGCCGCCGCCCCGCGGCGGCCGGTGACCAGTACCGCGGTCAGCACACCTCCCAGCGCCGCCACCACCAGCAGGGCCGCCAGAATCTTCGGCCAGCGCCGCCGCGTCGGGTAGGGCACCGGCGGCGGCAGAGTCCCGGGGTACGCCGACGGTGCGGTCGGCACCGGCTCGGGATACGGCTGCGGCGGAATGTGCTCGGGGTACTGGTAGGAACCAGTCATCAAATGACGCTCCCCGCGTGATCTGGAGGTGGGTCAGCCGTCTACGGTGACCGGGAATACGGTTATACGCAGGTTAGCGCAACCCGCGACGTGCGACCGTGCGCGCAGATCGCCGAAAGGCCCGCGCGGGTACTGTTATGTAGCCGACTTAACGAAATGAGGGGTGACACTACGTGACCATCGCAGTTACCGGATCCATCGCGACCGACCACCTGATGCGGTTCCCGGGCAAATTCTCCGAGCAACTGCTGGCCGACCACCTGCAAAAGGTGTCGCTGAGCTTCCTCGTCGACGATCTGGTGATCCACCGCGGGGGAGTCGCGGGCAACATGGCCTTCGCGATCGGCATCCTCGGTGGCGACGTCGCCCTTGTCGGCGCCGCAGGTCAGGATTTCGGTGACTACCGGGCCTGGCTCGAGGGCGCCAACGTCGACTGCGGCAGCGTGCTGATCTCCGAGAGCGCCTACACCGCCCGCTTCGTCTGCACCACCGATGAGGACATGGCCCAGATCGCCTCGTTCTACCCCGGCGCCATGTCGGAGGCCCGCAACATCTCCCTGGCCGATCTGGTGGACCGCGTCGGGAAGCCGGAGTTGGTGATCGTCGGCGCCAACGACCCCGAGGCGATGTTCCTGCACACCGAGGAATGCCGCAAGCTCGGCCTGGCCTTCGCCGCCGACCCGTCCCAGCAGCTGGCCCGGCTCTCCGGCGAGGAGATCCGCAAACTCATCAACGGCGCCGCCTACCTGTTCACCAACGACTACGAGTGGGACCTGCTGCTGCAGAAGTCGGGGTGGAGCGAAGCCCAGGTGATGAGCCAGATCGGCATGCGCGTCACCACACTCGGCGCCAAGGGCGTCGACTTGGTCAGCTCGGACGGCACGTTCGTGCACGTCGGCGTCGTGCCCGAGAAGCATCAGGCCGACCCCACCGGTATCGGCGACGCGTTCCGGGCGGGCTTCCTGACGGGCCGCAGTGCCGGATTGAACCTGGAGCGCTCGGCTCAGCTGGCATCCCTGGTCGCGGTCCTGGTGCTGGAGGCGACCGGGCCCCAGGAATGGACCTGGGACGCGGCCGAGGCAGTGCAGCGGCTCACCGATGCCTACGGCGCCGAGGCAGGTGCCGAGATCGGCAAGGCGCTGGCCTGACGGTGCCGACAGTCCGGTGCAGCTCTGAGCCCGCCTAGAGCTGCACCGGGTAGTGCGGTTCCTTGATCTGCGGGGTCACGCTGTGCTCGACGAAGATGGCGTGCCACAGCATGAAGGTCAGCACGGTCCACAGCCGGCGGCTGTGATCGCTGACGCCGCTGCGGTGCTCGTCGAGCATGGTGCGGACCGCAACCAGATCGACATGGGCCCCGGCCTGTGATGACGCCGTCATGGCGTACGCCCAGTCCATCAGCTCACCGGCGCGTAGCCAGTGCCGGATCGGCACCGGGAAGCCCAGCTTGGGGCGGTTCAGCACGTGAGCCGGGACGATCGGCTCCAGCGCGCGGCGCAGCGCGTACTTGGTCGTCGAGCGCGTGATCTTCTGATCGACCGGCAGCCGAGAGGCCACCGCGAACACCTCGGGGTCCAGGAACGGCACCCGCAGTTCCAGTGAATTGGCCATGGTGATCTTGTCGGCCTTGACCAGGATGTCGCCCCGCAGCCAGGTGAACAGGTCGATGTGCTGCATCCGGGCCACCGGATCCCAGCCCCGCGATTCGGCGTACACCGGGGCGGTGACGTCGGTGTGCGTCCATTCCGGCCGGAAGCCCGGCAGCACCGCCCGCAGCTGCTCATCGGAGAAACTGCGGGCATTGCCGTAGTAGCGCTCCTCCAGTGTCAGCGAACCGCGGTGCAGCAGACTTTTGCCGCGCATGCCCTCCGGCAGCGGCTTGGACGCCTTGCCCAGCGATTTGCGCACCGGCCGCGGCAGATAGTCGAAAGGCCGGAGCGACAACGGTTCCCGGTAGATCGTGTAACCGCCGAACAACTCATCGGCACCCTCGCCGGACAGCACCACCTTCACGTGCTTGCGGGCCTCGCGGGCGATGAAGAACAGCGGCACCAGCGCCGGGTCGGCCACCGGTTCGTCCAGATACCAGACGATCTCGGGCAGCGCCTCGACGAACTCCGCCTGGCTGACCACCTTGGTGACATGCCGGGCGCCGATGGCTTCCGCGGACGCGACGGCCACGTCCACCTCCGAGAAGCCCTCCCGCTCGAAGCCGGTGGTGAACGTGATCAGCCGGGGATTGTGACGCATCGCCAGCGCCGCGGTCGCCGTCGAGTCGATGCCGCCCGACAGGAAGGCGCCGACCGTCACATCGGCGCGCATGTGCTTGGCGACGGAATCTTCCAGGGCGGCGGTGATCTCGTCGTAGCGGGACTGCTCGGCACCCTTGACGAACGGCACCGCATTGAATTTCGGGACGAAGTAGCGGGTCACCACGGGACGGCCACCCGGCTTCAGGCGCATGTAGCTGCCCGACTCCAGCCGGCGGATACCGCGGTGCAGCGTCTCGGGTTCGGGCACATACTGCAGCACGGTGTAGTGCTGAACGGCCCGATCGTCGATGCTCAGATCGAGTCCCAGCAGATCGGCCAGGTCCAGCAGGCACTTCTTCTCGCTGCCCACCGCGGTGCCGCCCGGCCCGGTGGCCATGAACAGCGGCTTGATGCCGAACGGGTCCCTGGCGCAGAACAATTCATGCTCGACGGTGTCCCACACCGCGAACGCGAACATGCCACGCAGTCGACTCAGAGCGCCGGCGCCCCAGTGGTGATACGCCGCGACGATGGCCTCGCCGTCGCCGTCGGTGTGAAATACCGCACCGAACTCCGAGCGCAACTCCTCACGCAATTCCAGATAGTTGTAGATCTCACCGTTGAAGACGAGTGCGTACCGGTCGGGCGCGTCTGCGGGTCCCCAGCGCAACGGCTGGTGGCTGTGTGCGATGTCGATGATCGACAGCCGGTTGAAACCGAGCACCACGGTGGCGTCGCCACTCGTATCCGCCCACGTGCCGGGCTCGTCGGGGCCCCGATGACGCATCAGGTGAGAGGCGCCCGCCACCGCGTCGACCAGCCGCGATCCGGCGTCGGGGGAGGCGTCGCCCTGGGAGGTATCGGATGGGTCAGTTACCAACGCGAGCAGTCCGCACACCGCGCCAGTATGTCTGATCCGGCGGCTCCCCGAGACCACCACCCGGGCTGTCGTGCCGCACGCTCCGGTCCTGGCGCGACCCCATTCCCGAGTCGCTTCGCTCCCGTGGACCAGCGTGGTCTACGCTGCGTAGTATTCGCAAAACAACGACCGGTCGCGGTCGCGAAATACCGATCTAGGAGGCGCCAACGTGACACCTCGCGGGCTTAAGAAGGTGGCCCGAGCGGCGTTGTTGACAATTGTCCTGGGTGGCTCAGCGCTCTTGCTGAGCGGCTGCAGCTGGCAGGACGCACTCGCGCTCGGTTGGCCGACCGGAATCACCCCGGAGGGCAAACTCAACCGAGAGCTGTGGATCGGCTCCGTGATCGCCTCCTTCGTGGTGGGCGCCATCGTGTGGGCGCTGATCTTCTGGTCGAGTGCATTCCACCGGAAGAAGAAGGGCGACACCGAGCTGCCGCGCCAGTTCGGCTACAACATGCCGCTGGAGCTGGTGCTGACGGTCATCCCGTTCCTCATCATCTCGGTGCTGTTCTACTTCACCGTGGTAGTCCAGGAGCGCATGCTGCACAAGGACCCGAACCCTGAGGTCGTCATCGACGTGACCGCCTTCCAGTGGAACTGGAAGTTCGGCTACCAGAAGATCGATTACGCCGACGGCACATTCGACTACGACGGCGTCGACGCAGCGCGCAAGGCCGCGATGGCGTCGAAGCCGGAGGGCAAGGATGCGCACGGCAAGGAGCGGGTCGGCGCGGTGCACGGTCTCAACCCTGAGGACCGCACCTACCTGAACTTCGACAAGATCGAGACCCTGGGTACCTCCAACGAGATTCCGGTGCTGGTGCTCCCGGTGGGCAAGCGCGTCGAGTTCCAGCTCAACTCCGCGGACGTGATCCACGGTTTCTGGGTGCCGGAGTTCCTCTTCAAGCGTGACGTGATGCCCGAGCCGGTGGCCAACCACTCGGACCACATCTTCCAGGTCAGCAAGATCGAGCAGACCGGCGCGTTCGTCGGGCGCTGCACAGAGATGTGCGGTACCTACCACTCGATGATGAACTTCGAGGTCCGGGTCGTCGAGCCCAATGACTTCAAGGCTTACATCGACCAACGCAACGCCGGCAAGACCAATGCCGAGGCGTTGGCGGCGATCAACCAGCCGCCGCTGGCCACCACAACTCACCCGTTCGATACCCGGCGCGGTGAGCAGGCACCGCAGGCGAGCAAGTAGGGGCTACACGCAATGCATATTGAAGCTCGACTGTTCGAGATCCTCACGGCGTTCTTCGCCCTGTCGGCGGTGGTGTACGGCGTATTGACGGCGATGTTCGCCACCGGCGGCATGGAGTGGGCCGGTACGACCGCGCTCGTCCTCACCACCGGACTGACGCTGATCACCGGCACGTTCTTCCGCTTCGTGGCGCGGCGTCTCGACACCCGCCCCGAAGACTACGAAGATGCCGAGATCAGTGACGGTGCAGGGGAACTGGGCTTTTACTCACCCCACAGCTGGTGGCCGATCCTGATCGCACTGTCCTTCTCGGTCGCCGCGGTGGGCGCAGCCCTGTGGCTTCCCTGGCTGATCGTGGCAGGCATCTGCTTCGTGCTGACGGCTGTCAGCGGCCTGGTCTTCGAGTACTACTGGGGTCCTGAGAAGCACTGACCCGTCCGGACGTGCCGATTGTGGCCTGATCAAGGTCACAATCGGGCCGTCACTTCATTCGCCACCGGCAACGCCGGACTCGCCGGCTCCACCTCGTTCGGTAATGTTGCCGGGGCACTGTCACCAGCGAACGGTTTCGTTCGCTCCGCGTGGCAGTGAAGTTGTCGAGAAGGATAGGCGTAGATGAGCGGGCCGAATCCCCCGGAACCCGGTGCCTCCGGTTCTGATTTGCCGGATCAACCCGGAAAACACTCCGCACCCGAGGATCTGACTCAGGGGGCGGGCGCAGACGCGGATGGCGGCGAGACAGAGTTCTACTCGCAGGCGTACTCCGCGCCGGAGTCGGAGCAGTTCACCAGCGGGCCCTACGTGCCTGCCGAAGTGGCGCTCTACGACTACGACGACTACGACCCCGCGACCGAACTCGTCGACACCTCCCCGCCGCCGCGCTGGCCGTGGGTGGTCGGCGTCACCGCCATCATCGCCGCGGTCGCCCTGGTGGCATCGGTGGCCGTTCTGGTTACCCGCGACGACGACACCGCCAATCTGGCCACCCCGCAGCCGAGCACCACCACGTCGGCGCCGCCGGTGCAGGACGAGATCACGACGACGACTCCGCCACCACCTCCGCCGCCCCCTCCGACCTCGGAGGAGCTTCCGCCTCCGCCGCCACCGGAGACCGTGACGGTTACCGAGCCGCCGCCTCCCGCGCCCGCGCCGACCGGTGAGGCGCCCCCGCCGGCCCCGGGTACGTCAGCGCCGCCAACCACCACCACGACGCATGCCGGCCCGCGTCAGGTCACCTATTCGGTGACGGGTACCAAGGCGCCGGGTGACATCATCACGATCACCTACGTCGACGGGAACGGAAACCGGCGCACCCTGCGCAACGTCTACATCCCGTGGACCTTCACGATGACCCCGATCTCCAACTCTGATGTCGGCTCGGTCGAGGCGTCCAGCCTGTTCCTGGTCAGCAGGCTGAACTGCTCGATCACGGCCAGCGACGGCACGGTGCTCTCGTCCAACGCCAACAACTCCGCACAGACTGCCTGCTGATGTCCGGGCGCATCAGCGAACTCGACAACACCGACCGGGTTTTGCTGGGCGCGTGCGCCGCGGTGTGGCTCGCCGCTCTGGGTGCCGGGGTGGCGGCCGTCGTGGCCCTGGTGGACCTGGGCCGAAGCCATCCGCAGGGCTCCGAGAGTGCTGACATTCCCTGGGTGCTGTACACCGTGATCGGCCTGTCTGTGCTGGTGATCGCCGGTGCGGTGCCGCTGCTGCTGCGCGCCCGAGCCCAGGCCGGCAGCCGGCAGCCCGGACGGCGGCCCCAGCCGCCGGCGCGCTCACCACGGCCGATCGGGGGCAGCTACCGGGCTGCACCGGTCGCGATGAGCCGCTACACCGCAGGCAACGGTGCCGCCACCGCGGTGGCCGAGGCGGTGTGGCTCCGGTTCATCCTGGCGACCGTCGGCGCTATCGGACTTGGGACAGCGGCCATCGGGCTGGCCACCTATCTGATGGCGACAGGCAGTGACGTGGCGGCCTGGTGCCTCTACGGCCTGGCGGGTGTGGTCACCGCGGGCATCATCGCACTGCCGATTGTGGCGATGCGTCAGCTTGACGTCCTGTCGGCCTGAATCGCCGCTTCTGAACTTTTGCGGGACCATACCGCTCACGTATGTAGCGCTGCGGCGATTTCTCGACCACTTTTCCGCCACAGCGCTACACACGCGAAGTCGGGGTAGGGCCCCACGAGGGCGACGAGTTCTGCCGGCGCAGGCGGGCGCCGCGGACGCGAGCGCGCGCTGCGGGCGCGCATGACTCTGCCGCTTGCGCTTGCCGGGTCACTTCAGCCTCAACTGCGGGACTGATCGCTCACGTGTGTAGCGCTGCGGCGATTTCTCGACCACTTTTCCGCCACAGCGCTACACACGTGAAGGGGAAGTTGGGCCCCCGAGGGCGACGAGTTCAGCCCAAGACCACCCACATAAAACAATCGCCGCAACCTCCCGAAGAGGTTGCGGCGATTGTTTGGGGTAGGGGAGTGGTCAGTGATGACCGTTGGTGTCCCCGTTGCCGTTTCGCTCCTGCTGTTCGCGCAGAGCGGTCAGTGCCTTGTGCTCGGAGGCGTGTTCGGCCTCGGTGAGCGCGTCGTGCTCGACCGCCGGATCGGCGAACAGGAAGCTGCCGGTGCCCGGCGAGCCGGCCGAACCGAGCTTGTTCATCCGTTTCGGCAGCGCAGCACCCTGGTACTCCAGCGGGATCGGGTGACCGTGATCGTCGACCGGTCCCAGCGGCTGGTGCAGCTCCACGTAGGCACCGTGCGGCAGACGCTTGATGATGCCGGTCTCGATGCCGTGCTCCAGCACCGCACGGTCGCTGCGCTGCAACGAGATGGCCCAGCGGTAGGCGATGAAGTACACGATGGCCGGCAGCACCACCATGCCGATACGGCCGATCCACGTGGTCGCGTTCAGCGAGATGTGGAACTTGAACGCGATGATGTCGTTCATCGCGGCCAGGGTCAGCACCATGTAGAACGCGATTGCCATGGAACCGATCGCGGTACGCACCGGTACATCGCGCGGACGCTGCAGCAGGTTGTGGTGTGCGTCGTCGCCGGTGACCTTCCGCTCGATGAACGGGTAGGCGATCAGCAGGCCGAAGACACCGCCCATGATCAACGCGACCCAGACCACCGCGGGGATGGTGTGGCCGAACGGGTAGAACTCCCAGGCCGGCCAGATACGCGCCAGGCCTTCGGTCCACATCATGTAGAAGTCGGGCTGGCTACCCGCCGAGATCTGCGACGGCTTGTACGGACCCAATTGCCAGATCGGGTTGATCGTCAGCAGGCCGCCCATCAGGCCCAGCACGCCCGTGATCAGGGCGAAGAACGCGCCCGACTTCACCGCGAACACCGGCATCACGCGCACGCCGACCACGTTGTGCTCGGTGCGGCCGGGGCCGGGGAACTGGGTGTGCTTCTGGAACCACACCAGCGCCATGTGCGCGCCGATGAGGGCCAGGATGATGCCCGGGATCAGCAGGATGTGCAGTGCGTACAGGCGCGGGATCAGGATCTCGCCGGGGAAGTCCCCGCCGAACAGCGCCCAGTGCAGCCACGTTCCGATGATGGGCATGCCCAGGGTGATCGAGGACAGCGCGGCGCGCAGACCGATGCCGGACAGCAGGTCGTCGGGCAGCGAGTAACCGAAGTAACCCTCGAACATCGCGAGGATGAGCAGCAGCGAGCCGATCACCCAGTTGGCCTCACGCGGGCGGCGGAACGCACCGGTGAAGAAGATGCGCGCCATGTGCACCATGATCGACGCGGCGAACATCAGCGCGGCCCAGTGGTGGATCTGGCGGACGAACAACCCGCCGCGCACCTCGAAGCTGATCTCGAGTGCGGACTCGTAGGCCCGCGACATCTGGACACCGCGAAGTGGTTGATACACACCGTCGTAGGTGACGTGCGCCATCGACGGATCGAAGAACAGCGTCAGCCAGACACCGGTGATCAGCAGCACGATGAAGCTGTACAACGCGATCTCACCCAGCAGGAAGGACCAGTGGGTGGGGAACACCTTGTTCAGCTGCCGGCGCACCGCCGCCGAAGGATGATAACGGGAATCGATCGCATCGCCTTGTGCGCCAGCGATCTTGGCAAGGTCAGGGCTCATGATTTGCGCTCCCAGAATGCCGGTCCGACGGGTTCGACGAAGTCGCCGTTGGCGACCAGGTAGCCGTCTTTGTCGATGGTGATGGGCAGCTGCGCCAACGCGCGCGCAGCCGGACCGAATATGGGCTTGGCGAAGTGCAACGCGTCGAACTGCGACTGGTGGCACGGGCACAGGATGCGGTAGGTCTGCTGCTCGTACAGCGACGAGGGGCAGCCCAGGTGCGAGCAGACCTTGGTGTAGGCGAACAGCTCACCAAAGTTGAAGCTCTCCTGGCCCTTTCGCTTGACCACGCGGGGCATGTCGGCCGGCTTGATGCGGATCAACATGACCGGGTTGCGCACACCCATCGAGATCTCGGTGAGGTGGTGCTCGGACTCGACGGTGGTGCCGTCGCCGTCAGACGCGCGCCAGGGGAAGACCGTCTCCATGCCACCGGCGTCGAGATCCTCGGGCCGCATCTTGACGAACGGAGACGAACCGGGACGCCCGGTCGCGCGAGCCAGGTAGATGGTCTCGCCGTGGAATCGGGGCGTCCACCCCGAGGTCCACAACACGGCCTTCTTGCCATCGGCAGTGGGCACCACGGGCTTCCACGGGTTCTTGATCAACCCGCCGATGAAGGCCACCAGCGTGCCGGCCCCGAATGCGCCGAGGCCGATGCCCAGCGACAAACCGATCAGCTTGCGGCGCTTGACCGTCGAGCCTTCCAGGGCGTCGGTCAGGTTGGCCGCGATGGTCTTGCGGTGCAACTCGGGGGAGCGCCCGTCGTGGCGGTCCTGGACCGAGATCTCCTCGGGGATGAACTTCTTCTGGAACAGCACCGCGCCGATACCGATCGCCAGGATCGACAGGCCGAAGGTGAGGCCGTACAGCGGGGTGGCCAGCGAGTAGAGGAACTCACCCTCCGAACCGAAAGGCTGGTACTCCCACGGCCAGAACAGGAAGATCACCAACAGCGCCAGACCCGAAAGCCCGCCGAGCAGAAGCCAGTACGCGACGAGGCGCTCGGTGCGCTTCTCGGCCTTGGTCCCGGGGACCGGCCAGCGCGGCTCCTTGAAGATGGTCTCGACGCCATCGATCTTGCCGCCGAGCTCGACGAGCTCGTCACGCGACATCGAGGCCAGCTCGTCATCGCTGGGGATCTTCGGGGTGTTGTCGGTCATGCTCGTGCCCCGATCCACATTGCGATGCCGATAGCGGCGACCATTCCGATAATCCACATCGCCATGCCTTCGGGCCCGGGCCCGAAGCCACCGAGTCCGTAGCCGCCGTAGCTCGGGGTCTGAGCCGACTCGCGGACGTAGGCGACGATGTCGCGCTTCTCTTCCGGCGACAGCTGCCGGTCAGAGAACTTGGGCATGTTCTGCGGCCCGGTCAGCATCGCGGTGTAGATCTGTGACGGCTCGGTATCACTGAGGTCGGGAGCGTACTTACCGGAGGACAGCGCGCCGCCCTTGCCGGTGAAGTTGTGGCAGGACGCGCAGTTCAGCCGGAACAGGTCGCCGCCGCGGGCCACGTTGGACCCGATCAGCGATTCCTGGGCCACGCCGCCGTGCTCATTGCGGATCACGGTGGGGCCGCCACCGTTGGCCTGAACGAAGGCGCCGAGGGCGTCGATCTGGTTCTCGTCGAAGTGCTCGGGCTTGGACGGTGCCTGGGCCTCACCGCGCATCGCGGGCATGCGACCGGTCGACACCTGGAAGTACACGGCGGCCTCGCCGGTGCCGATCAGGCTGGGCCCGCGATCGGGCACACCCTGCAGGTTGGCGCCGTGGCATGAAACGCACGACGTGTCGAACAGTTGCTTACCCGTGCGCAGCAGCGCCGACTGAGATTCGTCGGCGACTGCGACCTGCGGTGTGGGTGTCAGCGTGGCCGCAACACCACCTGCGACTGACAGGCCGACCAACAGCAGGAGACCTGCTGACAGTCGTCGGCGCAGTCGTCGGCGCGACTTGCTGGTCATCGAACCCCTTCTCATCGAATCGAACATCGGCCGGCCGATCAGCGGACGAAGTAGATGGTGGCGAACAGCGCAATCCAGACGATGTCGACGAAGTGCCAGTAGTACGAGACGACGATCGCCGCGGTGGCCTGTGCAGGCGTGAATTTACTCATCTTGGTGCGGGCCAGCAGCAAGATGAACGCAACCAGTCCGCCGATGACGTGCAGGCCGTGGAAACCGGTCGCGAGATAGAAGACCGAACCGTAGGCGCTGCCCGGGATGGTGGTGCCGTGCTCGACCAGGTGGATGTACTCGTATCCCTGGCCCAGTACGAAGAACAGGCCCATCAGGAACGTGATCACATACCACCGGCGCAGCCCGAACACGTCGCCGCGCTCGGCGGCGAACACGCCCATCTGGCAGGTAAAGGATGACGCGATCAGAACCAGCGTCACCGGAACGGCAAGGGCCAAATTGAGTTCGGTCGGCTCGGGCGGCCAGTTGCCACCGGCTTGCGCGCGCGCCGTGAAGTACATCGCGAAGAGTCCAGCAAAGAACATGAGTTCGCTGGAAAGCCACACGATGGTGCCGACACTGACCATGTTCGGTCTGTTCAGCGAATGAACGCGCGACGTTATTGCCGTTCCCGAGGTACCTACAGCGCTCGTCACATCCGCAAGTATGACGCTTTGTAGTTGTCGAACTCCACCCGGGTCGAGCAATTGATCTCAAACGTGTCGCCTTTGGGCCGGCAGGGCTCGGGGCGCACACCCGCGCAGCGATAGCATTCGGCGGTGGCTCCTGCATCTTCATCTCAGTTCCCGCCGGCGGACCTGTCCTCCCCACGTTCCCCGGCGGCGCCGTCGTGGCCGCTCATTCTCGGGCGCCTGACCACTGACCAGAGCCTGCCCAACGGTTATGCGGGATGGGCGATGGACCAGATCATGACCGGCGTGGCGACCCCGGCGCAGATCGCCGGCTTCGCGGTGGCGATGAAGATGAAGCGACCGACCTCGGCCGAGGTCGGTGAACTGGCCGACATCATGCTGTCGCACGCACGTCGGGTGCCGACGGATCAGATCGGTCACGAGACCGTCGACATCGTCGGTACCGGTGGCGACGGGGCCAACACGGTCAACTTGTCGACCATGGCGGCCATCGTGGTGGCGGCCTGCGGCGTTCCGGTGATCAAACACGGCAATCGGGCGGCGTCCTCGCTGTCGGGAGGCGCCGACACCCTGGAGGCTCTCGGGGTGCGGATCGACCTGGGCCCGGACGAGGTGGCGCGCAGTGTCGCCCAGGTCGGTATCGGGTTCGCCTTCGCCCCGCAGTTCCACCCGTCGTATCGGCACGCGTCGGTGGTGCGCCGCGAGATCGGGGTGCCCACGGTCTTCAATCTGCTTGGACCACTCACCAATCCGGCCGCGCCGCGGGCCGGGTTGATCGGCTGCGCATTCGACGACCTGGCCGAGGTGATGGCCGGGGTGTACGCGGCCCGTGGTTCCAGCGTGCTGGTGGTGCACGGCGACGACGGTCTCGACGAGCTCACCACCACGACCACCAGCACCATCTGGCGCGTACAGGCGGGAACGGTGGACCGGTTGAAGTTCGACCCCGCGGCCTTCGGCTTCAAGCGTGCCGACATCAGTGAGTTGGTCGGCGGTGACGCCACGGCCAACGCTGCGGAGGCGCGAGCCGTGCTGGGCGGGGCCAAGGGGCCGGTGCGTGACGCAGTGGTGCTCAACGCTGCGGGTGCCATGGTCGCCCATGCCGGGCTAGCCAGCGACGCCAAGTGGGTGCCGGCGTGGGAGTCCGGTCTGGCGCGGGCCGTCGAGGCGATCGACTCGGGTGCGGCCGAACAGCTGCTCGCGCGTTGGGTGCGGTTCAGCCTGCAGTTCTGAGTTCTGCTGCTGGGCCGCGGCCACCCGCGCCGAGCGAGCGGTGGCCGCCCACTCCGCGTAGCGGCCCGCGGCCCCGATCGGCGTCGCATAGCCGCTGTCGGTGCGCACGATGCGGACCCCGGGCGCGGCCAGCCAGCGCGCGACAAGCGCGGTTTCCTCCACGAGTGCGCCGCCCAAAGGCGTTGCGGTGGGCAGGATCACCTGCGCTGCCGCGCAGATCGCGTCGACCACCGGCATCGGCGAAACCCCGCGCCCGGCGGTCCCCGCCCCGGCCAGTTGGCCGTGGCGGATCACCGCGAAATGCCAACCACCGGTGCCGTCGCCGCGGGCCGCGACCAGTTCGGGCAGATCGGCCAGGGCGCGCAACCGCTGCCCCCGCCACAGCGCCTCGATGGCCACCGCGGCGTGGTCGCGCAACCGGGCCGCGGTCTCGTACCGCCGGGCCGTCGCGACTTCGCCGATATGGGTCAGTGTGGCCGCCAGCGCACTGTGGTCGGTGCCGTCGATCAGTGCGGTAGCGCGTTGCACCGCGGCCGCGTACTGCGCGGCCGCGACGTCCTGCGGGGCGGGGCACGGGGAAAGTTCGACCTCCGGACAGCGGTGCGTGGCTGCCGCCCCGAAGCGGGCCGTGCAGGTGCGCACCCCGGTGAACCGGGCCAGCAGCGCCGCCGACTGTACGGCGTCGGACCGGGCCGAGAACGGTCCGAAAGCGGTGCGGTGCCCAGGGTTTCGCACCGCCGACAGTCTCGGGAAGGCCTCGTCGGTGAGGGCCACCCACCACCATCGCTGCGGGTATTTGGAGCGCCGGTTGTACGGCGGCGCGTGGGCCGCGAGCAATCGGAGCTCGCGGACCCCGGCCTCCAGATCGTGGGCGCATTCGACATGGTCGACGACGCGCGCCAGTGAGGCCATCTCCTTCATGCGGGCCCGCGGGTCGGCACCGGTGAAGTACTGCCGGACCCGGCGTCGCAAGTCGACCGCGGTGCCGACATAGAGCACCTCGTCGGAGGGGCCGCGAAAAAGGTAGACGCCGGGGCGGTTGGGCAGCCGGTCGGCCAGTGAGCGGTTGCGGCGCTGGGCCGGCGTGACGTCGGGCAGATAGTTCCGGAGGTCGGCGAAGGTGTGGATGCCCTGGTTGCCGACCCGCTCGATCAGGGCGTGCAGGACGTCGACGGTGGCGCGGGCGTCGTCGAGGGCGCGGTGGGTGGGCGTGGTTGACGCACCGAACAGCCGGGCCAGGGCCGACAGTTTCACGCTGGGCGCCTCGTCCCGCGTCAGGACGCGGCGGGCGAGTTTCACCGTGCACAGCACCGGGGGCCGCGGCCAGCCGAGCTCGGCCCGTTGCGCCGCGGCGCGCAGGAAACCGATGTCGAAACCGGCGTTGTGGGCGACCAGCACCGCTCCCCGGGAAAACTCCAGGAACGCGGGAAGCACCGATTCGATGCGCGGTGCGTCGCGCACCATCGCCGTGGTGATCCCGGTGAGCTCGACGATCTGCGGCGGGATGGCGCGGCCGGGATCGACGAGGGTGGCCAGCTCACCGAGCACCTCACCGCCGCGAATCTTGACCGCGCCGATCTCGGTGATGGCGTCGTAGGCGTCCCCGGGTGCTTTCGCGGTCGCCCGGCCCCCGGTGGTCTCCAGATCCACCACCACGAAGGTGGTGTCGGCGAGCGCAACGGTGTCGAAGCCGGAGCCGGGATCGAATTGCAGGGCCAGCTGCTCGGCTTCGGCGGTGTTGCGCTGGCCCATGCAGATGACGGTAGGTCCAGCCCCCGACAAGCGGGGGCCAGGCATCCCCGTGTCGCCCGCGGACCCATCCGCGGACCCAACTATGTCGGGTCTTCGCTCCAATCCGCTGCGCTCCTTGTCGGTGCGCGGCGATACGGTGCGCGCAACACCGATCGAAAGGACGGTCAACGATGAGCGGAATACGCCAGGACAACTGGTTCTACGCTGACGAGCAGTACCTCCGCGAGGCCGACACCGGCAGCGTGACCATCGACTGCGACGATTGCGCGGTACGCGGGCCCGGATGCCAGGACTGCGTCGTCAGTGTTCTGCTCGGAGTCCCGGAAATTTTGCTGGATGACGAGCGTCAGGCGCTGGAAGTACTCGCTGACGTGGGCCTTGCGCCGCGACTGCGGCTCGTTCCAATTCACCGGAGCGGCAGATCCGGCGTCGCCTGACGACACGCAACGTTTCGTGCACAGGAAAATATTCAGGGTGGACTGTTAAATTTGCACCTTCTGTTGGACAAGCCCGATGCCGTTTCGTAACCTATCTGAGACCTAAGAGCAGTTCGAGGCGGCTCGCCATCGCCAGTTGTGAGGACGAAAACTTGAGGCACGACCGCGCGCACCGGCCCACAAGTCGTGTCAAGCGACCCATTGCAGGTGTCATAGCGGGCTTGATCTTGATACCCGGATTCCTGGCCGCGAGTTCGCAGGCTGATCCTGCCGACGATGCTATGGCAAAGCTCAATGAGCTGTCCCGTCAGGCTGAGCAGACCACTGAGGCCATGCACTCCGCCCAGCTCGACCTGAACAACAAGGTGTCCGCACAAGAGATTGCGGAGAAGAAGCACACCGATGACACCGCGGCGGTCGATGAGGCCAAGTCGCAGCTGGCAACCTTTCAGACTTCAGTCAATAAAGTAGCTGCGGCCCAGTACATGGGTGGCCGCACCTCCGGAGTGGATGCGATTCTGACCGCCAGCTCTCCGCAGCAGCTGATCGAGCAGCTCGCCGTGCAGCGGGTGATGGCGACCGAGATGTCGGCGCAGATGAAGAACTTCCGCTCGGTGGGCGAGAAAGCCGCAGTGGCCGAGCGGGAGTCGGCCACATCGGCCGCCGAAGCCAAGACCGCCGCCGAGCAGGCCGCCGCAGTGCGCGCCGACCTGCAATCCAAGCAAAGTCAGCTGCAGGTGCAGATCGCCATCGTCAAATCGCAGTACCAGGCGTTGAGCCCGGCCCAGCGTGACGCGATGACCGCCCTGCCTCCGGCGCCGCCGGTGCCTGCACCCGAGGCGTTGCCGCCACAGGACCCCGCTGTACTGGCCGACCCACCGAACGGGATCCCGCCCGGCGACGTCGCTGCGCCGGAAGGCGCACTCCCGGGTGGGGGCGACGGACATTCCGGCACCGTCATCCAGGCGGCGTTGAGCCGTATCGGCTCGCCCTACTCCTGGGGCGCGGCCGGCCCCAGCTCGTTCGACTGTTCGGGTCTGGTGATGTGGGCGTTCCAGCACGCCGGGATCTCGCTGCCACATTCGAGCCAGGCCATGGCCCGCGGCGGTCAGGCGGTCTCGTCTGACTCGATGCAGCCGGGTGACGTGGTCACCTATTACTCCGATGCCTCCCATGTGGGCATTTACATCGGCGACGGGATGATGGTGCACGCGTCGACCTACGGCACCCCGGTTCGGGTCGCCCCGGTCAACAATGCGCCGATCTACAACGTTCGCCGGTACTGAGTCGCCTGCCGGTACCGAGCGCGCTGACAGCTGGGCCGGCTTCACCCGGACCGCGCGCAGGCTCGTCCTGGTCGGCGCGCTGCTCGTGGAACTGCTTCTGGCTGTGGTGCTGATACGCACGTCCGCGCCGGCCCTACCTCCGTACCCGCCTCCGGCCGCGCCGTCGACCACCGCCGTCGCACCTGTCGTCCCGCAACCCGACCCCCTCACCTCGATGGTGCTGCCCGATGGGCGCACCGCCCGGCTGCTTGCCCTCGGCGGCCCGCAGTCCTCGGCCCTGCTTCAGCGGCTTGCCGCCGAGCTTCCCGACGCGGCTGCTGCAGTTACGGCGTTCTGGGGTCGGGACTGGCCGCGCGACATCGAGATCGCGGTCGCGGGTTCCGATCAGCAGTTCCGGGTGCTGGCCGGCGGAGCCGCCGACATCGCCGCGACCACTACGGCCCAGCGGGTCATGTTCGCCCCCGGTGCCGCCGGCATGAGCCCGGCTGCGTTACGAATTGTTTTGCGCCATGAGCTGTTTCATTACGCGGCTCGGTCGCGGACCGCGGCCGATGCGCCACGCTGGCTCACCGAGGGAGTGGCTGATTACGTCGGCCGACCGCCTGCCGCGGTACCCGGTCCGGCGCAGGCTGCGGCACTGGCCCGGCTGCCCACCGATGCCGATCTCGACACCCCCGGCGCGGCCCGCAGCCTGGCCTACGACCGGGCGTGGTGGTTCAGCCGGTACGTCGCCGACGCCTACGGGGTTCCGAAGCTGCGTGAGCTGTATCTGCGTGCATGTGGACCCGGTCATCCGGATGTGACCTCCGCAGTGCGAGAGACGCTGGGCGCCGACCTCGGCGCCGTGGTTGCCCGTTGGCGTCGTTGGCTGACCGGATAACCTGTCGCCGATGGGGAGCAGATGGCAGGGGATAGCGCGATGACGCGGGTTTTGTTGGTCACCAACGACTTTCCACCGCGACGCGGCGGTATCCAGTCCTACCTGGAGGCATTCGTCGGCGAGTTGGTGCGCGACGGCTCGCACCAGCTCACGGTGTACGCGCCGAAGTGGAAGGGCAGCCCGGACTTCGATGGCCGGGCCGCCGCGGCCGGATACCAGGTGGTGCGGCACCCGACCACCCTGATGGTGCCCGAGCCGATGGTGGCGACCCGCATGCAACGGTTGATCGCCGACAACGACATCGAGACGGTGTGGTTCGGAGCAGCCGCGCCGCTGGCGCTGCTGGGCCCGCTGGCCCGGCGGGCCGGAGCCAGGCGTGTGGTGGCCAGCACCCACGGCCATGAGGTCGGCTGGTCAATGCTGCCGGTGGCACGGGGCGCACTGCGCCGCATCGGAGACGATGCCGACGTCGTCACGTTCATCAGCGATTACACCCGCGCCAGGTTCGCATCGGCGTTCGGTCCCCGGGCGGCGCTGGAACGGCTGTCGCCCGGCGTCGACACCGACCGCTTCGTACCCGACCCGGCGGCCCGGGCCGAGTTGCGTGCCCGCTACGGGCTGGGGCAACGCCCGGTAGTCGTGTGCCTGTCCCGCCTGGTGCCGCGCAAGGGCCAGGACATGCTCATCCGTGCCTGGCCCGCCATCCGCCGCCGCGTCCCCGACGCTGCGTTGGTCATCGTCGGCGGCGGACCGTATCTGCAGAGCCTGCAACAGCTCGCGCACACCCACGATGTGGCCGCCGACGTCATCTTCACCGGTGCGGTGCCCGGCGCGGAGCTGCCCGCGCACCATGCGATGGCCGATGTGTTCGCGATGCCGTGCCGTACCCGCGGGGCGGGCCTGGACGTCGAAGGCCTCGGCATCGTCTACCTGGAGGCCTCGGCGTGCGGCGTGCCGGTGGTCGCCGGAACCTCTGGCGGGGCACCGGAAACCGTTTTGGACGGCCAGACCGGCAGCGTCGTGGACGGAACCGACGTCGCAGCGGTGGCGACGGCGGTGGGTGACCTACTGGCTGATCCGGGACGCGCCGCCGCGATGGGCGTGGCCGGGCGGCACTGGGCCGTCGACAACTGGCAGTGGCGGTCCCAGGGTGCCCGGCTGACCGGGCTGCTGTCCGACTGAAGCCAGGCTCAGCCGTAGAGGGCCGCGATGTCGGCGGCGAACTTCTCGGCCACGACCTTGCGCTTGACCTTGAGTGTGGGGGTCAGTTCACCGGTGTCCTCGGTGAAGTCGACGGGCAGGATCCGGAACTTGCGGATCGATTCGGCATGGGACACCGCCTGATTGGCGTCCTTGACCGCCAGGTTGATCTCGGCCAGCAGGTCCGGGTCGTCGGCGAGATCGCCGACCGAGGCGTCGCCGTCCTTACTGTTGCGCTGCTTCCACCCTCCGAACGCCTCCGGGTCGATGGTGATGAGCGCGGCGATGAACGGCTGCTGATCGCCCACTGCCATCGCCTGGCTGATCAACGGGTGGGCGCGCAGCCGGTCCTCCAGCAGGGCGGGTGCGACGTTCTTGCCGCCGGCGGTGACGATGATCTCCTTCTTGCGCCCGACGATGGTGAGGAAGCCGTCGTCATCGATGGCGCCCAGATCGCCGGTGTGGAACCAGCCGTCGGAGAACACCGCATTGGTCTCGGACTTGTTGCCCCAGTAGCCGCTGAACACCACGCCGCCCTTGACCAGCAGCTCGCCGTCTTCGGCGAGGCGCATGCTGTTGCCGGGCATCAGCTTGCCGACCGAGCCGACCTTGAGGTCGTTGACCCGGTTCACGGTGATTGCCGCGCTGGTCTCGGTGAGCCCGTAGCCTTCGTAGATGCTCAGTCCCACACCACGATAGAAGTGGCCCAGCCGCGCGCCCAGCGGTGCGCCTCCGGAGATCGCCGCCCGGCATTCACCACCGAGGGCAGCCCGCAGCTTGCCGTACACGAGCCGGTCGAACACCGCATGCTTGGCGCGGAGCAGCAGGCCGGCTCCGCCGGTGTCCTGGGCCTTACTCCATTCGATCGCAGTGTCGGCGGCGATCGCGAAGATCTTGCCCTTGCCGTCGTTGCGGGCGTTCTGCTCGGCGGTGTTGTAGACCTTCTCGAACACCCGGGGCACCGAGACCACCAGGGTCGGCTTGAACACGCCGAAGGTAGGGACGAGGTTCTTGATGTCACTGGTGAAGCCGAGGGTGACCTTGTTGGCGAAGGCCGCGATGGTGATGGCCCGGGCCAGCACGTGGGCCAGCGGCAGGAACACCAGCATCCGCTCACCCTTGGCCAGCTCGGAGGGGAAGCAGGCCTTGGCTCCATTGATCTCGTAGAGCAGGTTCGAGTGGGTCAGCTGGCAGCCCTTGGGCTGGCCGGTGGTTCCGGAGGTGTA
Organism: Mycobacterium sp. DL440; assembly: GCF_011745145.1. Classification (NCBI taxonomy): domain Bacteria; kingdom Bacillati; phylum Actinomycetota; class Actinomycetes; order Mycobacteriales; family Mycobacteriaceae; genus Mycobacterium; species Mycobacterium sp. DL440. The sequence goes on along the minus strand of NZ_CP050191.1, from coordinate 2,805,840 downwards.
GATCAGGGTGGCCGCATCGGCCGAGCGAATTCCGGCCAGCCGCTTGTCGAGTTCGGCGACATCGGTCGACTCACCGGCCGCGGCCATGGTCTCCAGCGCAGGTGTGCCGGTGCCGTCGATCCGCAGCACCTTGCGCAACTCGGGTAACTGGCCGCGCAGTTGTTCCACCGTCTCGGCGTGCGCGTCGGTCTCGGCGAAGATGATCTTCGCCGCGGAGTTGTCGAGGACGAATTGCACCTGCTCGGCCGAGGAGGTCTCGTAGATCGGCACGGTGACCGCGCCGATTGACAGGATCGCGAAGTCGATGATCGGCCACTCGTAGCGGGTGGCCGAGATGATCGCCACGCGATCGCCGGCCTGGATGCCCTCGGCGATCAGGCCCAGGGCGACCGAACGGATCTGGTCGGCCGCCTCGGCACAGGTCACGTCGGTCCAAGCGCCGTTGACCAGGCGCCGGAAGATGACGTGGTCGGGGCTGTCGGCCGCGTGTGCGGATACCGAGCTGACGATGCTGTCGTGCTCGCCGACGGCAAAAGACGCGGGCACGCTGTACTCCCGCATTGACTCAGGCACGATCTTGCCCTCCAGGCTTGTGATACCGGCTTTGCGGGTCAGCCTAGTCGGCCGCGGTAGGCAGGTGATCGCGCATGTGTGAAGCTAGTCCGCGATGAACAGCATTCAGATCGCCGACGAGACGTTCGTCTGCGCCGATCCGGTCGCCGTGGGCGCCGCGGTCGCCGATCCCGCCAGTTGGCGGCGGTGGTGGCCCGACCTGGTGCTCAAGGTCGTCGAGGATCGCGCCGAAAAGGGCCACCGCTGGAATGTAACCGGTGCGCTGACCGGCACCATGGAGGTCTGGCTGGAGCAGGTGATGGACGGGGTGGTGCTGCATTACTTCCTGCACGCCGAACCGTCCGGCGCCACGGCAAAGGACTTGGCCGGCATGGATCTGGCAAAGGCGAACCACCAACGCCGCGTGGCGGGCAAGACGATGGCCTTCGGGATCAAGCGGCGGTTGGAGTCGGCACGCCCGGTCGGAGTGTCCCGACTGGCCTGACCGGTGTCGTCCGCGTCGCTCTACGGGAGGGTAGATTTCTCGGCGAGAGCCAGGCGCCCCCGCGGGGTGGGGGACAATGGGCCCCCGCGGGGCGGGGAGAAGGGTGTGGCGGTGGCCGACAAGACGACACAGACCATCTACATCGACGCTGATCCGGTGACGGTGATGGATGTCATCGCCGATATCGGCTCATACCCGCAGTGGGTGGCCGAATACAAGGAGGCCGAGGTCCTCGAGACCGACGCCCAGGGCAATCCCCAGACCGCCAGGCTGGTGCTCGATGCCGCGGTACTCAAGGACACCATGGTGCTGGCCTACGTGTGGCCTGCCGACCGCACCTCGGTGACGTGGTCGCTGGTGTCCAGTTCGTTGCTGCGCGCTCTGGACGGTGCATATCGCTTGGCGCCCAAGGGTTCCGGCACCGAGGTGACCTATGAGCTCTCGGTCGATCTGGTCATCCCGATGATCGGGCTGCTCAAGCGCAAGGCCGAGCGGCGGCTCACCGATACCGCGCTCAAAGACCTCAAGAAACGAGCAGAGGCTGAGTGACACCCTCGACCCCCGCCAGGATAAGCCTGTTCGTCGGCAAGGGCGGGGTAGGTAAGTCGACGCTGGCGACCGCCACCGCGGTCCGGGACGCCGCGTCCGGTGAGCGGGTGCTGATCGTGTCCACCGATCAGGCGCATTCCACCGGAGACGTCCTCGGGATCGCGCTCGCCCCTACGGGGCAGCGGGCCCCCACCCGCGTGCTCAGCGATCTGGACACCGGCCTGACCGACGAAGGCGGTGTCCTGGACGCCCTGGCCCTCGACACGCTGGCGCTGCTGGGGGCGCGCTGGGCCGAGACGGCCGGCCCGCTGGCGGCCCGGTTCCCCGAGTCCGATCTGGGAGACGTTGCCCCTGAAGAACTTTCGGCACTTCCCGGAATCCAGGAAGTCCTCGGGCTGCACGAGGTGGGTGAGCTCGCCGATTCCGGGCGCTGGGATCACGTGGTGGTGGACTGCGCCTCGACTGCCGATGCACTGCGGATGCTGACGCTGCCGGACACCTTCGGCCTCTATCTGGAGCGGGCCTGGCCGCGGCACCGCCGACTCTCGGGCTCACCCGATGAGGTCAGTGCGGCGATCGTCGCCCTGATCGAACGCGTGGATGCCGGTATCCGCCGGCTCGGCACCCTGCTCACCGACGGGTCCCGGGTGAGCGCACATCTGGTGCTCACCCCGGAGCGGGTGGTGGCCGCGGAGGCCTCACGGACCCTGGGATCGCTTGCCCTGATGGGCGTCGAGGTGGCCGAGATCATCGTCAATCAGATTTTGGTGCAGGATGATTCGTTCGAATACCAGAACCTGCCGGCGCATCCCGCATTCGACTGGTACACCGAGCGGATCGCCGAGCAGCGGACCGTGCTCGACGACCTCGACACCACGATCGGTGACGTGCAGCTGGTGCTGGTTCCGCACGTCCCGGGGGAACCGATCGGTGCCAAGGCGCTGGGGGAGCTGATCGACGGCGCTCGACGGCGCGACGGGTCGCCGCCGCCGGGCCCGCTGCGGCCCATCGTCGACCGTGAGTCGGGGTCTGGACTCGAAGCGGTGTACCGGTTGCGGCTAGAGTTGCCGCAGATCGATTCGGCCGGCCTCACGCTGGGTCGCGTCGATGACGACTTGATCATCGGCGTCGCAGGGATGCGTCGCCGCGTGCGGTTGGCCTCCGTCCTGCGTCGGTGCATTGTGACGGATGCCCAATTGCGAGGTGGCGAGCTGACGGTACGTTTTCGTCCGAACCCGGAGGTGTGGCCGGCATGACGGGGTCTCATCCCGAGCTGGGTTCGGAGCTGCGGCAATTGGCACAGGACATCCTGGACCGGCTGGATCCGGCGGTGCGGTTGGCGGCGGCCAACTTCGCGGCGTCGGCCGACAGCACACCCGGCAAGTGTCAGCAGGTGTGGTGCCCGGTGTGTGCGCTGGCAGCGGTGGCCAACGGCGAGCAGCATCCGCTGCTGTCGGTCATCGCCGAGCACAGCGTGGCCTTGCTGACGGTGATCCGCGCGGTCCTTGATGAGGGGGTCGATGAGTCCGCCGGCGGTGGATCCGGCAGTGGCGGTACCGGTCCCGGCGGAGATAGCCCGGACCCCGACGGCGGGCCGGAGGGGTCTCCGCCCGACGATTACCCGCCCCCGCCGCCTCCTGGCCGCTACCAGCACATCCCGGTCACCGTGGAGGGCCCAGCGGATTGAGCTGCCGCTGAGACTCAGCAGGCATCCAGGACTTGATGTGGTAGCCACAACATGGCCTGGGTACAGTTGTCGCAGAGCATTGTGCGGTGCGCCCAAGGTGGAGGGTCCATGTGGTATTGGCTGTTCAAGTACGTCCTGTTGGGCCCCTTACTGGCCGTCCTCGGCCGGCCGAAAATCACTGGGCTGGAACATGTCCCGAGTGATGGTCCGGCCATCCTGGCCAGTAACCACCTGGCGGTGATGGACAGCTTCTACCTGCCGCTGGTGGTCAACCGCCGCATCACGTTCCTGGCCAAGCAGGAGTACTTCACCGGCACGGGAATCAAGGGCCGGATCCTGGCGTGGTTCTACACGGTGGCCGGCCAGGTTCCGATCGACCGCACCGACGCGGACTCGGCGCAGGCAGCTCTGGTCACCGCCACCCGGATCCTCGGCGAGGGCAAGCTGCTCGGCATGTATCCCGAGGGCACCCGTTCGCCCGATGGGCGCCTCTACAAGGGCAAGACCGGACTGGCCCGGTTGGCGCTGGAGACCGGGGTTCCGGTGATTCCGGTGGCCATGGTCGGTACCGACGTGGTCAATCCGCCCGGGACGAAGGGGCTGCGGTTCGGCCGGGTCGAGGTCAGATTCGGCAAGCCCATGGACTTCAGCCGGTTCGACGGTCTGGCCGGCAACCGCTTCATCGAGCGCGCGGTGATCGACGAGGTGATGTACGACCTCATGGACCTTTCCGGTCAGGAATACGTCGACCTCTACGCCGCTGCCATCAAGGAGAGCGCGCAGCAGACCAACGGTCAGCCGGTCGATACGACCAAGCCCGCGTCGCGCCTGCCGCACGCCGCGGCCGGTTAGGCCGCTTCGCCCCCGCTGAGTTGGACCAGCGGGGTGGCGGGGACGGCGGTGGTCTGGCCCGTCCTGGATGTGGACACGAGTCCGATGACGGCGATGACCGCGAGCGCCCACCACAGGTAGGCGTCACCGGCCAGCTGCCGCATCACCGATGCCGCAGTTTCGTGGTGCGGGGTCAACAACGCGATAGGCGTCCACACCATCAAGGCGAACCCGATCAGGGTCACCAGGGCCAGGGCCAGCGCGGACAGATGGAACTGGCGCATCCGGTAGGCGAGCACGCCGGTCACCAACAAGGTGGGTAGTGACCACACCCAGTGATGCGACCACGACACCGGTGAGACCACCAGGCCGAACATCGCCACACAGATCAGGGTGACCACCGGGGCCTCATCGGCGCCGGTGCGCAGGACGCGCCTTGCCGCCCACACCGTCAGCGCCAACACCGCGAAGCAGGCGACGACCCACAAGGCGAACCGCGGACCCTCGGACAGGCCGAGCCGGGCCAGAGTGCCCGCAATGTTCTGGTTGGTATTGAGCGTGGCCGTACCGATCCGGTCGGTGTTGCGCACCGTCTCGGTCCAGTACTCGATCGAGTCCGTCCAGGCCAGGACGAACCCGGCCAGCGTCGCTGCCACTGCGGCCGCGGCGGTCCGCAGCAGGGTGCGTACATCGCGGCGCAGCAGGAAGTACAGCAGGAATACCGCGGGGGTCAGCTTGAGCGCGATCGCCACACCCAACAACACACCGCGCGGCCACGGCGTGCGGCGCGGAACGCAGTCGGCGACCACCAGCATCATCAGCACCACGTTGATCTGCCCGAACTCGAAGTTCGACCGGATCGGCTCCAGCCAGATGACCGCGGGTGCCACCAGCGCGGTGGCCAGCCAGCAGCGCCGCAGCCAGGCGGGCTCGGAGCTGATCGCGGTGTCCGGCCAAACGTTCAGCCGGGTCAGCACGATCACCATGGAGACGATCAGCAGCACCAGCGTGGTGGCGGTGATCGCCAGACTGGCCGCAGGCAACGAGAGCCAGGCAAACGGGGCGAACATGATCGCCGCGAGCGGGGGATAGGTGAACGGCAGGTCCAGGCCGCCCTGGGTGTGGAAGATGGCGCCGTCGGCGTACAGCGACTGGTTGTCCAGCCACGCCCGCCCGCCCATCCGATACACGTCGATGTCGATGCGATAGGGCACGTGCCCCAGAAGCCTCCAGCCGACCAGGATCAACCCGGCCGCTGTGAGCAACTGAAAAAGCCGCCACCCGATCGTCGGTGCCCAACCAGCCCCGCCGGGCGACTGCCGCTTACTCATGTCCTCAACAGACTATCGGGGGCCACACTCCGACGGCGCATCCGCACTCGCGACGCGCGCAGGTCGGCGTAAGTTCTGTGCGTGCATGCGACCGTTCACCTCGATTTCCTCACCCGCGATCGCCTGCCGTTGCTGTGCTGCCTGGTGGCGTTCATTCTCACGTTCTTCGTGACGCGTCTCGTGGTGCGTTACATCCGCAGGAATGCCGGCCGCGAACGGCCGCCGAAGTGGTGGCAGCCTCGCAACATGGGGCACGGATCCGTGCACATCCATCACATGGTGATCGGCGTCGTGCTGGTGATGGCTTCGGGTGTGACGATGGTGACGCTCGCGGTCAACGGCGGTGTACCGGAGTTCACGGTGGCCGCGGTGTTCTTCGGCATCGGCGCGGCCCTGGTGCTCGACGAGTTCGCACTGATCCTGCATCTGTCGGACGTGTACTGGGCCGAGGACGGCCGTACCTCGGTGGATGCGGTGTTCGCCGCAGTGGCGGTGGCGGGGTTGTTGATCCTGGGTTTCAATCCGCTGTCATTCTTTGATATCGGTATCTGGCGCGAGGACCAGTCGGCGGCCATGCGGGCGCTCGTGGTCATAGTTGCGGTACTGACCCTGCTCCTGGCGGTGGTGGTGCTGCTCAAAGGCAAGGTGTGGACTGGATTGGTGGGCATGTTCATAACCCCGTTGTTGTTCGTCGGGGCAGTTCGGCTGTCGCGGCCGCATGCGCCGTGGGCGCGTTGGCGCTACACCGGCCATCCAGGCAAGATGCACCGCGCTCTGGAGCGAGAGCGCTGGCTGCGCCGGCCTGTGGTGCAGGCCAAGTTGTGGTTGCAGGACGCGATCACCGGCATGCCGAAGTTCCCCGACGACGCCACCGTCGACGCGCAGCTGGATCGTGAGATCCACGCGGCCCCCGCCCCGGCGCAGTCACCGGGAGCCTCCGCCGAGCGGACCGGACGGATCGGGTGATGCGCTACTTCTATGACACCGAGTTCATCGACGACGGTCGCACCATCGAGCTGATCTCGATCGGCGTCGCCGCCGAGGACGGCCGCGAGTACTACGCGATCTCGACGGAATTCAATCCGGACCGGGCCGGCCGGTGGGTGCGCAAGCATGTGCTGCCCAAGCTGCCGTCCCCGGCGTCGAAGCTGTGGCGGTCACGGCGGCAGATCCGGTCGGAGCTGGAGGATTTCTTCAACGTCGACGGTGACGAACCGATCGAGTTGTGGGCGTGGGTGGGTGCCTATGACCACGTGGTGTTGTGCCAGCTGTGGGGCCCGATGACCGATCTGCCTCCGGCGATGCCGCGGTTCACCCGCGAACTGCGCCAGTTCTGGGAGGACCGTGGATCACCGCGAATGCCCGCGCGACCGACCGATGCGCACGACGCACTCGTCGATGCCAGGCACAATCTGCACCGGTTCCAGTTGATGACGGGGATCGGGCTCACCCCGGCGCGGGAATCCGGCACCACACAACCCTGAAAACAGCCATTCACCGGCGGCTACCATGAACGGGTGAACTGGACCGTCGACATCCCCATCGACCAGCTGCCACCGCTGCCTCCGCTGACCGACGAGCTGCGTCAACGGCTTGATGCGGCGCTGGCCAAGCCGGCCGTGCAGCAGCCCAGCTGGGACCCCGACGCGGCGAAGGCCATGCGTACCGTGCTGGAGAGCGTGCCGCCGGTCACCGTGCCGTCGGAGATCGAGAAGCTCAAGGGTCTGCTGGCCGACGTCGCCCGTGGCGAGGCCTTCCTGCTCCAGGGCGGCGACTGCGCCGAGACGTTCGTCGACAACACCGAGCCGCACATCCGGGCCAACATCCGCACCCTGCTGCAGATGGCTGTGGTGCTGACCTATGGCGCCAGCATGCCGGTGGTGAAGGTGGCCCGCATCGCGGGTCAGTACGCCAAGCCGCGCTCGGCTGATCTGGATGCGCTGGGCCTGAGGTCCTATCGCGGTGACATGGTCAACGGCTTCGCCCCGGATGCCGCAGTGCGTGAGCACGATCCGTCGCGGTTGGTGCGGGCCTACGCCAATGCCAGCGCCGCGATGAACCTGGTGCGCGCGCTCACCTCGTCGGGACTGGCGTCGTTGGACCTGGTGCACAACTGGAACCGCGAGTTCGTCCGGACTTCGCCCGCAGGCGCCCGGTACGAGGCGTTGGCCGGGGAGATCGACCGGGGCCTGAAGTTCATGTCCGCCTGCGGGGTGGCCGACCGTAACCTGCAGACCGCCGATATCTTCGCCAGCCACGAGGCGCTGGTGATCGACTACGAGCGCGCGATGTTGCGGCTGGCCGACCCTGCCGAGAACCCGGACGGGCCGCGCAAGCTGTACAACCAGTCCGCGCACTACCTGTGGATCGGTGAGCGTACGCGTCAGCTCGACGGGGCCCATGTGGCGCTGGCCGAGGTGATCGCCAACCCGATCGGGATCAAGCTGGGGCCGACCACGACGCCGGAGATGGCCGTCGAATACGTCGAGCGGTTGGATGCGAACAACGAGCCCGGCCGGCTGACGCTGGTGACGCGGATGGGCAACAACAAGGTGCGTGATCTGCTGCCGCCGCTCATCGAGAAGGTCCAGGCGACCGGACACCAGGTGATCTGGCAGTGCGATCCGATGCACGGCAACACCCACGAGTCGTCAACCGGCTACAAGACCCGCCATTTCGACCGCATCGTCGACGAGGTGCAGGGGTTCTTCGAGGTGCACAACACCCTGGGAACCCACCCCGGCGGCATCCACGTCGAGATCACCGGAGAGAACGTCACCGAATGTCTCGGTGGGGCGCAGGACATCTCGGATTCGGATCTGGGCGGCCGCTACGAGACTGCATGCGATCCGCGGCTCAACACCCAGCAGAGCCTGGAGTTGGCCTTCCTGGTCGCCGAGATGCTGCGCGGCTAAGACTGTCGGCTAGAGCAACGCGCCGATGTTGCTGCCCAGCGTCCACGCTGCGGCGGCGACCAGGCCCGTCAGGGTGAGTACCGCGATCACCCAGAACGCCAGCGCCCGTTGGGCGCGTTGGCGGGCCCAGTGGAACTCGCTCATTTCGATACCGGCGAATTGCCCTGCCCCGAGCGAGTATTCGGCCGCTTGGGGATCGGCCGGGATCGGTGCCCAGTCGTGCTGGTCGCGGGTGATCTCGCGGGTGGGCTGCCGCGGTGCGGGAGCAACCGGGGGCGCCACCGGCGGGGACGGCGGCGCGGCAGTTACGACGGTCGTCTCTGCATGGCGGTCGTCGGGGGCGCCGAGGTCGTGCACACGGGTGGCGGCCAGGTGCTGCGCCGAATGCCGCGGTGCGGGTACGCGGAACGCCGGCAGGCCGAGGTCGTCGACGATCTCGGCCAGTTCGGCCCGCATGTCGTCGGCGTCGGCGAAGCGTTGTCCCGGATCGCGTGCGGTGGCGCGGCGCACGAACTGGTCGAATTGCTTTGGCACCCCGGCGATTATCCCGCTCGGTGCGGGCACATCGTTGTCCATGCGCTGATAGGCCACGGTGAGCGCCGAGTCTCCGGTGAATGGCGTGACGCCCGTGAGCAGTTCGTAGGTGAGGATGCCGACGGCGTACACGTCGCTGCGCGGGTCGGCGTCGCCGGTGCTCACCTGCTCGGGGGACAGGTAGGCCGCGGTGCCCAGGATCACGCTGGTCGAGGTGATCTTGGCCTCGGCGACGGCGCGCACCAGGCCGAAGTCGGCGATCTTGACCTCGCCGTCGTCGGAGATCAGGACGTTCTCGGGCTTGATGTCGCGGTGCACCAGGCCGGCGCGGTGTGCCACCGCGAGCCCACCGAGTACCGGAGCCAGCACCGCGGCGACCGCGTGCGGGGGCATCGGGCCGCGTTCGGCCAGCAGTTCGCGGAGTGTGCCGCCCTCGATCAGCTCCATCACGAGGAACGGGTGTTGGTGGTCGATCCCCTGGTCGTAGACGGCGACCAACCCGGGATCCTTCAACCGGGCCACCGCCTTGGCCTCGCGCCCGAACCTGGTCAGGAAGTGGTTGTCGCCGCTGTAGCGGGAGTCCATCACCTTCAGCGCGACGGGACGGTCCAGGCGGACATCGAGCCCGCGATAGACCGTGGACATGCCGCCGGTGGCGATGACGGTGTCAACGCGATAGCGCCCGTCGAGCATGGTGCCGACGAGTGGATCCGATTGCTGCTCCACCGGACACATGTTACGAGTTGCGGCCGTGGTCTTAGAATCAGTGCGGTGAGCAGCATTCCGGTCGCCGATGACGTCTTGGACCCCGACGAGCCCGTGTACGACCTACCGACGGTGTCGGGTTTGCTCGGCATTCCGGTCACCAAGGTCCATCAACAGTTGCGCGACGGTCAGTTGATCGCCGTGCGCCGCGACCGCGTCATGGTGGTGCCGAAGATCTTCTTCGATGGCGACGGGCATGTGGTCAAGCACCTGCCTGGCCTGCTGGTCGTGCTGCGCGACGGCGGGTACCGCGACACCGAGATCGTGCGCTGGCTGTTCACCCCGGACGAGTCGCTGACGATCACCGCCGACGGCCGCACCGAGCAGGTGGCCAATGCCCGCCCGGTCGACGCCCTGCATTCCCACCAGGCACGTGAGGTGCTGCGCCGCGCGCAGGCGCTAGGTTACTGACGGCTGGTTCTCGGCCGCCGGCTCAGGCGCGGGGCTCGAGGGTGCACGGTACAGCGAGTACCACGCCGCCACCGCGCATGCCGTGGTCAGCAGCACGTGCGCCCACGAGTACATGCCGTGTGCCCCATCGGGTTTCCACATCACCATGATCCAGGTGGAGAGCCCGGCCACCACCGCGATGGCGGGCCGGGTCTGGATCAGGGCGGCCGCGACGGCCAGCGGCCACGTGTAGTACCAGGGCAGCGCAGCGGGAACGAACAACACGACCACCGCCATGGCCAGGGCGGTGCCGGTGAGGGCTTCGCGGTCGGTGTGCCGGTAGCGCCACCACAACAGCGGTAGGGCGATCACGATGGTGAGGATGCCGATGACGCGGGTGACCTCGAGCACGGCGTAGAAGTTGACCGGGAAGATCAGGCCGCCGATGGCGTTGATCAGGTTGGCGGCGGCCGTGGGCACGGTCAGCCAGTTGATGATCTTCACGTTTCCCGCCGCGAGGGCGGACAGCCAACCGAGGCCGACGCCGGCCAGCCATGACATCAGCGCGAACACCGCGGCGAGGATCGCCATGGAAGCGGCGGTCGCCAGGACGAATGCCCGTACCGGTGGGTGGTCGTGGCGGTCGCGCAGCTGCCGCGTCCACACCCAGACGACGAACGGAAGTGCCAGTCCCGCGGTCGCTTTGACTGCGACGGCCATGGCGATCAGGCCGACACCCCAGACGGGGTGCTGTCGGAACGTCAGTGCGATGCCGGCCATCATGAGCCCGACCATCAGCATCTCGTTGTGTACGCCGCCCATCAGGTGGATGATCACCAGCGGGTTGAGCACGCAGACCCACAGCGCAGTGGCCGGACTCGCGCCGATGTGGCGGGCGACGCGCTGCGTCGCCCAGATCAGCAATACCAGGCCCGGCAGCATGCAGAGCCGCAGCAACATGGTGCCGGCCACGACGTCGTCGCGCACCAGCAACGTGACGAACTTCGCGACCAGGATGAACGCCGGTCCGTAGGGCGCGGTGGTCGTCGTCCAGATCGGGCTCACGTTGTCCAGCAGGACGTTCGGATTCTCCACCGGCCCCACCACGTAGGGGTCGAAGCCGTCGCGCAGCAGCGCGCCCTGGGCGAGGTAGGAGTAGGTGTCCCGGCTGAACAGCGGAACGCTCAGCAGCAGAGGCGCGAGCCAGAAACCTGTCGTGGCCACCATGGTGTATTCGGTTGCGGTGCGGTCGATCACGCGCCGGCCCAGCCACAGCCAGGCGATCAGCATCACCGCGATGCCGACCCACAGCAGGATCGAGGACAGCACCAGGCCGTGCCCGAATCGCAGCCAGGACAGGTGCAGTGACTCCAGGAGCGGGTCGTGCAATCGGGTGCTGCCCGCGCCGAGCCCGCCGATGGTGAGCAGGGCCGCGCCCAGGAAACCCAGCCGGGCCGGGCGGGCATCGGCGGACACCGCGAATGCGGCCAGGCGTGAGATGTGTTGCGAGACCCCGGTGCCCGGGGTGTCGGTCGGCATCTCCTACGCCGACCGGTTCGCCGCGAAACGGGCGATCTCGGCCAGGCCGGTCTTTGCCTGGGCGTGAATGGGGGCGGCTGCCAGCGTGTCCAGGGCACGGTTGGTCAGCAGTTCGATGTGTGCCTCGACCGCGGCCAGGGCGCCTACTGATTCGATGGCCCGGCACAGGTCGCCCACCTGTGTGTCGGACAGCTCGGTGCCCACCGAGGTGCGCAGCAGTTCTGCGGCGGCCGGGTCGGATTTGTCGGCGAGCTCGAGTGCCTCGGCGAGCAGCACCGTTCGCTTGCCGGATCGCAGGTCGTCACCGGAGGGCTTTCCGGTCACCGCCGGGTCGCCGAACACTCCGAGCACGTCATCGCGGAGCTGAAAGGCGACGCCCAGGTCGTTGCCGACCTGGTGGAAGATCTGCTGCACGTCGGGCCGGTCGGCGGCCGCAGCCGCGCCCAGTTGCAGCGGCCGGGCCACGGTGTATGACGCGGTCTTGTAGGTGTTGACGTTCATCGCCGAGGCCACCGATTCGGCACCGCTGGACTCGGCGACGATGTCGAGGTACTGGCCGCCGAGCACTTCGGTGCGGATGTGGCGCCAGACCTGCTGGACGCGTTGCTGAGCGTCGACGGGGATGTCGGCGGAGGACACGACGTCGTCGGCCCAGGAAAGGGCCAGATCGCCGGCCAGGATGGCTGCCGACAGGCCGAATTGCTTGGACGAGCCGTGCCAGTTGCGGTCGCGGTGCCGGTCGGCGAAGACCCGGTGCACGGTGGGCAAGCCACGGCGGGTGGCCGAATCGTCGATGACGTCGTCGTGCACCAGGGCACAGGCCTGCAGCAATTCCAGCGCGGCGAACAACCTCAACACATCGGGACCAGCGGGGCGGTCGGCCGGGTCGATCACCGCGCGCCAGCCCCAGTAGGCGAAAGCCGGGCGCATCCGCTTGCCGCCGCGCAGCACGAATTCTTCGAGGGCCCCGGTCAGCTCGGCGTAGTCGGTTCCGATGTACTCGGAGTCGCGGCGGCGCTCACGCAGGTAGTCGCGCAATTGGTCGGTGACGGCTCCGGCCAGCTCGACGGTTGACGGAGCCGATGTCTGCACGCTCAGCGCCCGCCCCTTTCTTGTCGTCAACGGTATGTCCCCGAGAGTGCATTCAGCGTAGAGCGTGCCACGCGCTTTGTACCAAGTGAGGGCGGTGTCGCAATGTGCCCGTCGGGGACGGCTGCGCGGTCAGTCGCTGCCGGCGACCGGGTCACCCGGTTTCGGGGAGGTGTCCCGGCTCATCCAGGCCAGGGCACCGATCACGCCGGCCACCAGGAATGCGCCCACGACGAGCCAGATGGTCGCGGTGGTGAAGGACCGGGCACTGGGATCGGTGTAGCGGGCCTGGGCGCTCATGGTGCTGACGATGCCCGGCCGCAGTTTCCATTCCACGATCGAGGAACTGACCTGATCGCCGTTGGTCGAGGTCACTTCGCCGGGGAACGACACCGTGAGCAGAACGTCGGCCTGCGGATCGTTGAGCGAGGTGAGGTCCACCCGGCCTTCCAGGATCACCAGGTCACCGGCGCGGCGCAGGGAGATGTCGACTCCGGCGGCATCTCGGCTCATGCCGGCCAGCTGGGGCAGTTCGGCGAACGTGAGGTCGGAGAACACCGCCTGGGAACCGACGAAGTCGTCGCGGCTGTACTCCGAGACGGAGACCTTCGTGGCGAACGGGAGGTTGTTCAGCAGTTGCGGGCCCCTGTCATCGGCGTCCCGCGGCTTGGCTGCGGCGATGATCTGACCGGACACCCTGTCGTCGGGGGAGACCGTGATCGAAGTGCGGACCCGGACGCAGCCCACCGCCATGGGCAGGATCAGCAACAACATCACCAACGTGAGCAGGCGGGTCCGTCGGCTACGTCTGGGAAGGCGGCTCGGTGGTCGGACGTGCACGCTGGTCATCGTGCCAGATCTCACAACGGCAGTGGGCGACCGAGGATGGCGAACGGCCGGGGGTCCCCGGCGAAGTGGTACCCGCGGATGACGTCGGTGAAGCCCAGCCGCCGGTACAACCGCCACGCCCGATTGGCCTCGCCGTTGATCTCAGGGGTCGACAACAGCACGTGAGATTCATCCCGTCCGTCCAACAGTCGCCTGGTCAGAGCCTCGCCGAGGCCCTGGCCCTGGGCGCGGGGCGCGATGTGCAGCTCGGTGAGTTCGAAGTAGCTGCCCATCAGGTCGGCGATCTGTCCCGGGTTGGCGCCCATCCGCTGCAGGCCGGAGATGACCTGCTGCTGCCACCATTGATCCGGCGCGCCGCTGTAGCCGTATGCGATTCCGTTCAGCGGTGCGTCGACCAGATCTGCCCGGTTCGGGCCCGCGCCTGATTCCGCATCGGCATCGGGCGCCTCGACCGCGGCCACGCATTTCCAGTCCGTGCGCCGGGTGTGTTCGAGCCACAGGGCCGCGCGTTGCTCCTCGGTTCCGCGTGGGTAATGCATGGCGTCGACGTACACGCGCAGTGCGTCGGGAAGCCGGCGCTTCATGTCGTCCGGCGACAGATCGATGAGATACGTCGCCAATGCCTTCGCCTTTCGCCCGCCCGGTGTCCTGCCTAACTCATTATCTTCAGCATTATCCGGCTGCGAGACGGTCGGTCCCGTCGACCCGAGCTATCTCGCGACGACCTACAATCGACGGCGAACAAGGTGGTACGGCTCGGATCGACCTCGTATCATTAGGGTTAGGTGCCCGTGATTGCGGGCACGTGAAATCTTGAAAAGCGACGGCGGCGTCGGCAAGGAGGGACGAATGCCACTCTCCGATCATGAGCAGCGCATGCTCGACCAGATCGAGAGCGCGCTCTATGCCGAGGACCCCAAGTTCGCCTCGAGCGTTCGTGGTGGGACCTTGCGCGCGCCATCGGCTCGGCGCCGGCTTCAGGGCGCGTTGCTGTTCATCGTGGGTCTGGCCCTGCTGGTCATCGGTGTGGCCGTGAAGGCCACCATGCTCGGCGGGTTCCCGATCCTGTCGGTGGTGGGATTCGTGGTGATGTTCGGTGGCGTGGTGTTCGCGATCACGGGCCCGCGCGTGACCGGTGGACCGGGGCGTGCGGCCCAGGGTTCCGGCAATGCACCGCGACAGCGTCGCCAGCGCGGCGGGTCTTTCACCACTCGGATGGAAGACCGATTCCGACGCCGGTTCGACGACTGAGCCGTCAGACGGATTCAGGGGGCAGCCCGTAACGGGTTGCCCCTTTTTTTGTGCGTTGTCGTGTGCCCGGGTCGGGTGTCGGGGGCATGTCCAGCGACACGCCGGATCAGGTCTCCGGGTGGGGCCGTGGGGCTGTGTGGGGGAGCGCAGCAGATTCTCAGGGAATTTCACCCCACAACCCCCCACTCTTTCACCGCAGGTGTCTACCTGCGGTTTCTCCGTTTCTATGGCCCGGGTTTGGGTGCGAAGACGCGCTGAGGGGTCTGTTCTGGGGGGCTTGGGTGGGGAGAACGCCCAAACTTGGCGGACTAAATGGAGCAAAGTGGGGGATCGTGGGGTAAAGTGGCGGCCAACGGGGAAAACGGAACCCCGTTCGGAGGGCAGAAGGCCTGGCCTGGATCTCACAAGCGACTCGGGATCCGAACTCCGGTGGCGGGAGGTGTCCAGATGTTTCTGGGTACCTACACGCCCAAGCTCGACGACAAAGGGCGGCTCACGCTGCCCGCCAAGTTCCGCGACGTACTGGCAGGAGGGTTGATGGTCACGAAGAGTCAAGATCACAGCCTGGCCGTGTACCCGCGGGACGAGTTCGAGGAACGCGCACGCAAAGCGGTGGAAGAGGCCAAGGCGCATCCGGAACGTCGTGCGCAGTTGCGGGTGTTCGCCGCGGCCGCAGACGAACAGCGTCCGGACACCCAGGGTCGGATCACCTTGTCGGCGGATCACCGTCGCTACGCAAACCTGTCCAAGGAATGTGTGGTTATCGGGTCGGTCGACTACCTGGAGATCTGGGATGCCGACGCGTGGCAGGAGTACCAGCAGACCCACGAAGAAAACTTCTCCGCGGCCACTGATGAGACTCGCGACGTTCTCTGATGGTGCCCCTGATACGGCCCGTCAACCGGCGGCCGGCCTGGACTTAGCCCGTGCAGCGAGGCCTCTGCCCGAATTGGCCCTGGCGTACTTCCCCAACGCCAGGTCCGTTAATTCGGACAGAGACCCCGGTGCAGGGGCCATTCCGAGCGGAGGTGTTTCAGCGGTGCCAGATTCCCCAGATCGGTCCGACTCCCAGGGCCACGGTCACATCCCGGTTCTGCTCGACCGCTGTGTCGAGCTGCTGGCCCCCGCGCTCACCCGTCACCACCAGGACGGCACCGACGCAGTGCTGGTGGACGCCACGCTCGGCGCGGGCGGCCATTCCGAACGCTTCCTGACCGAGTTTCCCGGTCTGCGGGTGATCGGCCTGGACCGTGACCCCAATGCGCTCGGCATCGCCGGTGCCCGCCTGGCGCCGTTCGGCGACCGGATGCGACCGGTGCGGACCCGTTATGACGGAATCGCCGGGGCGATAGCGGAATCCGGCTTCACCCAGATCGACGGTGTGCTGTTCGACCTCGGGGTGTCCTCGATGCAGCTCGATCAGACCGAGCGCGGCTTCTCCTACTCCACCGACGCGCCGCTGGACATGAGGATGGATCCCGATGCACCGCTGACGGCCGCGGACATCCTCAACACCTACGACACCAAGTCGATCGCGCGGATTCTGCGCGATTTCGGCGACGAGCGCTTCGCCGGCCGGATAGCCGACAAGGTCGTCAAACGGCGTGCGCAGCAACCGTTTTCCACCACCGGTGAACTGGTGGAACTGCTCTACGAGGCGATCCCGGCACCGGCCCGCCGTACCGGGGGGCATCCGGGTAAGCGCACCTTCCAGGCGCTGCGGGTCGCGGTCAACGGCGAACTGGATTCGCTGCGCGCCGCGTTGCCTGCCGCGCTCGCCGCGCTGACCGACGGCGGACGGATCGTGGTGATGTCGTATCAGTCACTCGAGGACCGGATCGTCAAGCAGGCGTTCGCTGCTGCCACGGCATCGCGGACCCCGCCCGGCCTACCCATCGAACTGCCCGGCCATGAACCCGAATTCGTCACGTTGACCCGCGGCGCCGAGAAGGCCCGCCAAAGTGAGATCGATCGCAATCCGCGTAGCGCTCCGGTGCGGCTGCGGGCACTGGAAAAGGTTGGGGAAGGGGGCAACTCATGAAGGTCAAGCGACCCGAACAGCTGCGCGAGGCAGACCGCAGGCGTCCGGTGCGTCAACCGGCCCGAGGTGGTGGGCGGCGCACCGATCAGGCCCCGCCGCGCAAGCGCCGGCCGGGTTCCGAGCAGCGACCCGCGCGTACGGCACCGAGTGCCGGGCCGATTCAGCGGCCGGGTACCCGGCCGGCCCGGCCCAAGAGTGCCAGCCAGGCAAAAGCGCGGGCGAAGGCTCGTAAAGCCAAGGCTCCCAAGGTTGTCCGTCCGCCACTGCGCGTTCGGCTCCGGGAACGTCTGCTGGTCCGGCTGGCCTCGATCGAGCTGAACCCCCGCGTCCTGGTCTCCCGTGTGCCGTTCGTTGTGTTGGTGATCGCGGCACTGGGTCTGGGACTTGCGGTCACGCTGTGGCTGTCGACCGGTTCGGCCGAGCGGTCCTACCAGTTGGGCCATGCCCGCCAGGTCAATCAGGGTCTGTTGCAACAGAAAGAGGCGCTGGAGCGCGATGTGCTCGAGGCGCAGGCCGCACCGGCGCTGGCCGAGTCTGCCCGCAATCTGGGAATGATCCCGTCGCGCGATACCGCACACCTGGTGCAGGACGCAGCGGGCAACTGGACTGTCGTCGGGACCCCCAAGCCGGCCGAAGGGGTGCCGCCGCCCCCGTTGAACACCGATGGCTCGGTCGCTTGTTTCTCTTTTGTTTTTTCAAGCAGACGACGGCATACGATGTCCTGCTTAGTGTCGTGGGCTCGGAGATGTGTATAATCGACAGCCCCCGGCCCCGCGGGTGGTCGATCCGCGGGAGCTGACGGTGCGGGCGCCGCGCCCGGGTTCTCCTGCCGTTCCGGGCATCCCGGTCCCGCAGGCCGACGCACCCCATGGCGTGCCGGGAGCCGTACCGCCGGTGCCCGGGCCGGTCCTGCCGGGACCCGCGCCGGCACCGAACGTGCTCGCGGCTCCGGCTCCGGTCCCCTTGGCGCCGCCCGCGCCGGTTGATCCCGCTCAACTCGCACCACAACAGGTCACTGATCCGACGCACGTGCCCACCGCCGGTGTGCCGACCGCGCCCGGACCGGTCCTGCCGGGACCGGCCGCTCCGGGACCGGCCGCGCAGGCGCAGGCGCTGGCCGCCCCCGCCCCGGGCCCCGTCGTTCCGCTGGAGCAATTCAGCCCACCGGCGGCCCCCGCGGCACATGTTCCGGCTGCCGGCGTCAACGCGCAGGCGCCGGCCGTATGAGCCGCCGCCCGGGCCGTCAGGGTCAGTCGCCCAAGCCGCAGCGGGCCAAGAAGGCCTCGCCGGGGCCCGGACATGAGGCCCGGGACCGCCGAACCAGGGTGGCCGCCACCGAAACAGGTTTGCGCAGCTCATCTTTCGTGTTCCGGCATCGCACCGGGAACCTGGTCATGCTCGCAGTGTTGGTGATCGCGGCAGTGCAGCTGTTCACGCTCCAGGTGCCCAGGGCCGCGGGGCTGCGCGCCGAGGCGGCCAGCCAGCTCAAGGTCACCGACGTGAACCCGGCCATGCGAGGCAGCATCGTCGACCGCAATGACGACAAGCTGGCGTTCACCATCGAGGCCAAAGCGCTGACATTCCAGCCGGTCCGGGTCCGCAAACAGCTCGCCGAGGCCAAGGCCAAATCCAGCGAGGCGCCGGATCCGGATCGCCGGCTCTCGGACATTGCCAAGGAGATCGCCACCCGGCTGGACAACCGGCCGGACGCCAAGACGGTGCTCAAGAAGCTCCGAAGCAACGAGACTTTCGTCTATCTGGCCCGCGCGGTGGATCCCGCGATCGCCAGCGCCATCATGGACAAGTTCCCCGAAGTCGGTTCCGAGCGCCAGGACCTGCGTCAGTACCCGGGAGGATCGCTGGCCGCGAACATCGTCGGCGGCATCGACTGGGACGGTCACGGCTTGCTGGGACTTGAGGATTCTCTCGACGCGGTGTTGGCCGGCTCCGACGGTTCGGTCACCTACGACCGGGGTTCGGACGGTGTGGTGATCCCGGGCAGCTACCGCAACCGGCACGACGCGGTCAACGGCTCCAATGTGCAGCTGACCCTCGATGACGACATCCAGTACTACGTTCAGCAGCAGGTGCAGCAGGCCAAGGACGCCTCGGGTGCCAAGAATGTCTCGGCGGTGGTGCTCGACGCGAAATCCGGTGAGGTACTGGCGATGTCGAACGACAACACGTTCGACCCGAGCCAGGACCTCGGTCGGCAGGACAGCCGGCAGATGGGCAACCTACCGGTGTCCTCACCGTTCGAGCCCGGCTCGGTGAACAAGATCATCACGGCGTCGGCCGCGATCGAGTACGGTCTGGCCAATCCCGACGAGGTGCTGCAGGTGCCCGGCTCGATCGACATGGGCGGCGTCACGGTCCGCGACGCGTGGAACCACGGCGTGATGCCGTACACGACGACCGGTGTGTTCGGGAAGTCGTCCAACGTCGGTACCCTGATGTTGGCCCAGCGTGTGGGTCCGGATCGGTTCTACGACATGGTCCGCCGGTTCGGGCTCGGTCAGCGCACCGGCGTCGGGCTACCGGGTGAGAGTTCGGGTCTGGTTCCGCCCATCGATCAGTGGTCGGGTAGCTCGTTCTCCAACCTCCCTATCGGACAGGGTCTTTCGATGACTCTGCTGCAGATGACCGGGATGTATCAGACGATCGCCAACGACGGGGTCCGCATGCCGCCGCGGATCATCAAGTCCACGATTGCGCCCGATGGCACCCGGACCGATGAGCCGCGGCCGGAAGGGGTTCGGGTGGTGACACCGGAGACCGCCCGCACGGTACGCAACATGTTCCGCGCCATCGTGCAGCGTGATCCCATGGGTGCGCAGCAGGGTACTGGCCCGCAGGCCGCGGTCGAGGGCTACCAGATCGCCGGCAAGACCGGTACGGCGCAGCAGATCAATCCGGCGTGCGGCTGCTACTACGACGACGTCTACTGGATCACCTTCGCCGGCATGGCGCCTGCCGATGATCCGCGCTATGTCGTCGGCATCATGATGGACGCGCCGCACCGCGCCGCGGACGGCTCACCGGGATCTTCGGCGGCGCCGCTGTTCCACAACATCGCCTCGTGGCTGCTGCAACGTCACAACGTCCCGTTGTCGGCCGATCCGGGGCCGCGCTTGACCCTGCAGGCGACCTGACCGCGATAGTTGTGGGTGGTGCGGCCGGTGGACCGCAGATGGGTACTGTGGCATGGCCATGAAGCTGCGTCCCAACCGTCCCGCCGGCCAATACCTCGTGCCGCTCGCCGAACAGGTCCAAGCGGTATCCGCCACCGGAAATCCCCTGCCGGAACTTCGGGTGACAGGAGTGACGCTGCGCGGCCAGGATGCCCGGTCCGGGGACCTGTTTGCCGCGCTGCCGGGATCGGCGGTGCACGGCGCGCGCTATGCGGCCGACGCGGTGGCCGCCGGTGCGGCGGCGGTGCTCACCGACGCTGCCGGCGCGGCCGATCTGGGTGACCTCGACGTCCCGGTCCTGGTCCATCCCGACCCTCGCTCGGTGCTCGGTGAGGTGGCGGCCGAGGTGTACGGGCGTCCGTCGGAGCGGTTGACGGTCATCGGGGTGACGGGAACCTCGGGTAAGACCACCACGACGTATCTCGCCGAGGCGGGGCTTCGGGCTGCCGGCCGCGTGGCCGGACTGATCGGCACCGTGGGCGTGCGCATCGCCGGACGCGATCTGCCGAGCGCTCTGACCACGCCCGAGGCGCCGGATCTTCAGGCGTTGCTGGCCGTGATGGTCGAAAGGGGTGTCGACACCGTGGTGATGGAGGTGTCGAGCCATGCGCTGACACTGGGCCGGGTCGACGGGATCGTTTTCGCGCTCGGCGGGTTCACCAACCTGTCGCGCGACCACCTGGATTTCCATCCGACGATGCAGGACTACTTCGAGGCCAAGGCCCGCCTGTTCGATCCCGGGTCGCGCAACCACGCCGCCGCCGCGGTGATCTGTGTCGACGACGATGCGGGCGCGGCGATGGCGGCCCGTGCCGAGAAGGTGACGACCGTGAGTGCCGCGGGAGCGTCGGCGGACTGGCAGGTGCGCAATGTCTCGGCGGTCGGCGTCGGGTCCCAGGAGTTCACCCTCGTCGACCCGGCCGGGGTGGCCCACGAGCTTCGGATCGGGCTGACCGGTGCCTACAACGTCGCCAATGCGTCGCTGGCGATCGCACTGCTGGACGGGGCCGGGGTGTCGCCCGAGCAGGCAGCCCCGGGACTGCGGACGGCGACCGTGCCGGGGCGGCTGCAGCCGATCGACCGCGGACAGCAGTTCTTGGCACTGGTCGATTACGCGCACAAGCCCGGGGCTCTGCAGGCCGTCCTGGAGACATTGAGGGGTTCCGGGCCGGGTCGCATCGGGGTGGTGTTCGGGGCGGGCGGCAACCGGGATACGGGCAAGCGAGCTCCGATGGGGCGGGTCGCGGCCGAACTGGCTGATCTCGTCGTCGTCACCGATGACAATCCCCGCGACGAGGACCCCGCACTGATCCGCGCGGCGATCATGGCCGGGGCCGCCGAAGCGCAGGCGGGCGCCGAGGTCGTGGAGGTCGGCGATCGGCGGGCGGCCATCGACCATGCGGTGGCCTGGGCCGGGCCCGGCGACATCGTGCTGATCGCCGGCAAGGGGCACGAGAGCGGCCAGACCGGTGGCGGCCACACCCGGCCGTTCGATGACCGTGAGGAGTTGGCGGCGGCGTTGGAGGCACTCAAGGAAGGGGAGCCGGGCACGTGATCGAGATGACCATCGCCAGGATCGCCGAGATCGTCGGCGGTGAGTTGGCCGACATCACCGCCGAAGACGCGGCCGCCACGACCGTCACGGGCACCGTCGAATTCGACTCCCGCGCGATCGGCCCCGGCGGATTGTTCCTGGCGCTGCCGGGCGCCCGATCCGACGGCCATGACTTCGCGGCGGCGGCGGTGGCATCCGGAGCCGCCGTGGTGCTGGCCGCGCGCCCAGTCGGGGTGCCCGCGATCATCGTTTCGCCTGACCCGGGGGCGGCCGACACCGCTTCTGGCGCTTTGGAATTCGACACTGATGGCTCCGGCGCGGCGGTCCTGGCCGCGCTGGCCAAACTCGCGGCCGCGGTGGCCGTCGAGCTGGTCGCCGAGGGGCTGACGATCATCGGGGTGACGGGTTCCTCGGGCAAGACCTCGACCAAAGATCTGCTGGCCGCGGTACTGGACCCGCTCGGGCAGGTGATTGCGCCGCCGGGCTCGTTCAACAACGAGCTCGGTCATCCGTGGACCGTGCTGCGTGCGACACCCGAGACCGATTACCTGATCCTGGAGATGTCGGCGCGGCATCCCGGGAATATCGCCGCCCTCGCGGCCATCGCCCCGCCGCAGATCGCGGTGGTGCTCAACGTCGGCACCGCGCACCTCGGTGAGTTCGGCTCGCGCGAGGCGATTGCGAATACCAAAGCCGAGTTGCCGCAAGCTGTTCCGGCCTCGGGTGTGGTGATCCTCAACGTCGACGACACCGCGGTCTCGGCCATGGCCGGTAAGACCGCCGCCCGTGTCGTGCGGGTGTCACGCGAGCCGGGTTCCGAGGTCGACGTGTGGGCCGGCCCGGTGGCCCTCGATGAACTGGCCCGCCCGCGGTTCACCCTGCACGCGGGTAGCGGGTCGGCCGGTCGGGAAACAGAGGTGGCACTCGCGGTGCACGGCGATCACCAGGTCGGCAATGCGTTGTGTGCGGCCGCGGTCGCGCTGCAGTGCGGCGCCGGCCTGGACCAGGTGGCGACGGCGTTGGCGGGCGCAGGCCCCGTCTCGCGGCACCGGATGCAGGTCGGTACCCGCGCCGACGGTGTGACGGTGATCAATGACGCCTACAACGCCAACCCCGATTCGATGCGCGCCGGACTCAAGGCGCTGGCCTGGATGGCCCGCCAGAGCTCCGGTGAACCCACCGGTGACCTGCACGGCAAGCGGCGCAGCTGGGCCGTGTTGGGCGAGATGGCCGAACTCGGTGACGACGCGATAACCGAGCACGACGCCATCGGACGGTTCGCGGTGCGCTTAGATGTGTCTCGGTTAATCGTCGTCGGAACCGGGAGGACTATGAACGCCATGCACCACGGCGCGGTGATGGAGGGTTCGTGGGGATCTGAGTCCACGATGGTCGAAGACGCCGATGCCGCGCTGGCCCTGCTGCAGGCTGAGCTGGAGCCCGGGGATGTGGTGCTGGTGAAGGCATCCAACTCGGTGGGGTTGGGTGCGCTGGCCGATGCGCTGGTTGCGGAAATGGGGAACGCCGACCGATGAAGCTCATTCTCATCGCCGTCGGTATCGCACTGACGGTCTCGATCCTGCTCACCCCGGCACTGGTCCGGCTGTTCACCAAGCGCGGGCTGGGGCACGAGATCCGTGAGGACGGCCCGGCCAGCCACGCCAAGAAGCGCGGGACGCCGTCGATGGGCGGCGTGGCGATCGTCGCCGGCATCTGGGCGGGCTACCTGGGCACCCATCTGGTCGGGGTGGCGCTGGGCGGTGACGGTCCGTCGGCCTCGGGGCTGTTGGTGTTGGGGCTGGCCACGATGCTCGGCCTGGTGGGCTTCGTCGACGACCTCATCAAGCTGCGTCGTTCGCGCAACCTGGGCCTGAACAAGACCGCCAAGACCGTCGGCCAGCTGACCGCCGCGGTGCTGTTCGGCGTGCTGGCCCTGCAGTTCCGCAACGGTGACGGGCTGACCCCAGGCAGCCCCGAGCTGTCCTATGTCCGCGAGATCGCCACGGTGACGCTGGCGTCGTGGGTCTTCGTGTTGTTCTGCGTGGTGATCGTGAGTGCCTGGTCGAATGCGGTGAACTTCACCGACGGTCTGGACGGGTTGGCGGCCGGCGCGATGGCGATGGTGACCGCGGCCTACGTCCTGATCACCTTCTGGCAGTACCGCAATGCCTGCGCCACGGCACCGGGTCTGGGCTGCTACAACGTGCGTGACCCGTTGGACCTGGCGATCATCGCGGCCGCGACCGCGGGCGCGTGTATCGGCTTCCTGTGGTGGAACGCCGCGCCGGCCAAGATCTTCATGGGGGACACCGGCTCGCTCGCTTTGGGCGGCATCATCGCCGGGCTTTCGGTGACCAGTCGCACGGAGATCCTCGCGGTCGTTCTGGGCGCACTGTTCGTGGCCGAGGTGACGTCGGTGGTGGTGCAGATCCTGGCGTTCCGTACCACGGGCCGCCGCGTGTTCCGGATGGCCCCGTTCCATCACCATTTCGAGCTGGTGGGTTGGGCCGAGACGACCGTCATCATCCGGTTCTGGCTGCTGACGGCGATCGCCTGTGGTCTGGGTGTGGCCCTGTTCTACAGCGAGTGGCTCACCGCAGTCGGGGCCTGATGGTGGTGGGCCCATCCGGCGGGCGCGGCGGTGACGAGGATCTTTCTCTGCTGACCCCGGGTGCCCCGGTGTTGGTAACCGGCGCGGGGGTCACCGGACGGGCTGTGCTGGCGGCGCTGGCACCGCTGAACGTGGCTGCGACGCTGTGCGACGACAACGCCGAGGCTCTGCGCGCATTCGCCGGGCAGGGCACCACCGTCATCGATCCCGCCGCGGCCGTCGCTGCGATCGCCGACTACGCGCTGGTGGTGACCAGCCCGGGATTCCCGCCCACGGCCCCCGTGCTGGCCGCGGCGGCCGAAGCCGGGGTATCGATCTGGGGCGATGTGGAGCTGGCCTGGAGGCTGGACGCCGCGGGCCGTTACGGTCCGCCCCGGCGCTGGCTGGTGGTCACCGGCACCAATGGCAAGACCACCACTACGTCGATGCTGCACGAGATGCTGCTGGCCGACGGGCGTCGAAGCCTGTTGTGCGGCAATATCGGTGACCCGGTGCTGGCCGTTCTGGACCAGCCCGCGGAGTTGCTGGCGATCGAGCTCTCCAGTTTTCAGCTGCACTGGGCGCCCTCGCTGCGCCCGGACGCCGGCGTGGTGCTCAATGTCGCCGAGGACCACCTGGACTGGCACGGTTCGATGGCTGGCTATGCCGCCGACAAGGCCCGGGCGCTGGCCGGCCGGGTGGCCGTGGTGGGTCTCGACGATCCGGTGGCCGCCGGTCTGCTGCCGGCCGCCGGGGCGCCGGTTCGAGTCGGATTCCGGCTGGGCGAACCGGCCGCCGGCGAGCTCGGCGTGCGTGCCGGCAAGCTCGTCGACCGCGCGTTCGACGACGATGTCGAGTTGGCTGATGCCGCGACGATCGGTGTGGCCGGTCCGGTCGGCGTGCTCGATGCGTTGGCAGCCGCGGCGTTGGCCCGTGCCGTCGGGGTGGCCCCCGCCTCGATCGCGAGCGCGTTGGCGTCGTTTCAGGTCGGCAGGCACCGTGCCGAGTTGGTCGGGGAGGCCGACGGGGTGCGCTATGTCGACGATTCCAAGGCCACCAATCCGCACGCCGCGCAGGCTTCGATCACCGCGTTCGACCGCGTGATCTGGATCGCCGGGGGCTTGCTGAAGGGCGCTTCGGTCGACGAATTGGTGCGTCACGTGGCGAATCGCCTGGTTGCTGTGGTGCTGATCGGGCGGGACCGGCAGATGGTTGCCGATGCGTTATCGCGACACGCCCCGGATGTCCCCGTTGTGGAGGTTGTGACGGGGGAGGATTCTGGGGTGCTTGAGACGAATGAGTCTATTGGTGATCATGTGACTCGTGTGATCGACGTTGGGGACCGTCCGGTCTCCGACGCGGTCATGGCGGCGGTCGTCGATGTCGCCCGCGGGCTGGCCGGTGCGGGTGACACCGTGTTGCTGGCCCCGGCAGGCGCGTCCTTCGATCAGTTCAGCGGCTACGGCCAGCGTGGCGATGCATTCGCCGGCGCCGTCCGCGCCGCGATCGGGTAGCCGAGGTGGCCGGCATCCTGGCCCGGCTGCGCCGCCGTGACGGTGACGCAACCGGCGAAACGTCCGATTCAGCCGCAGGCGGATCGTCCGAGGCCGCACCCAACCCCAACGCGACGGCTCCGCGGACCCGGTTCGGCGCCTGGCTGGGCCGTCCGATGACCTCGTTCCACCTGATCATCGCGGTCACCGCGCTGCTCACCACGCTCGGCCTGATCATGGTGCTCTCGGCATCGGGCGTGTATTCCTACGACTTCGACGGGTCGCCCTGGGCGGTGTTCGGTCGCCAGGTGATGTGGACGGGCGTCGGGCTGATCGCGTTCTACGTGGCCCTGCGGATGCCCGTCCGCACCCTGCGCCGGGTTGCGTTCCCCGGGTTCGGCTTCACCATCGTGCTGCTGATCCTGGTGCTCATCCCCGGAATCGGCAAGGTGGCCAACGGCTCTCGCGGCTGGTTCGTCGTTGCCGGCTTCTCGATGCAGCCCTCGGAGCTGGCCAAGATCGCCTTCGCCATCTGGGGTGCGCACCTGCTGGCGGCCCGGCGCATGGAGCGGGCCTCGTTGCGCGAGATGCTCATCCCGCTGGTGCCTGCCGCGGTGATCGCGCTGGCGCTGATCGTCGCCCAGCCCGACCTCGGGCAGACCGTCTCGCTGAGCATCATCTTGCTCGGTCTGCTGTGGTACGCGGGCCTCCCGCTGCGGGTGTTCATGTCCTCGCTGTTGGCCGCGGTCGTGGCGGCCGGCGTGCTGGCACTGTCCGCGGGCTACCGGTCCGACCGGGTGCAGTCCTGGCTAGACCCGGCGGCCGATTCGCAGGGGATCGGCTATCAGTCCCGGCAGGCCCGGTTCGCCCTGGCCAACGGGGGTATCTTCGGCGACGGACTGGGCCAGGGGACGGCGAAGTGGAACTACCTGCCCAACGCCCACAACGACTTCATCTTCGCGATCATCGGCGAGGAGCTGGGGTTCGTCGGCGCATTGGGCCTGCTGGCCCTGTTCGGACTGTTCGCGTACACCGGGATGCGCATCGCCCGGCGTTCGGCCGATCCGTTCCTGCGTCTGCTGACGGCCACCACCACACTGTGGGTGGTCGGCCAGATGTTCATCAACGTCGGCTACGTGGTGGGCCTGTTGCCGGTCACTGGGCTGCAGCTGCCGCTGATCTCGGCGGGCGGATCGTCGCAAGCCACAACACTTCTGATGATGGGTCTGATCACCAACGCGGCCCGGCACGAACCGGAGGCCGTGGCGGCGCTGCGGGCCGGGCGCGATGACAGGGTGACCCGGCTGCTGCGGCTGCCGCTGCCCGAGCCCTATGTCCCCACCCGCATCGAGGTCGCCCGCAACCGGCTGCACGATCGTCGGAAGTCGCCCTCGCGCGGTGCGGGCAAGCCCGCCGGCAAGGCCGGTGCCAAGCCGTCCGGTAAACAGGCGGGCAAGCAGGCCAGGGCCAAACAATCGGGCGCCAGACAAACGCCGACCCGCCGCGCGCCGCGCACCGGAGACCGGCCGGTGCGCCGCTCCGGGTACGCCGCTGGTCAGCAGCCGGCCGGGGGCGGTAAGTCCTCGGTCCGATATCCTGCAGGCCAGCGGAAACAAGGCCAACGGGCCCGGACTTTGGAAGGTCAGCGTTACGGGTGAGTGAGGGTAGAAGCGACCGGGGGATTTCCGTCGTTCTGGCCGGGGGTGGCACGGCAGGTCACGTCGAACCGGCGATGGCGGTGGCCGACGCACTGCGGGAACTCGATCCGCAGGTCCGGATCACCGCCCTCGGAACCGCCCGCGGTCTGGAAACCCGGCTGGTGCCGCAGCGCGGCTATGACCTCGAGCTGATCACCCCGGTGCCGCTGCCGCGTAAGCCCTCGGGAGACCTGGTGCGGTTGCCGCTGCGCGTGCGCACCGCGATCCGCCAGACCCGTTCGGTGCTGGCGGGCGTGGAGGCCGACGTGGTAATCGGGTTCGGCGGCTATGTCGCGCTGCCTGCCTACCTCGCGGCCCGTGGTGGCTTCGGTATGCATGGGCGCCGACGCGCCGTCCCGGTGGTGGTCCACGAGGCCAACGCGAGTGCCGGGCTGGCCAACCGGGTCGGTGCGATGTCGGCCCGCCGGGTGCTCTCCGCGGTGCCCGAACCGGGGCTGCGCAAGGTCGAGGTGGTCGGGGTGCCGGTGCGTGCGGCGATCACGTCCTTGGACCGTGCGGCGTTGCGCGCCGAGGCCAGGGCATTCTTCGGATTCGCACCGGATGCCAAGGTGCTGTTGGTGTTCGGTGGTTCGCAGGGCGCACAGTCGATCAATCGCGCGGTGTCCTCGGCGGCCGAAGCCCTTGGGGCTGCCGGTGTTTCGGTGCTGCATGCGCACGGGCCGAAGAACACCCTTGATCTACCGCCGGCGGCGTCGGGGACACCGCCGTACGTCGCGGTGCCGTATCTGGACCGGATGGACCTGGCCTATGCCGCAGCAGATCTGGCGATCTGCCGGTCCGGAGCGATGACGGTTGCCGAGGTGACTGCTGTCGGACTGCCCGCGGTGTACGTCCCGCTGCCGATCGGCAACGGTGAGCAGCGGCTCAACGCCCTGCCGGTCGTTTCGGCCGGTGGCGGCATCGTCGTCGACGATGTCCGGCTCGATGGTGGATTCGTGGCGGATACGGTCGCCGGCCTGATGACCGATGACGCGCGGTTGGCGGCGATGACGGCTGCCGCCTTGTTGTCCGGCCATCCCGACGCTGCTCGGCGGGTGGCGCAGGTCGCCCTTGATGTCGCACGCGCTCAACGAAAGAGGCTGCAGTGAACGATAATTCACTTCCGGCTGAACTGCAGCGAGTGCACATGGTCGGGATCGGGGGAGCCGGGATGTCGGGCGTGGCCCGGATCCTGCTGGACCGGGGTGGCCTGGTGTCCGGGTCTGACGCCAAGGAGTCCCGTGGTGTCGTGGCGCTGCGGGCCCGCGGTGCCGAGGTCAGAATCGGCCATGACGCATCCTCGCTGGACCTGCTGCCGGGCGGGCCGACCGCGGTGGTGACCACCCACGCCGCGATCCCCAAGACCAATCCGGAACTGGTCGAGGCCCGGCGCCGCGGAATCCCGGTGATTCTGCGCCCGGTGGTGCTGGCCAAGCTCATGGCCGGTTACACCACGCTGATGGTGACGGGCACCCACGGCAAGACCACGACAACGTCGATGCTCATCGTGGCGTTGCAGCACAGCGGTTTCGACCCGTCGTTCGCGGTGGGTGGCGAACTGGGCGAGGCGGGCACCAACGCCCATCACGGCAGCGGGACGTGCTTTGTCGCCGAGGCCGACGAGAGTGACGGCTCACTGCTGGAGTACACCCCGAATGTCGCGGTGGTCACCAACATCGAGGCCGACCACCTGGATTTCTTCGGTAGCGAGCAGGCCTATACCGCGGTGTTCTCCGCATTCGTCGATCGCATCGCGCCCGGCGGCGCGCTCGTGGTCTGCACCGACGATCCCGGGGCCGCAGCGCTCGCCGAACACACTGACTCACTGGGGATCCGGGTGTTGCGCTACGGCAGCACGCCTGCCGGCGAGCTGGCCGGCACCTTGCTGAGCTGGGAACAGCAGGGGACCGGGGCGGTGGCGCATATCCAGCTTGCCGGTGAGCCGCATCCGCGCGCGATCCGGCTCGCGGTGCCCGGCCGGCACATGGCGCTCAACGCGCTCGGTGCGCTGCTGGCCGCCGTCGAGGTGGGCGCGCCGGCCGAGGCCGTGCTCGACGGGCTCGCCGGATTCGAGGGGGTACGGCGGCGGTTCGAACTGGTCGGGTCACTCGGCGGCGTCCGGGTCTTTGATGACTATGCGCACCATCCCACCGAGGTCCGGGCCACCCTCGAGGCCGCCAGGACGGTCGTGGACCAGACCGGTGGCCGGGTCATCGTCGCTTTCCAGCCGCACTTGTACTCGCGCACAGCGACTTTCGCTTTCGAGTTCGGCACGGCCCTAAGTGCTGCCGACGAGGTCTTCGTGCTCGACGTGTACGGAGCGCGTGAGCAGCCGCTTCCCGGTATCAGCGGTGCCACGGTCGCCCAGCATGTCAGCGCGCCGGTCACCTATGTTCCCGACTTCTCGGCGGTCGCCGCCGCGGTCGCCGCCTCGGCCCGCGCCGGTGACGTGGTGCTCACCATGGGTGCTGGTGACGTCACCATGCTGGGCAAGGAAATCGTGACCGAGCTCGGAATCAAGGCGAATCGCAGTGCGCCGGGCAGTTCATCGACGGATTCGCCGTGAACGAGACGGGCCCCGGCGGTCCCGACGAGGCCGCCGAGGAAACTGCTGCGGTGGAATCCGGCCCGGTTCAAGAGGAACCCGGTCCGGCTGAGTCCGGCGAGAGCGCGGCTGAGTCCGGGGAGCCCGCGGGAGGGGCTGATGTGCCGCCCGCGGCGGGGCCTAATTCGCCGCCCGCGGCAGGGCCTAATTCGCCGCCCGCGGCGGAAGCCGACTATGAGGGCCCCCGCCGCCGCGCCCGCCGCGAACGCGAGGAGCGCCGGGTTGCGCGGGACCGGGCCGTGGCGATCGAGCATGCTCGCCGCGAGGCCAAGCGCAAGGTGAACGGGCAGCCCTCGGACGCTCCGAATGCGGTGGCCCGCGGCACTATTCGTGGTCTGAAGGTGCTGCTCTGGTCCGCATTGGTCAGTGTGGTCGCAGTGGCCCTGGGTCTGGTTCTGTACTTCACACCGGCGATGTCGGCGCGCAATGTGGTGGTCAACGGCGTGGCCGCTGTGCCGCAGGAGCAGGTGCTGGCGGCCGCCGCGGTGGCACCCGGCACGCCGCTGTTGCAGATCGACACGGACGCGATCGCCGAGCGGGTGGCCATGATCCGGCGTGTCGCCACCGCCCGGGTGCAGCGCGAATATCCGTCGACCCTGCGGATCACGGTGGTCGAGCGGGTGCCGGTGGTGGTCAAGGACTATCCCGACGGTCCGCATCTGTTCGACCGCGACGGTGTCGATTTCGCCACCGAACCGCCGCCGCCGACGTTGCCGTATCTGGATGCCGACAATCCGGGCCCGGCCGATCCGGCCACCAAGGCTGCGCTCGAGGTGATGTTGGCCCTGCCGCCGGATGTGGTGGCACAGGTGGGCCGGATCGCGGCCCCCTCGGTGGCCTCGATCGCGCTGACGCTGGCCGATGGCCGAGTGGTGGTGTGGGGGACCAACGATCGGACCGATGAGAAGGCGCTGAAGCTGGCCGCCCTGCTGACCCAGCCGGGGCATACGTACGACGTGTCCAGCCCAGATCTGCCCACTGTCAAGTAGTTCGACGGAAAATTGCCGCGTGGCGCGTCGGCGCGCCTGCCGCGATCACCGGCGTTGGCGCCCTACCGTTCTGTTTGCGCGGAACTACTTGACATAACTCTAAGCCTATGGTTGAGGTTGAGAGTTTGCAGGAGGAGGGTTCGGCGGCCATGAACAACCCAACCTGGGAGGAAGACGAACCATGACCCCCCCGCATAACTACCTCGCGGTAATCAAGGTGGTTGGTATCGGCGGCGGCGGTGTCAACGCCGTCAACCGGATGATCGAACAGGGCCTCAAGGGCGTCGAGTTCATCGCCATCAATACCGACGCACAGGCACTGCTGATGAGCGACGCCGACGTCAAGCTCGACGTCGGCCGCGACTCGACCCGTGGGCTCGGCGCAGGTGCAGACCCCGAAGTGGGGCGCAAGGCTGCCGACGACGCCAAGGACGACATCGAGGAGCTGCTGCGCGGCGCCGACATGGTGTTCGTCACCGCCGGTGAGGGTGGCGGCACCGGAACCGGTGGCGCACCTGTCGTCGCGTCGATCGCCCGCAAGCTCGGCGCGCTCACCGTCGGCGTCGTGACGCGGCCGTTCTCATTTGAGGGCAAGCGCCGAAGTAACCAGGCCGAGAACGGTATTCAGACCCTGCGCGAGAGCTGCGACACCCTCATCGTGATCCCCAACGACCGGCTGTTGCAGATGGGTGACGCCGCGGTGTCGTTGATGGACGCGTTCCGCAGCGCTGACGAGGTGCTGCTCAACGGCGTCCAGGGCATCACCGATCTGATCACCACACCAGGTCTGATCAATGTCGACTTCGCCGACGTGAAGGGTGTGATGAGCGGCGCGGGTACGGCGCTGATGGGCATCGGCTCGGCGCGTGGCGACGGCCGGGCGCTCAAGGCCGCCGAGATCGCGATCAACTCGCCGCTGCTGGAAGCCTCGATGGAAGGCGCACAGGGCGTGCTGCTGTCGGTGGCCGGCGGCAGTGACCTCGGCCTGTTCGAGATCAACGAGGCTGCTTCGCTGGTGCAGGACGCGGCCCATCCCGAGGCCAACATCATCTTCGGCACGGTGATCGACGACTCGCTCGGTGACGAGGTACGGGTCACCGTCATCGCCGCCGGCTTCGACATGGCCGGGCCGAGTCGCAAGCCGGTGGTCAGCCCGAGCGCGGCGCCCACCCAGCCGATCGCCTCGGCCCGCTCCGGGAAGGTGACCACGTCCCTGTTCGAACCGACGGATGCGGTGAGCGTCCCGGCACACACCAATGGCGCCACCGTCAGTGTCGGTGGCGACGGAGACGGCGGGATCGCCGACGACGATGTCGACGTCCCGCCGTTCATGCGGCACTGAGCGGGGCCCGGCGGCGGGTTCGGATACTGGGATTGTGAGTGTTCGTATTCGGCGGGTGACGACAACGCGCGCCGGTGGTGTCTCGGCACCGCCCTTCGATTCGTTCAACCTCGGCGACCATGTCGGCGACAATCCGGGGGCCGTGGCCCAGAACCGGCGTCGCCTGGCGGCCGCCGTCGGGGCCGACGCGCTGGTCTGGATGAATCAGGTGCACAGCGATCATGTCGTCACGGTGGACGGACCGCGTGACACCGCGGTCGATAATGCCGATGCATTGGTGACGACGACCCCGCGTTTGGCATTGGTTGTGGTGACCGCTGATTGTGTCCCGGTATTAATGGGCGATGCGCGCGCCGGGGTGATCGCCGCTGTCCATGCCGGACGGGTCGGCGCGCAAAAAGGCATCGTCGTCCGGACGGTGGAGGCGATGGTGGCCGCCGGCGCGCATGTCGGGGATATCTCCGTACTGCTCGGCCCGGCGGTCAGCGGCGCCAACTACGAGGTGCCCGAAGCGATGGCGGCCGAGGTGGAGGCCGACTTGCCGGGCGCTCGCACGACAACCTCACGCGGCACGCCCGGCTTGGACCTGCGGGCCGGAATCTCCCGGCAGTTAAAGGATTTGGGTGTCACCGCGATCGACGTGGACCCGCGGTGCACGGTCGCCGACCGTGCACTGTTCAGCCATCGCCGGGACGCACCGACCGGACGCCTGGCGAGTGTGGTGTGGATGGAGCATCGCCGGCGGATGAAGCCTGGAACGAGCCCCTCATGAGCCTGGAGTGAGTGTGAGATGAGCACCGTGCAGCGCGGGCGTGACGCCGATCGGACGGCCCAGTTGACCGCCGCACTCGGTGCCGCGCGGGCGCGCCTGGCGCGGGCCGCAGAATCGGTCGGGCGAAATGTCAATGAAATTGAATTACTTCCGATCACGAAATACTTTCCGGCCTCCGATGTCATTATTCTGAACCAATTAGGGTGCCTCGCATTTGGTGAATCCCGCGAACAAGAGGCCGCCGATAAAGTCGCTTCTGTTCGCGCGGAATTAACGGACGTTCCGATTCGCTGGCACATGGTGGGGCGCATCCAGCGGAAGAAGGCGAGAGCAGTCGTGGGCTGGGCGCACACCGCGCACTCGGTCGACAGCACCCGCCTGCTGAGCGCGCTGGACCGGGCTGCGGGTGAGGCACTGGCCGCCGGCGCACGAACTCAGCCGCTGCGCGTGTACATCCAGATCAGTCTCGACGGCGACACCGAACGCGGCGGTGTCGATGTGAATGCCCCCGATCTCGTCGACGAAATCTGTGGGTCAGCGAACTCCGCTGAGGCGTTGGAGTTCGTAGGTCTGATGGGAATCCCGCCACTGGCGTGGGATCCCGACGACGCATTCGCGCGGCTGGCCGGCGAGCGGGGCCGGGTGCAGCGCGACTACCAGCACCGGCTCGAACTGTCGGCGGGGATGTCCGGCGATCTCGAAAGCGCGGTCAAACACGGATCGACGTGTGTGCGTGTCGGTACCGCGCTCATGGGGCAACGCCCGCTAACGTCACCGGAAGTAGTCACACCAGTCACATCTTCATCACAGTCACCACCACCCCCATCGTCAGCAGAAGGGTCGCCGAGATGAGCACACTGCACAAGGTCAAGGCCTACTTCGGGATGGCGCCGATGGAGGACTACGACGACGAGTACTACGAGGACGACGATCGAGGTGCGGCCCGCAGCTACGCCCGTCGTCCCCGTGACGAGCGTTTCGAAGAGGACAGCTACGGCTACGAGGGCCCCGAGTACGACGAGGGCCCGGCCTATCGGGGCGGCTATCCGGGCGGTTTCGCCGAGGAACCGCGGTTCGATGCGCGGCTGCGTGCCCCCCGCGAATTCGACCGTCCGTCACCGCGTCTCGGTGCACTGTCCGGGTCCACCCGGGGAGCGTTGGCGATGGATCCCCGCCGGATGGCGGAGCTGTTCGAGGCGGGCAGCCCGCTGGCGAAGATCACCACGCTCCGGCCCAAGGACTACAGCGAGGCCCGCACCATCGGCGAGCGGTTCCGCGATGGCACCCCGGTGATCATGGACCTGGTGTCGATGGACAACGCCGACGCCAAGCGCCTGGTCGACTTCGCCGCCGGTCTGGCGTTCGCACTGCGGGGCTCGTTCGACAAGGTGGCCACCAAGGTGTTCTTGCTGTCGCCGGCTGACGTCGACGTCAGTGCCGAGCAGCGGCGCCGGATCGCCGAGGCCGGCTTCTACGCATATCAGTAGAGCTGCGACGCCGCAGCTCCGTGGCGCCGCCATGCAGGGCTGATGCCCAGCAGTGGCCCGGGTAGGCTGGCGGCGTCGCACTATCGTTTGACCACATCTTCTGTGTGAGACGTGGTCAACCTACGGCGACCTGTATCCAATGTCACACATCCTGCTGTAGTGAGGTCGGCTCAGTTGTCGCTGTTCTTCGAAATTCTCGGTTTCGCGCTGTTCGTCTTCTGGCTGCTGCTCATCGCGCGCGTCGTCGTCGAGTTCATCCGGTCCTTCAGCCGCGACTGGCATCCCAAGGGGCTGACAGTTGTGGTCCTGGAGCTCATCATGACTGTGACCGATCCGCCGGTGAAACTTCTGCGGCGGCTCATTCCCCAGCTCACGATAGGCGCCGTGCGCTTCGACCTGTCGATCATGGTGCTGCTTCTCGCGGCGTTCATCGGGATGCAATTGGCGTTCAGCGCCGCGATGTAGAACGTTGGTGTGAGTGGGTATGGAGAGCCGCTCTCGGCGTTTGCCGAATGGTCCACAAATGCGTAAGAAGATTGAAATTCGTTCTTAAAAATAGGCCTCCACTGCAACCGCCGGGTCTGGTGTGACAGGATGGACTCCAGTTGCGATCAAGCAAGGCTTTACACTTTGAGATCAGTTGACGGTCCAAGACTTCAAGGGGGCAGACAATGCCGCTCACACCAGCGGACGTCCATAACGTCGCGTTCAGCAAGCCGCCCATCGGCAAACGTGGCTACAACGAGGACGAGGTCGATGCCTTTCTCGATCTGGTTGAGAACGAGCTGACTCGGCTCATCGAGGAGAACGCCGATCTTCGGCAGCGCGTGTCCGAGCTCGATCAGGACTTGGCGTCGGCGCGGTCCGGAGCGGGCAGCTCTCAGTCCAGCCAGTCCATCCCGCTCTACGAGCCGGAGCCCGAGCCCACCCCGGCCCCGCAGCCGGTCTACGAGGCCCCGGCGGCGCCGGTCGCCCCGGCCGCGCCCCCCAGCGAGGACACCGCCGTGCGTGCCGCCCGGGTGCTGAGCCTGGCGCAGGACACCGCCGACCGCCTGACCTCCACGGCCAAGGCCGAGTCGGACAAGCTGTTGTCGGACGCGCGGGCGCAGGCCGACGCCATGGTCAGCGATGCCCGCAAGACCGCCGAGACCACAGTCTCGGAGGCCCGCACCCGCGCCGACGCGATGCTGGCCGATGCGCAGACCCGTTCGGAGACCCAGCTGCGTCAGGCTCAGGAGAAGGCCGATGCACTGCAGGCCGACGCTGAGCGCAAGCACTCCGAGATCATGGGCACGATCAATCAGCAGCGCACGGTCCTGGAGGGCCGCCTGGAGCAGCTGCGCACGTTCGAGCGTGAGTACCGGACACGTCTGAAGACCTACCTGGAGTCTCAGCTGGAGGAGTTGGGCCAGCGCGGTTCTGCCGCGCCGGTGGATTCCAGTGCCAACAACGACTCGGCGGGCGGTTTCAGCCAGTTCAACCGCGGCAATAACTAACCGGCAAGACCGACTTCCTCGCACTGTCGTGAACCGGCCCGATCACGGGCCACCACACTTAGGGTTGAACGATGTTGATCATTGCGCTCGTGCTTGCCGTCATCGGCCTGGCTGCGCTGGTGACCGCAGTGGTCACCAGCAATGAGTTGATTGCCTGGGTCTGTATCGGTGCCAGCGTGATCGGCGTGCTGCTGCTGATCGTCGACGCATTGCGGGAACGCTCGCGCGGTGCGAAGGCCGACGAAGAGGCCGCGGCCGCCAACGAGGCCAATGCCACCGAGACGACCGAGACCTTCGACGCGGTCGAGGCGCCGGTGGATTATCCCGACGAGTTGGTCGCCGAACCTGAATCGGACGTCGCCGTGGAGTCAGACGCCGCAGAGGTGGACGTCGAGGCCGACGACTCCGCCGAGAAGTACAACAAGAACTAACTACGCCTCGCCGGGTTCTGGGGTGGGCTCTGCCAGCAGGCGGCGAACTTCGTCGTCGCTGACCTGGTGGAAGTCTGCGAACGCCTGGCCCACCGCTTGGAATTGGGGTGGGGTGCTGGTGCACACCACATCGTCGGCCTCTTCCATGAGCTGATCGCTTACCGTCGGCGGTCCGACCGGTACCGCCACCACGACCTGCCGGGCCGCCCGCACGGCACGGACCGCGGCCAGCATCGTGGCCCCGGTGGCGATGCCGTCGTCGACCAGGATCACCGTTCGATCGGTGAAGTCCGGCGCCGGGCGCCCGCCTCGATAGGCCTGTTCCCGTCGCTCGACTTCGGCGGTCTCGTGCCGGATCGTCTCGACGATGGTGTCGTCGTCGATGCCGAGGCGGCTCACCAGCCCGTCGTTGATCACCAACCCGCCGCCGGAGGCCACCGCACCCATGGCGAGTTCCTGCCACTGCGGCACCCCCAGCTTGCGGACCACGAAGACATCCAACGGGGCGTGCAGGTAGCAGGCAACTTCTGCGGCGATCGGCACTCCGCCCCGGGCCAGGCCGAGGACGAGCACGTCGGGGCGGTTCCGGTAGGACACGAGCTGTTCGGCCAGGACCCGGCCCGCTTCTCGGCGGTCCTGGTAGGTGCGTTCCCTGCTCGCTCGCAGACCCCAGGCATTCATAGGCGCTGTCGCCGGCCATCGAGAATTTCGCCGGCTGACATCAGCCTACGTCGACGGCTGCGCCCGGACCACCCGGCTGAGGAAGCCCCGGACCAGCGTCCGTAGCCGGGCTGCCGCATCGCCGACGAATTCCCTTGTCTGCAAGCGTAATTCGTCGGGGCTGCTTCCGGTTCCGGCTACTTCGCCGTCGCGGTCGTGGGCCAACCAGACCTCCAGCAGCTCGGAATCGAGCTCGGGGTGAAACTGCAGCGCCAGTGCCGTTCCCAGCGTGAAGGCCTGTGAGGCATCCGACGTCCGGGCGACCTCGGTGGCGCCGGGGGGAAGAGTCCAGCGGTCGAAATGCCACTGGAACCATCGGCCACCCGGAACCAGTTGGTCGTCATCGGTGGCGACGTCGTACCAGCCCACTTCGGGCGCCGGCGACCTCGTGACAGATCCGCCGAGGGCCTGCGCGATGAGCTGTCCGCCGAAGCACACGCCGAGCACGCCGACTCCGGCCTCGACGGACCGGCGCACCACGGCCATCTCGGCTCCGACCCAACTGTTGCACAGGGCTTCGTCGTAGACAGCCCACCGGGCGCCCAGCGGAACGATGACGTCATAGTCGGTCGGGTCGGGGAAGGCCACCTCGCCGGCGGGATCGTCGTCCCGCTCGGGCGCGACGACGTCGAACGTGTCGATGTCGAATCCGCATTCGGTGAAGACGTCGGCCAGCATGGCTTCGGTGGCCGTGCGGTCGTTTCGCAGAAACAGAACCTTCGATGTCACGCCGTCATTATTTCGCTGCCCGGCGCCCGTGGAATTTCAGGTCCAATTATTGGGCCTTCAGGCGGCCTCGAAGATCAGCGGCAATGACGCGGGCCCGGTGATCCCGGTCATCGGCTTCCACGGGGCACGTCCCTGGTCGGGGTAGTTGCACAGCGCCTGGACGGCCGCCGCGAGTTGATTGCGGGTGGTGTCGGTGCCGGCCTGGCCCTCACCTCGCTCGGTAGCGTCGTTCGGGCCTACCGGTGCCGTATTGCAGCCGCAGCTCCAGAGCCCCGGTGCTCAGGTAGTACTCGAGATAGCGACGTGCGCTGACGCGTGAAATACCGACCAGCTCAGCACATTCCATGGCCGAAACCTCGCCCGCTGTGCGTACCGCGGCCATGACGAGCCGGCCGGTTTCGGCGCCGAGACCTTTGGGAAGGACGACCGCCGAGCCGCCGAACAGCGCGTCGATGGTCGATTGATCGGCGCCCCCGGCGCCTGCCAGCGCCTCGGCGCGTGCGGCGAAGGCCGCCAACTTCGTCTGCAACTGGTCGAAGTCGAAAGGTTTGACCAGGTAATCGGCGGCTCCGCCGTCCAACGCGCCCCGTACCGTGTCGAGTTCACGGGCCGCGGTGACCATGATGACGCCGACGCGGTTGCCCTCGGCGCGCAACCGCCTGAGCACCTCGAGCCCGGTCATGTCCGGCAGATAGACGTCGAGCAGGATCACATCGGGACGCAGCTCGGCCGCGGCGGCAAGGGCGTCGGTTCCGTTGCGGGCCACTCCGACCGGGCGATACCCGTCGATGCGTTCCACGAAGCGGCGGTGGATCTCGGCCACCATGAAGTCGTCGTCGACCACCAGCACGTCACGCATGCAGCCTCACCACGAACAGGGCGCCGCCACCCGGGGCGTCAGTGACCTCGACATCACCGCCGTGTTGGGCCGTCACCAGGCGCACCAGGGCCAGTCCGATGCCCCTGCCGCCGGGCACCTCGGCCTTGGACGTGACCCCACGGGAGAAAATGGATTCCCGAAGATGTTCGGGCACGCCGGGTCCCGAATCTGAGACGGCCAGCAGCAGCCCGGACGAGTCATCGATGCGGACCGTCACCTGTGCTGCCGCCGAGCCGACGGACACATCGACGGCGTTGTCAATCAGGTTGCCCAGCAACGTGATCACGTCGGTGGCCAGGGCCGGGTCGAGTGCGCCGAGGTGGCTGTCGTCGGTCAGGCACAGGGTGACCTCGCTCTCGGCGGCCAGAGATGTCTTGGCGATCAGCAGCGCGGCCACCGCCGGATCTGAAACATGTTGGGTTACCGCCTCGTTGATCTCGGCGCGGCGTCGGGTCAGAGTGCCCACCAGAGCGCGGACCGCGTCGAACTCACCCAACTGGGTCAGCCCGGAGATGGTGTGCAGTTGATTGGAGAACTCGTGGGTCTGGGCCCGCAGCGTGTCGGTCACGCTTCGGTGTGAGGACAGTTGAGCCTGGAGTGCGGCGAGCTCGGTGCTGTCGCGCATGGTGGTCACCGTACCGATCCTCCTGCCCTGACTGCGGGCGGCGCGGCGGTTGAGTGCCAACACCCGGGTGCGGGTGGTGATCACCACGTCGGATTCGTCGGCGCGAGTTCCCTTTCCGGACAACAGGAATGCCACGACCGCCGGTTCCAGGCCGACCGCATCGGCACGGCGGCCCACCGCGTCCGCGCCGATGCCCAGCAGATCGGATGCGCTGTCGTTGATCAGCGTGATGACCCCGTCGTTGTTCACCGCCACCACGCCCTCACGGATGCTGTGCAGCAGCGCTTCTCGGTGATCGGCCAGGTCGGCGATCTCTGCGATGTCCAGGCCACGGGTGTGCCGGTTGATTCGGCGTGACAACAACCACGAGGCCAGCATCCCGAGCGTCGCACCCAGTCCGAGGTAGATCAGCAGGCGCTCACCGGCTCCACCCAACAACTCCCACAGCGACGGGTAACGTTCGCTGACCGACACGATCGCCAGCACTGCTCCGTCGGCGGCAAGGATGGGGACCTGTCCCACCAGGCGGTGCGTGCCGTCGACATTGCTGTCGCCGGACCACGCACGGCCCTCGTCGGCCCGGCTGCTGCTCAGGTCGAGTCGCCGGCCGATACGGTCCGGATCCGACGACACCCGCACATTCCCGGCGGGATCGGTGATCTCGGCCAGCCCGGCGCCGGACAGGGCCACCGCGCGCTCCACCTCGGGCGCCAGCACCGAAGCGGCGAACGGGTCGTCGTAGCGGTCCCGGACAATCGGCGTCGACGCCACGTTCTCGGAGACCGCGATCATGCGCTGCCCGCGGACATCACGGAACTCCCGGGTGGATTGCGCTACCGACACCGCGGCCACCGCGATCAGCACCACCGCGACCACCAGCAGCTGGAACAGCAGGAAGCGAGCGGCCAGGCTGCCATTGGGCAGCCACCGTGTCCGTGTGCGCGGTGAACGCGCGACTGGTGAACTCAACGAACAAAACTTCCTTTGCGTCCGAATAGGTGACCTGCGTCACGTCATGGGTCCAGTATTGCTGACCATGAGGTTTCGAAGACTAGGTGCCGGGCTGATGGTGGCCGTGGTCGCGCTGATGCTGGTGACGGCCTGCGGGGTTACCCGCGGCGACCAATCCCGGGGCCTGCATCGACTGCGCATGATGGTGCCGAACAGCCCGGGCGGCGGCTATGACCTGACCGCGCGCACCGCGGTGAAGATCATGGAGGACGCCGACATCACCGGGCGCATCGAGGTGTTCAACGTCATCGGCGCCGGCGGCACCGTGGCGATGGCCCGGCTGATGAACGAAAAGGGC
The DNA here is from genome assembly GCF_011745145.1 of Mycobacterium sp. DL440. Taxonomy (NCBI): domain Bacteria; kingdom Bacillati; phylum Actinomycetota; class Actinomycetes; order Mycobacteriales; family Mycobacteriaceae; genus Mycobacterium; species Mycobacterium sp. DL440. The sequence continues at coordinate 2,765,101 of NZ_CP050191.1, read as the reverse complement.
AACGACGACCTCATGATGATGATGGGGCTCGGCGTGGTGGGCGCCGTCTACACCAACGGTTCGGACGCGCGCGCCTCGGACGCCACCGCACTGGCCAAGATGGTCGAGGAGCAGGAAGGCATTCTGGTGCCAGGAGATTCGCCCTTCCGCACCATCGGCGATCTGGTCTCGGCATGGAAGACCGATCCGGCCAAGGTCACGATCGGTGGCGGATCCTCGCCGGGCGGGCCGGATCACCTTTTCCCGATGGAGACCGCGCGGGCGGTCGGGGTCGACCCGCGCAAGGTCAACTACATCACCTACGACGGCGGCGGTGATCTGCTGACGGCCCTGCTGGGCAAGAAGATCGCGGCGGGTACCACCGGGCTCGGGGAGTTCGTCGACCAGATCGAGGCCGGGCAGGTTCGGGTGCTGGCGGTGTCGGGTGCCAAGCGCGTCGAGGGGATCGATGCGCCGACCCTGACCGAGGCCGGTATCGACCTCACGTTCACCAACTGGCGCGGAATACTCGCGCCGCCAGGCATTTCCGGTGAGGCCAAGGACGCGATGGTCCGGGCACTGACTGACCTGCACGGCACCGAGCAGTGGCGCGACGCGCTGGTCAAGAACGGCTGGAGCGACGCGTTCAGCACCGGAGCCGACTTCGAACAGTTCCTGCGCGATCAGGACAACCGCGTCTCGACGACGCTGAGCGAATTGGGGTTGTTGTGAAGGTCGACAAGGCCCAGTATCTGGTTTGCGCGGTCCTGGTGGCGGTCGGCACGTTCCTGATCTATGACGCGCTCACGTTGACGGGGGGATTCGCCAAGGTCGATCCCGTTGGGCCGCGCGCTTTCCCGCTGGGGATCGGGATCATCCTGATCGCGCTGGCGATCGTCCTGGTGATCGCCATTCCGCGCGGATCGGTCGGCGAGGCGGATGCCGGCGAGGACGTCGACCCGAACCTGCCGGGGGACTGGCGCACAGTCGGGTTGCTGGTCGGACTGTTCGTGCTGGTGATCGTCCTGGTCAAGCCGCTGGGCTGGGCCATCACGGGAGCGCTGCTGTTCGCTGGGGCGGCAACGATTCTCGGCAATCGCCACTACGTACGCAACCTGGCGATCGGCACGGTGTTGTCAGTGGCGAGCTTCTACGCGTTCTACTCCGGGCTCGGAATCCCGCTGCCCGCAGGCATTCTGGACGGGATTCTGTAAATGGGTAACTTCGAATGGTTGCTTCAGGGGTTCGCCGAGGCCGCGACCCCGATGAACCTGATGTACGCCGTGATCGGTGTGCTGCTGGGCACTGCGGTCGGGGTGCTGCCGGGCATCGGTCCCGCCATGACGGTGGCCCTGCTGCTGCCGGTGACCTACAACGTCAGCCCCAGCGCGGCGTTCATCATGTTCGCCGGGATCTTCTACGGCGGCATGTACGGCGGATCGACCACCTCGATCCTGCTGAACACCCCCGGTGAATCCTCGTCGGTGATCACCGCGATCGAGGGCAACAAGATGGCCAAGGCCGGCCGGGCCGCGCAGGCGCTGGCCACCGCCGCGATCGGGTCCTTCGTGGCGGGTGCGATCGGCACCGCGCTGCTGGCCGCGTTCGCGCCGCCGATCTCGCGGTTCGCGGTGACCCTGGGTGCCCCCTCCTACCTGGCGATCATGCTGTTCGCTCTGGTCGCGGTTACCGCGGTGCTCGGTTCTTCCAAGCTGCGCGGCGCCATCTCGCTGTTCCTCGGACTGGCGATCGGGGTGGTCGGCATCGACTTCCTGACCGGCCAGCCGCGCGCCACCTTCGGCCTGCCGCAGCTGTCGGACGGCATCGACATCGTGGTGATCGCGGTGGCGATCTTCGCGCTCGGCGAGGCGCTGTGGGTGGCCGCGCATCTGCGCCGCCGGCCGGCCGACGTGATCCCGATGGGGCGGCCGTGGATGAGCCGCCAGGACTTCGCCCGGTCGTGGAAGCCGTGGCTGCGTGGCACTGCCTACGGGTTCCCGTTCGGCGCGCTGCCGGCCGGTGGTGCCGAGTTGCCGACGTTCCTGTCCTACATCACCGAGAAGCGGCTGTCGAAGCATCCGGAGGAGTTCGGCAAGGGCGCCATCGAGGGTGTCGCCGGGCCGGAGGCGGCCAACAACGCGTCGGCGGCGGGCACGCTGGTGCCGATGCTGTCGCTCGGTCTGCCCACCAACGCCACCGCCGCGGTGATGCTGACCGCATTCGTCTCCTACGGAATTCAGCCCGGCCCAACGCTTTTCGAAAAGGAACCGTTGCTGATCTGGACGCTGATCGCCAGCCTGTTCATCGGCAACTTCCTGCTACTGGTACTCAACCTGCCGCTGGCGCCGCTGTGGGCCAAGCTGCTGCGCACCCCGCGGCCCTACCTGTACGCGGGCATCCTGTTCTTCGCCACGCTGGGGGCGTTCGCGGTCAACGTGCAACCCCTGGATCTGGTCCTGCTGCTGGTGTTCGGGCTGCTGGGTCTGATGATGCGCCGATTCGGATTGCCGGTGCTGCCGTTGATCATCGGGGTGATCCTCGGCCCGCGCATCGAACGACAACTGCGCCAGAGTCTGCAACTCGGCGGGGGTGACTGGAACAGCCTGTTCACCGAGCCCGTCGCGATCGTCACCTATGTGCTCATGGCGATCCTGCTGTTGATGCCGTTGGTACTCAAGCTGATGCATCGCAGTGAGGAGACATTGTTGATCGTCGAGGACGACGCGGATCAGCAGCAGAAGGCGGCCCAACAATGATTGTCATCGGGTACACCGCGGACCCCTTCGGCGTCGCCGCCATCGAGCACGGCATCGCCGAGGCCGCCCTGCGGGGCACCGGTCTGCTGGTGATCAACGCGACCTCGGGTGAGTCCTATGTGGATGCCCGGTTCGCCCGTTCCGGTCAGGTCCACGATGTCGAGGAGCGGCTGCGGGAGAGCGGCGTGCCGTTCGAGTTGCGCCAGCCGGTGGGGGTCGACGCCGCCACCGAACTGCTCGACGCAATGGAGGTCGCCGACGCGGAGTTGCTGGTGATCGGTATCCGGCACCGCAGTCCGGTGGGCAAGCTGTTGCTCGGCAGTGTGTCGCAACAATTGCTGCTGGAGTGCCCGAAACCGGTGCTGGCGGTCAAACCCGAACATCACTAATCCGCTCTGACCTGTGGTAACGACCCTCACAGGGGGCGTATCCGTGCGGTGAGGATCAGTTTTCGTGCCGATAACGTCGCTGGAAAGATCCGACAACACCCTCACCGCACGATGGGGGCATGGCGGACGGCGCGGCTCCGGGTTCGGTCCCGGACAAGACACACCGGACTGCGTGTTCGTACTGTGGTGTCGGCTGCGGTATCGAGGTCACTACCAGGGTCGATGACGGCCGCACGGTGATCGCCCGGGTGAGCGGCGACAAGCTGCACCCCACGAATTTCGGCCGGTTGTGCACCAAGGGGGCGATGCACGCCGAGTTGATGGCCGCCGACGATGACCGGCTCACGTCCGCTTTGCTGCGGCCCACGCGTGCGGATGAACTGCTGCCGACGCCGGTGGACGACGCGGTGGCCGAGGCCGGGCGCCGACTGCGGGCCATCGTCGACGAGCACGGCCCCGACGCCGTCGCCCTCTATGTGTCCGGACAGATGACGCTGGAGGCGCAGTACCTGGCCACCAAGCTCGCCAAGGGCTTCCTGCGTACCGTGCACATCGAATCGAATTCCCGGTTGTGCATGGCGAGTGCGGGGACCGGGTTCAAACAGTCGCTCGGCTCCGATGGCCCGCCCGGTTCCTATACCGACTTCGACCGGGCCGACCTGTTCTTCGTCACCGGTGCGAACATGGCCGACTGCCATCCGATCCTGTTCCTGCGCATGGCCGATCGGCTCAAGGCCGGTGCCAAGCTGATCGTGGTGGACCCGCGGCGGAACGCGACCGCCGAACGTGCCGACCTGTTCCTGCAGATCAAGCCGGGTACCGATCTGGCGTTGCTCAACGGCCTGCTGCACCTGCTGCTAGCAGACGCTGCGAGCGGCGCGATTGATTATCAGTTCATCGCCGAGCACACCGCGGGCTGGGAGGCGATGCCGGAGTTCCTGACCGACTACCCACCGGACCGGGTCGCCGAGATCACCGGAATCCCCGAAGCCGACATCCGCACCGCCGCAGCGATGATCGCCGAGGCAGGGGAGTGGATGAGTTGCTGGACCATGGGGCTCAACCAGAGCACGCACGGCACCTGGAACACCAACGCGATCTGTAATCTGCACCTGGCCACCGGCGCCATCTGCCGCCCAGGTAGTGGCCCGATGTCGTTGACCGGTCAGCCCAACGCCATGGGCGGCCGTGAGATGGGGTACATGGGGCCGGGTCTGCCCGGTCAGCGGGCGGTATTCGCAGCCGATGACCGGGCGTTCGTCGAAACCCGGTGGGGGCTTGCGCCCGGCACCATCCGCTCCGAGGTCGGTCCCGGCACCATCGGCATGTTCGAGCAGATGGAGGAAGGTCTGATCAAGGCCTGCTGGATCATCTGTACCAATCCCGTTGCCAGCGTGGCCAACCGCAAGACGGTCATCAACGGCCTGGAGGCCGCCGAGCTGGTCGTCGTCCAGGATGCCTACCGGTCCACGGCCACCAATCACTACGCGGACATCCTGCTGCCCGCCGCGTTGTGGGCGGAATCCGAAGGCGTCATGGTCAATTCGGAACGAAACCTGACCCTGCTGTCCCCGTCGGTCGCCCCGCTGGGGCAGGCCCGGCCGGACTGGCAGCTGATCTGCCAGGTGGCCGCGCATCTGGGGTTCGCCGAACACTTCGACTACTCCTCGGCGGAAGAGATCTTCGCCGAGATCCGCGAGTTCGCCAACCCGAAGACCGGATATGACCTGCGCGGCGCCGACTACGAGAGGCTGCGTCAGAGCCCTCTGCAGTGGCCGGTTCCACCGGTCGACGGCCCCGGTGGGAAGGACGACCGGCACCCGATCCGCTACCTCAACGACGGCATCAGCCAGGAGCTGTTCGTCGACGCCGACGGCCACCGGCCCCGGCTGGCCTTCGCGACGCCGTCGCGGCGGGCCGTCTTCCACGCCCGGCCGCACATGGATGCCGCGGAACTGCCCGATGACGACTATCCGATGGTGCTCAACACCGGTCGGCTGCAGCATCAATGGCACACCATGACCAAGACCGGCAAGGTGGACAAGCTCAACAAGCTCAACCCCGCGCCGTTCGTCGAAATCCACCCGCTGGACGCACTGGAACTCGACATCGTGGAGGGGCAACCGGTCGAGTTGACGTCCCGGCGGGGGCGCGCGGTGCTCCCCGCGGTGCTGTCGGACCGGGTGCGGCCCGGCAACTGCTTTGCGCCGTTTCACTGGAACGACGAACACGGCGAGTACCTCACCGTCAACGCCGTGACCAACGACGCCGTCGACCCGGACTCGTTGCAGCCCGAGTTCAAGGTGTGCGCGGTCAGCCTGCGCCCGGTCCGGACGGTGGACGGCACGCCGGCGCTGCATCCGCTGGCCGGGGAAATGGGATTGAGTGCTGCGCACAAGCCGGCCCTGAGCCAGGACGAAAAGATCTATCTGTCCGGATTTTTCACCGGCCTTCCGGAAGATCCCGCGGGAGTGCCGGTACTTCCGGACGTGGCGCCGATCAGTAACAAGGTACGGTTGTGGGTGGACGGGGTACTGGCGGGACGCTACTCGCGGGCCGGCGACCGTGCGCCGAGCGAGCTTTCGGTGCCAGGAGGGCCGCTGGTGTTGTGGGCCTCACAGACCGGGACAGCCGAGGAGTTCGCGGCCGGGCTGGCCGGCCGTATCGACGGGGCGGCGTTGGTCAACATGGACGAACTCGCGCTCGTCGACCTGGCCAGTGCGCGCGATATCCTGGTCGTCACCAGTACGTTCGGCGACGGCGGGCCACCGGACAACGGAGCCGATTTCTGGAGTCGGCTGCAGTCTCCGGACGCCCCGCAGTTGCACGGGCTTCGCTACGCGGTGCTCGGTATCGGGGACAAGTCCTACGACAACTTCTGCGGGCACGCCAAATCGCTGGATCAGCGGCTGGCCGATCTGGGTGCCACCAAGCTGCTCGACCGCACCGACTGCGAGGCCTACGACGACGAACCGATGCGACGCTGGGCCGATGCGGTCACCACGGCCCTCACCGGTGCGCCGCCCGTCCCAGCGGTCGTCGGCCGCGGTATCCGCACCGTCATCCCCACCGAGCCGGACGAATTCACCAGGGCCAAGCCGATTCTGGCTGCGCTGGCGCGCAACGAGCTACTGACGACGCCGACTGCGGCCAAGGAGGTGCGTCAGTTCGGCTTCGACATCTCCGAGTACGACGTGAGTTATTCGGTCGGTGACTCGCTGGGCGTCTATGCCGGCAACAACCCGGCCGTGGTGGACTCCTGGCTGGCTGCCACCGCGCTCAATCCGGACTCGGTGATCGAGGTCGACGGTGTCGAGCAGTCGTTGCGCGACGCGCTCATCTCGTCGTACGACATCTGCCGGGTGACCCCGGATCTGCTGCGGTTCGTCGCTGACTCCTGCACGGACCGCTCTGCGGCCAAGATTCTGCGCAATCCCGGTGAGCGGCGCAGCAATTGGTTGCGCAACCGCCACGGCCTCGACGTCGTAACCGAATTTGCGGTCCGCGCCGAACCCGAAGAATGGCAGGACGTTCTGGTTCGGTTGACCCCGCGCAGCTACTCGATCTCGTCGAGCCCGCTGATCAGTCCGCACGAGATTCAGCTGACGGTGTCGGTGGTGCGCTACCGCGGGCCTGGTGGCATGGCGCGCGGTGGGGTGTGTTCCACGTTCATGGCCGACGGCGCTGCGGCCGCACCCGTGTTCCTGCAGCGATCACCGCATTTCCGTCCGCCGGAAGATGCAGGCACGCCGATGATCATGGTCGGCCCGGGTACCGGGGTGGCGCCGTTCCGAGGATTCCTGCAGGAGCGCCGCGCCCTGGGACACGATGGCCGCAACTGGCTGTTCTTCGGTGACCAGCACCGCAGCGAGAACTTCTACTATCGCAACGAGTTCGAGGAGATGGCTGCTGATGGGTTCTTAAGCCGGCTGGACCTGGCATTCTCCCGCGATCAGGCCGACCGGGTGTATGTGCAGCACAGGATGCTGGACCGTGGGGCCGACGTATGGCGCTGGCTCGACGACGGCGCCCACTTCTACGTCTGCGGTGATGCCGCCCGAATGGCCAAGGATGTGGACGCCACGCTGACCACGATCCTGCGCACCCACGGCGGGATGTCCGAAGACGCCGCGCGGGACTACAAGCGGGAACTGGTCGCCCAGAAGCGGTACGTGCGCGACGTTTACTGAGCCAGGTCGCTCCAGACGATTTTGGCGAGCTCATCGCGGTCGGCCACCCCGAGCTTGATGCAAGCCCGGTAGATATGGCCCTCCACGGTGCGGACCGAGACGGTCAGTCGTTCGGCGATGTCGCGGTTCGGCAATCCCTGCGCGACCAGACCGGCCACTTCGCGTTCCCGTCCCGTCACCGGCAGGGGGCGGGCGGCCGATCGAATCGCCGGGGTGGCGGCACCGCCGCACTTGGACGCCAATTGCAGTGCGTGCGCGGCGGATTCGGTACTGTTTCGGCGGTGTCCGGCCTTGTCGTGCAGGGGCACTGCCTGGGCGGCGGAGTCCGCCGCCGACAGCAGCAGGCCGGCCTCCTCGAATGTGCCGGCCACCTTGTCCAGTTCGTTCGGGTCGGCGGCGGCCACCGCGGCGGCGTGCCGTGCGTACAGGGCGGGCAGCGGACCGTCCGCCCGGTCGACCAGGTCCTGTAGGCGACGGGTCACACTGCGGTCGCCGAAGCGTGCCGCGCTGTGCAGCGCCTCGGCCTCGACCGCGTACTGGCCGGAGGAATGTGCCGCATCTGCGGCCGCCCGGGCCAGGTCGATCGCCGAGCGGTGCCCGCCCTTGGCGGCGGCCAGCCAGGCCTTGGCGAGCATCCGGAGGGGCTCGTGCAGCGCCATGAATTCGCCCGAGTGCTCCTTGGCATCCTCCAGCACTCGCTCGGCTTCGGCGGGGCTTCCCACCCCGGCGTAGGCGCGGGCCAGCAGCAGCCGGCCGGGGAGTTGCCAGGGCAGGGAGCTTTCGGCGTTCAGCGCGGCGAGGGCCTGTTCGATCGCCAGGATGGCATCGCGGAACCGGCCGCTGTGGGTGGCGGCCACGCCGTCCATGATCTTGGCGATGGCCCACCCGGCGAACTGGCCGGACGAGGAGAACTCGGCGTAGTCGGTGGCCCGCTGCTGAGCCAGTTCGAATTGACCGGTGTAGGCCAGGGCCAGCACCTCGCCGTAGAAAACCATGATCCGGACCATGCCGTCGGTGGTCTTGCGCTGAGCGCGGCACCGCGACGCGATCGGCAGGAAATCGTTGCCCCGCCCCACCAGTGGCATCGACAGCCCGGCGGCGAATGCCGCGAAATCCACTGCCTGCCGCGGGGCCTCGGGGTTCGCCAGCACCCGTTCGGCGATTGCGAGCCCTTCGGGAATCTTGTTCTGGTGCACGGCCATGCCGGCACCGGTCGCGTCGACGATCAGCCGCAGGGTCGGGTGGGTGACCCGTTCCTGTAGGAGGGCGAGCACCTGATCGGCCCGCGCCACATCGGCCATGGACCAGAACAGGTTGGACAACCGCGGAATGCCCCACTGCACCAGTTCCATCTCGTTGAGATCGGCGGGGGAGAACTGCTCGAGGATGTTGTCGGCCTGTGCCGGATGGCCCTGCCACAACAACGCACGGGACAGCAGCGCGGCCGCGCCGAGTCCGCCGCCGTGATCGAAGGCTGCGCGGGCCAGTTTCTCCCCGAGTGGGAGATTGGACAGGAACACCGCGTCCTTGGCGGCGGTGATCAGCAGTTCGATGTCGGTGCCCTGGTCGCTCTCGATGGCCAACTCGGCCAACTTGATTCGGCTGGCAGGGGAATCGAGGTTGCGCTCGTGCAGGATCTTGGCGATGCGGCCCCGCAGCTTGCGGGCCGATGCGGTGCCCACCCGGCGGCGCACCGCCTCGCCGAACAGTGGGTGGCTGAAGCGGACGTTGATCTGGCCGTCGTCGGCGACGATCCGGATCAGACCGCGCATCTCGGCCGCGTCCACCGCGTCCTCGCCGGCCAGTTCTGCCAGCGCATCGATGTCCAGTGGCTCGCACAGCGACAGCAGCTTCAGTGCGTGCAGGACATCCTCGCCGGCATGTGCCAGACGTTCGTCGAGCAGTTCGACGAGCCCGGAGGGAATGACGGTGGGGCCGCGGAACTGCCACACCCCGTTGACCTTGGCCAGCGTGCCGGCGTCGACCGCGCCCTCGACCATGTTGCGCAGGAACAGTGGGTTGCCGCCCGAGGTCTCCCACATCACGTCGGCGCTGAGCCCCTCCAGCGTTCCGCCCAGGACGGTTTCGATGAGTGCGATGCTCTGCTGTTTGGTGAACGGGCTGAGTTCGAAGCGCTGGAGGTAGCCGTCCTTCCACAGCGAGGTGACGGCATCGGGAACCGGCTCACCACTGCGCACGGTGGCTACCACGTGGCCCGAGCGCTCCACGGCGATCTGGTGCAACAGCGTCGCCGACAACTGGTCCAGTAGATGTGCATCGTCGATTCCGACGATGGTGTCGCCGTCGGCGACAAGCGATTCGTGTGCCGATCCGATGAGGGCGATGGGGTCACGTGATCCCGACGACGACACCCAGTGGGCGAATGCGCCGAGCGGGATGCTGCGAGAAGACTCGGTGCACGCGGTCCAGTGCACCTTCTGGCTCAGCGATGCGGTGACCGTGCGCGCCAGTGTGGTCTTGCCGACTCCGGCGGCTCCGACTAGGACGACTCCGCAGCTGTCGGTCCCGCTGAGGGCGGCCCTAATGGCCTCGTGCTCGGCGGGCCGGTCCAAAAGCTGCCACTGACCAGGCATGAATCCTGAGTCTAGGGGTACCGGGCCCGGATCGCTGCCGAACAGGGGGTCGACCGGGCGGTGGTTGTCAGTGGTGGCGGCGAATGTTCTTCCCATGGCAAGTATTTCCCGTTCGCTGGGTCAGTCCGGAAGCTCGGCGATGTCGGAAGGCTCGTGCCGGTCGATGTGATTCATCTTGTGGCGGAAGTCGCTCGATGCCTCGTACACCTTGAGCTTCAGCCGGTTGATCGATCCCAGTGGCCGGTGTGCCTCCAGGCCGCGCCATGAGTTGAAGGACAGCACGTCGTCGCCATATGCGCGGCGCAATGCGCTGTACGGGTTCTGCTCTCCGAACACCACCTTGGCCACCGGCAGATATGGGGACGATTTCCAGGGCTTCGTGGCGTCCTCGATCGGCATCTTCTCCTCGTCGAGACACAGTTGCACGCTGAATGTGTACTCCGCGGAGTGCTTTTCGAAGAACGCCATGATGAGATCGCGATGCTCGTCCTGCCCAGGATTGCGCGGGAGGGTCTGATCGGCAAGCGCTTTGGCCTCCGGTGAGGTCGGTTCGTATTTGAAGCGCGCCACGTAGTTGCCGTACCGGATCGGTGCGGAGGAGTAGAACGTCTCGCCCAGGATGGGACGGTTGGGCGCGGCGAACACGGCCAGATTCTCCGGTATCGGCAGGCCGATCTTCTTGAGCGCGCCGAGCAGTTCGCTGACTGCCCACAGCGCGCCGTCGGACAACCGGGCCAGCAGAGTCGCGCTCAGCATCCCCAGCTTGCGGTACGCGTGGGCGTCGGCGAACAGGAATTCCTCGTGGGTGACGAGCACGAAGTCCTGCGTGACATTCGGTTCATCCTTCGGGTCCTTCATGGCGCGGTCGCCGTGCACGCCGATGGCCTTGATGCCGAGTCCGCGCACGCCGCGGTTCCGGTCGCTGCGCAGTACCCCCGAGGTGGTTGAGATACGGGCGATCACCGGGTAGCTGCGTGTTTCGGCGAAAATCCCCTGGGCGAGCACCTCCGGCAGATCCGGGTTGACGATGAGTTCGCCGCGCAGGATGGCGTGGCTCTTGGCGTGTGCGTCACGCAGCCCGTGCTTGAACTTCTTGTAGGCCCTTTCGTTGTTCTTGTGCAGAGACTTGATGATCTTTTCGATGTCCTCGGCCTCGCCCGCCTTGGGATGCTCGAGACCCTCGCGGTAGGGAACCGGGTCGAGGCTTTCGGCGATGCGACGTACGTCGGCGGCGGTCATGGCTGGGGACGTCGATGAGGTCATGCGGATGCCTTTCGGGTGGGGGAGACAGGGTTCCACGGGGCGAACGGGTTGGCCACACCGGACAGAGCGGGCGTCAGTTCGGGGAAGTGGCGCAACAACACCGAGCGCATGTCGTTGTCCCGAACCCACTTCATGCCGGCGACGGTGTACGTTTCCTCGCGAAAGTCGGTGGTGAAGAAGCGATCGCTTTCCAGCCGGCGGGTGGCCATCAGGATGAAGACCCGGAATGCGGTGTCGCTGAAGCCGAATCCGGGTGGTTTGGGCTCGGCGTACAGGCCGATCATCAGGTCGACCAGGTCCACGTCGTCGTAGATCTCGCGCAGCTCGGCCGCCAGCGCGGAGTCACCGGTCAGCTCCTCGAACGTCCGCACCGGCTTGAGCCGGAACAGCTTCCGGAACTCGTTGTAGCGCGGGACACCTCGTTCCCGGCACCGGATCAGGTCGATCGTGGCCAGGTCGATCAGGGTGCCGTCGACGCGATGCATGTGCTGCAGGTGTCTCGGGAAGTTGTGCAGCGACAGCGCCCCGGGATGGGCGCGGCCGAAGGAGTAGAACAGGTCGGCCATCGGGCTTTCGTTCAGCCGGGCACGCACATTGAGCACCGACAGTTCGGGTAGCTCGTGCTGCGCGGTGACGCGGTCGTCGGCCAGTGAGCGGAACGTGAACTCGTCGGGGATCAACGGGTGCATCCGGTACACCGCGACGAATTCCTCGGTCAACGAATACGGCACGCCGTGATGGGTGGTGGGCGAGCCGGGGATGCCGTGCAGCAGGGCGCTGCTGCTGACGCGTCCGAAGCTTCGCCGGAACTGGGGGCCCAGCTTCTCGCCCAGCAGACCGAACCAGTTGACGCGCATGGCCGTCACCGTCGTCGGGTGCGCGATGATGGCAGGCGTCCAGTCCACCGTGTGGATCTTGGCCATCAATGCGGAATTGACCAGCCGCGCCTTGTCGTAGAGCTGTTGGCCGGTGAGGTACGGGTACTTCTGCGCCAGGTGGTCGCAGATGGTGTTGTGCTCGCGCATGAACAGCGAGTGCAGCAGGGCCAGGCCCACCCAGAAGTTCCCCGCGGTGCCGGTGAGGTCGGCGGTGGCCTCGACCTCAGGTGGCGGTAGACCGGACTTGTCGATGCGCAGCTTGCCGCCGTCGGGTGCGCGCAGAGCGCTGGCGAATGCCGGTGTGGTCCCGTAGATCTGGGAGGCGTCCCACCAGTGCGACTCTTGGGTGACGAAGGTGGGCGGGCCGGCCGGGCCGGGATGAGGGTCGGGGGGTGTGCGCTCGACGTGCATCGGCCGCTGCGGCCATGGATCGTCGTCGCGCAGCGGCACCACCCAGGGTTGGGTGGCGACCGAGCCGTGGGCGAACCAGTCGTGCACCTCGAACTGAATCCACGCTGCGGCCAGCAGGTTCAGCGTGGTCGCGGGCTGGAAACTGTCGCGGGTCAGCAGGGTGCGGCTGATCAGCCGTGGGTTGGGGTCGAGCAATCGCTGGGCGGATTCCGGATAGGAGTGTTCGGGCGGAACGTTGCGGCCGAACCGGCAACCCACCGCACCCATCCCGGGGTCACTGAGGTCGTTGTAGGAACCGTCGCGGGTGCGGGCGCCCAGATAGTTGCCGACACCGGCGGGAGCGCCCGGCGGGGCCGGGGCAGTTTCGGCGGCATACAGATTCGACGTCTGCAGCTGATGGCGCAGTCCGACCAGGACGGCCAGTCCGACCGCCTTGGGAAGCCGGGCCCAGCCCACCGACTGATCGATGTACTGGGCGATCCGGGTCGCGAGGGTGGCCGTCATCGATCGCGACCGGGACCAGACAGCGGCGACGAACGCTGGTGCCTGTCTCGCCGTGATCACCATTCGTTGTTTCCCTCCGGCCGCAATCACGTGCCTGTCTCGCTGGACACGATTGTTGTTCACGGAAGCAGAAATGACATGAGTAGTTCGCTACTCGAACCCGTGCGCCGGACCGGTCGGGCCGCGCGGACTCACCGGCAGGTCACGGGGCACGTCCCGGTTCAGGACACCCGGAAATACAGGTAGCGCTCCACTCGTGTGGCCACGCGCTGGTCCGTCCTACGTTCGCCGTATCACCGATAACGTCCGGAACCGAAGGAGGGGCGACGATGACATTCATCCCGTGCACGATCAAGGGGTTGCCTGCCGAGAAACTGGTCGCCTCCGCGGAGGCGGCCGTCGAGGTCAATCCGGCGAATGCGCCCAACATCACGGGGCTGTCCGCGGACGACCTACCGTCGCGGGAGCACCTGGCGGTCATGACCAACAAGCGCTGGAGTGCCGATGGTGTCCGGCTCACCGTCGGCTTTCTCGACTCCCCGCCGGCTGACCTGCAGCGCCGAATCCTGGCCCACATGAACGCATGGGGAGCCTGGGCCAACATCAGGTTCGTGCCGTCCGGCGTCAACCCCCAGGTGCGGATCGCGCGCGTTGCCGACGACGGCTATTGGTCGTACCTCGGCACCGACATCCTGCTTGCCGCGGCGAACGAGCAGACCATGAACCTCGAGGGCTTCACGATGAACACGCCCGAGTCGGAGTTTCACCGGGTGGTGCGGCACGAGACGGGTCACACTCTCGGCTTCCCACATGAGCACCGGCGCAAGGCGATTGTCGACCGCATCGACCGTGAGAAGGCCATCGCCCTGTTCATGGCCACCCAGGGGTGGTCGCGGGATGAGGTGATCGAGCAGGTACTGACTCCGTTCGACGTCTCGGCGTTGACCGCGACCAACGAGACCGACGTGAACTCCATCATGTGTTACGACCTGCCCGGGTCGATCATGACCGATGGGATCGCCGTGCCGGGTGGGACCGACATCGACAACCTGGACGCCCAGTTCGCAGCCAGCCTGTACCCGGGCCCGGTTTCCCCGAGTTCGGTGTGGCCCAACGGCAAGTTGTACTTCGTCAATGGGTCGCAGTACGCGCGGTTCGACGACGCGGCAGGCAAGACCGACCCCGGCTATCCGCTGCCGATCGCCGGTAACTGGCCGGGGTTGTGGGCCGACGGGGTCGGCCGGCCGGACTAGCGGGATCCGGGTAGTCGGCTACTCGCGTCGCATGGCCGGAATCGAGCCAGGATGGTCAGCATGCCGATTTGGCGCACTATCGCCTCGACAATGCCCGATCCTGTGTTGAATGCCTTCTGCAGGGTCGAGCACAGTTCCGAGGTGTTGTGGTGAGTCCTTCCGACAGTGAACTCTGGACCGATCGGGTGCAGTGCGCCCTGTCGGACCTGGCGGCCAAGGAGATCGATGCCAGTCCGCAAAAGATCCTGGAGGCGGTGGCCGCCCGGTTCGCTTCGCGGTTCGACCCCGATGATCGCCTCGGCGTAGACGGGGCACCCCGGTGGCACCGCAGTGTCGACGATGCCGTCGATCACCTGGTGCACCAGAAACTGGCGACGCGGCGCAGGCCGGCGAAGGCCGGGGCTGATGCCGCGCAGCCGGTCGTGCGGTTGACCCCGGCCGGCCGGACCGCCGCCGAGCAGGCGTGTTCGCAGGCGATGACGCCCCCCGAGCGGGCCCGCACGGTGGCACCGACCCCGACCGAGCAGCCGCCTCATCGCGACCTGTTGGTGGCCGGGGTGATCACCCCGCCGCTGCGGGAGAAGTTCGTGGTGGGTCCTGGCGATCCGGAGAAGGCTCGGGAAACGTTGTGGCCGATCATGATCGAGTTGAATCTGCGCTACGCCGAAGGTGTCGCGGCAGCGGTGGCCCGGGTGAGTGAGCTGTGGCGGCTGTTGGACGGACCAGGCGAACCGCTCGAGGTTGCCGACCAGTTCATGGTGGGCGAGTTGACGACGAGGCAGATCGAGGGCCTGGTGTCGGCGGATTCCGTCCCGCAGAGCTGGCCCCAGCGGGCGGTGTACCGGATCTGGCCAGACTTCGATGCGCACCCCCAGATCGATGCCTCCGGCAACACCGTCAAGGCGGTCCCGGCGCAGCGGGCCTTCGCCTGCTATGGGGCGGGAATCGTCTGGGCGGTAGTCGATTCCGGAATTGACGAGACGCATCCGCACTTCACCGACCACGCGACCGTGAGTGACCCGACGGTGCACGAACTGCACCGGGATTTCACCGTCTCCGGTGGTGAGAAGGCGTTCGCGCCGAGCGCCCTGCAGGATGCCGACGGGCACGGATCCCACGTCGCGGGCATCATCGCCGGCGGTCTGGTCGAAAAGACCGCCGACGATGTGTACGTGGCCGAGAAGCGCTTCAATGTCGGCGCACCCGAAGGTGATATACCCATCCTGCAGAAGCGGGTGGTCAGCGAGCCCAGTCGGTTGGCGGGAATGGCGCCGGAGGCCAAGCTGGTCAGTCTCAAGGTGCTGGGTCCCGGCGAGAAGGCCTCGCGGGTGAGCCGGGTGATGCGCGCCCTCGCCTACGTCCGGGAGGTCAATGCGGCGAGCGAGCGGATGCCCCGCATCCACGGTGTGAACCTGAGCCTGGGATACGAGTTCGCGGCGGAGTGGTTCGCGTGCGGGCAAAGTCCGCTGTGCATCGAGGTCGACAAGACCGTGCGGTCGGGGGTGATCGTGGTCGCCGCGGCGGGCAACAGCGGATACGTTTCGCTCAATCCGCTTTTCACCACCGACGTCACGAAATTCAGTGCGGGCATGACGATCAACGACCCCGGAAACGCCCAGCGGGCGATCACCGTGGGATCGACGCACCGCGACGCCCCGCACACCTCCGGAGTCTCCTACTTCTCGTCCAAGGGGCCGACCGGCGATGGTCGGTGCAAACCCGATCTGTTGGCTCCCGGTGAGCGCATCACGTCGGTCGCGGCAGGCAAGTTCCGCAGCGATGTGCTGCGACAGACCGACGCACCGCCGCAGAGCGCGGCAATCTACATCGAGGCCACCGGGACGAGCATGGCCGCGCCGCATGTATCCGGTGCGGTTGCGGCGTTTCTGTCGGTCCAGCGCGAACTCATCGGGAACCCCGAGGAGATCAAGCGCATCTTCACCGAATCGGCTACCTCCCTGGGCCGGGACCCGGCATTCCAGGGCGGCGGTCTGCTGGATCTGATGCGTGCGTTGCAGTCCGTGTGACGAGTTCATCCACGAGCCTCAAGGAGTCCACATGACCGAATCCGTCAAAGGCAGGCCGTTGTGGCGGTTGGTGTTCGACGCCGACGGCGATGTCGATGAGGCAACGCTGTCCGCGCTGCGTGACGGCATCGGTGCGGAGGCGATCACCGATCTGGTGCTGTTCTCGCACGGCTGGAACAACGACGAGGCCGCGGCGGAGTCGTTGTACGCCCGCTGGTTCGGGCTGCTGGCCGACCAGCTCGATCCGGACCGCAAGGTCGGTTTCGTCGGTATCCGCTGGCCATCGCAACTGTGGCGCGACGAACCGATTCCGGACTTCGACGATGCGCCGGCGGCGGACGGCGGGGGCGCCGCCGCGCTGGACGAGCGGACGGTGACGGTGGCCGGGCCGGCCACCATCGATCCTGCCGAGCTGAGGGATCTCAAGGACATGTTCCCCGACGGCAGCGAGCATCTGGATGCCATCGCTGCCCTGTTGGAACTGCCGCCCACCGCTGAGCGGGCCGGAAAGGTGTTCGACGAGTTGCGGAAGTTCAACGCGGCCACCAAGACCGGCTTCGACGACGGCGAGGAGGACAAGCCGGTGCAGGTCCCGGGCATGCTCGACGAACAGCGCCCGCCCGTCGACGTCTTCAACAAGTTCGCCGACCGGTTGGCCGACGGCGGCGTGCAATTCGGCGACGGTGGCGGCGGTGAGGCCGGTCTGGGCGATCTGGGCAGCAAGATCTGGCATGGCGCCAAGGAAGTCCTGCGTCAGCTGAGCTACTGGAAGATGAAGAACCGTGCCGGTGTCGTCGGCCGCAAGGGTCTGGGCCCGGCAATCGATGACGTGGTCGGCGCCCACCCGAATCTGCGTATTCATCTGGTCGGCCACAGCTTCGGTGCCCGGCTGGTGTCGTTCGCGCTCGACGGGATCGCCGATCGGACACCGTCATCGGTGAAATCGGTGACGCTGCTTCAGGGTGCGTTCTCCCGGTTCACCTTCACCAAGGGGCTGCCGTTCCGAGATGGGGATGGTGCTCTGGTCGGGCGGCTGGCCCGGATCGACGGTCCGATGGCCGTCTGCTTCTCCAGCCATGACAAGGCATTGGGGACGTTCTACCCGCTGGCATCACTGACCGCCGGCGAGGATGCGGCCGGCATCGACGATCCCTTGGCCCGCTGGCGGGCCATGGGGGCACTCGGGGCGTTTCGCACTGACATACTGCCCCTGGACGACGAGGGCACGACGTACCCGTTCCAATCCGGTCAGATCCTGAGTCTGGATTCGTCGGACGTCGTGGCCAAGGAGGACGGCCCGTCGGGCGCGCACAGCGACATCTTCCACAAGGAACTCAGTTGGGTTGCCGCGACTGCCGGGAAATTGATCCCGGCCTGATTGTGTGTGTGATCGCGGCTTCGCCGCTCAACACACTCCATCGGCTCGGAAATGAACGCGAGCGTCCATTTCGCTCGCCTCAGTCGTGTGTCCGAGGGGGGACTTGAACCCCCACGCCCGTTAATAGGGCACTAGCACCTCAAGCTAGCGCGTCTGCCATTCCGCCACTCGGACTTGCCAACCACTCGGGGTTGGGCGCCTAAGGCTATCGGATTGGGTGCCCAAGACCCAAACCGGCGTCCCGGACCGAATCGGTGGTACCAATGGGACTGTGACGGTCCCCGCCTCCAGCGCGGACGAGGTAGTCGATCTCGTCAGTGCGCTCATCCGATTCGACACCTCCAATACCGGTGACCCGGCCACCACCAAGCCTGAAGCAGAGTGTGCCCACTGGGTGGCCGAGCAGCTGCACGAGGTCGGCTACGAGACGGAATACGTCGAGGCCGGGGCGCCGGGGCGCGGCAATGTCTTCGCCCGGTTGCCCGGTGCCGACTCCAGTCGCGGCGCCCTGATGATCCACGGGCACCTCGACGTCGTCCCGGCCGAGCCCGCCGATTGGAGCGTGCACCCGTTCTCGGGTGCGGTCAAGGACGGCTACGTCTGGGGCCGCGGCGCGGTGGACATGAAGGACATGGTCGGGATGACCATCGCGGTGGCCCGGCATTTCAAGCGGTCCGGCATCGTCCCGCCCCGCGACCTGGTGTTCGCGTTCGTCTCCGATGAGGAACACGGTGGCACCTACGGCGCCAACTGGCTGGTGGACAACCGGCCAGACCTGTTCGAGGGCGTGACCGAGGCGATCGGTGAGGTGGGCGGGTTCTCCCTGACCGTGCCGCGCAAGGACGGCGGGGAGCGGCGGCTGTACCTGATCGAGACCGCCGAAAAGGGACTGGCCTGGATGCGTCTGACCGCACGCGGCCGGGCCGGGCACGGCTCGATGGTGCATGACGACAACGCCGTGACGGCCATCGCCGGTGCCGTCGACCGGCTGGGCCGTCACCAGTTCCCGTTGGTGCTCAATCCCGCAGTGGAAGAGTTCCTCACCGCCGTGGCCGAGGAGACCGGCTACGACTTCGACGTGACCTCGCCGGACCTGGACGGCACCATCGCAAAACTCGGCGGCGTGGCCCGGATCGTGTCGGCCACCCTGCGCGACACCGCCAACCCGACCATGCTCAAGGCCGGCTACAAGGCCAACGTCATCCCCGCATCGGCGGAAGCCGTGATCGACTGCCGGGTGCTGCCGGGCCGCAAGGAGGCCTTCGAGCGCGAGGTCGACGAGTTGATCGGTCCCGATGTGACGCGCAGCTGGGAGCGGGATCTGCCGTCCTACGAGACCACGTTCGACGGTGATCTGGTGGACGCGATGAACGCCGCGATCCTGGCACTCGATCCCGACGCCCGCACCGTGCCCTACATGATGTCGGGCGGGACCGACGCGAAGTCGTTCCAGCGGTTGGGGATTCGCTGCTTCGGGTTCGCTCCGCTGCGGCTGCCGCCCGAACTGGACTTCGCGGCGCTGTTCCACGGTGTCGACGAGCGGGTGCCGGTGGACGCGCTGCAATTCGGCGCGGGCGTTCTGGAACACTTTTTGCGGAACTGCTGACTGCACGAGTCACGACGAGAGGGAACCATGAGCACATCTCCGTACGACAGCCTGCCGAAGCTGCCGACGTTCACCCTGACCTCCGAGTCGGTCAGCGATAGCCAGCCACTGGCCAATGACCAGGTCAGCGGGATCATGGGGGCCGGCGGTTCGGACACCTCGCCGCAGCTGAGCTGGTCGGGCTTCCCCGACGAGACCAAGAGCTTCGTGGTCACGGTGTACGACCCGGATGCCCCGACCGCCTCGGGCTTCTGGCACTGGGCGGTGGCCGACCTGCCCGCCTCGGTGACCGAGCTGCCCGCCGGGGCCGGCGACGGCGGCGACCTGCCCGGTGGCGCGGTCACGCTCACCAACGACGCGAGCCTGAAGCGCTACCTCGGTGCGGCCCCGCCCGCCGGTCACGGTCCGCATCGCTACTACATCGCCGTGCACGCACTGCCGGTCGAATCGTTGGAGCTGCCCGAGGGCGCGACCCCGGCCTATCTGGGCTTCAACCTCTTTGGTCAGGCCATCGCCCGCGCCGTCATCCACGGCACCTACGAGCAGAAGTAGTGCTCAGCGCGCGGTGGTGTCAGCGTGCAGCCGAACCCACCGCGTCGCTCAGCGACGTGAACCCGCCGGCGCGCAACCGCTCGGCGATACCGTCGTGGATGTGCTTGGCCCACAGGCCGCCGCCGTAGATGAACCCGGTGTAGCCCTGCAGAAGGGTGGCCCCGGAGGTGATCCGTTCCCACGCGTCGTCGGCGGTCTCGATGCCGCCGACGCTGATCAGCACGAGCTTGTCGCCCACCCGCGAGTACAGCCGGCGCAACACCTCCAGTGACCGGTGTGCGACCGGGCGTCCGGAGACCCCGCCGGCACCCAGTTCGGTGACACCGGCTGTGGCCAACCCGTCACGCGACACGGTGGTGTTGGTGGCGACGATTCCCGCCAGCCCCAATTCGACTGCCAGGTCCGCGATTTCGTCGACATCGGCATCGGAGAGGTCGGGGGCGATCTTGACCAGCACCGGCTTGTCCGTCTCGGCCTTGACCGCGGCCAGGATCGGCCGCAGTGATTCCACTGCCTGCAGATCCCGCAGTCCGGGGGTGTTGGGTGAGCTGACGTTGACGACGATGTAGGCGGCCAGTGCACTGACCAATCGGGTGCTCTCGGCGTAGTCGGCGACGGCGTCTTCGGCCGGGGTCAGCTTGGTCTTGCCGATGTTCACCCCGATCGGCACGTCGGGGGTGTGCCGGGCCAGTCGGATCGCCAACGCTCCGGCGCCCTCGTTGTTGAAACCCATCCGGTTGAGCAGCGCATGGTCCTCGGGCAGCCGGAACAGCCGGGGCTCGGGATTCCCCGGTTGCGGTTGCGCCGTGACGGTGCCGACCTCGGCATAGCCGAAGCCCAGCGCACCCCAGGTCTCCACGCCGCGGCCGTCCTTGTCGAAACCGGCGGCCAGGCCCATGGGACCGGGGAACCGCACCCCGAACACCGTGCTGGCCAGCACTGGATCGGCGGGCGCCAGCCGGCGTGCGAGTGCCCGCCGCGGGATCGCCGGACCGGTGACGGCACGCAGAAGGGCGAACACCCACTGGTGAATTCGTTCCGGGGGCACCAGGAAGAATGCCCGCCGCAGAGCCGCGTACATCACAGCGAAGGTGCCTGGGGTGTGCCCGGCATGGATGACGCGGATTTCTTGCGGCGCAACAGCACCCGTCGGCTCCCATCTGTATAGGCCCGCACGCGGGTCAGTTCCCAGCCGCGGTACTCGGCCTCGATGGACAAGCGGATCGAGGCGCTGATCCTGGTGACATCGGGCGGTAGCCGCAACGGTATCCAGTCGTATTCCTCGGAACGGTCTTCGGCGACGACCTTTTCCCACCCCGGTGGCATGCGGCCCTGTTGGATGGTGGTCATCGGCGACCCGACGCGCTGCCGATCACCTGGATACCCGCTCCGGACCCCGACACCACGTAGAGGGTGTCGGTCTTGTCGTCGTAGGACAGGGAGTTCGGTTGCTGCACGGTTCGATAACGCACCTTTTCCACCGGTATGCCGGTGGAGAGATCGTAACCAATCACGGTATTGGCCGCGGTCTGCGACACCCAGGCCAGCTTGTCGGACCCGGCCAGGCCGTAGGGGGCGGCGGGTACCGGGTAACGCTGGCGCATGATCAAGGGATCTGCGCCGAACACCAGTAGCTCGTCGCCGCGGGTGTCGGCGACCAGGACCCGGCCGCGCGCATCGGCGGCCATGGTGGTGGCGCCTTCGCCGGCCCGCAGTGCCTGCGCGGCTTTGGTGCCGCTGGGGTTGACGGCAGTCACCGAGGTTTGCCCGCGGTCCAGAACCACTGCGGTGTTTCCTTGTGTGACAAGCGAATCCACCCGGGCAAAGATCTTGAGCTGGGCGGCCACGGTGTGGTCGCTGCCCAATGTGTAGACCGCTCCGTCGGCACTGCCCAGCACCGGATTGCCGTCGGCGCGCATGGCGACCGCGGTGAAGTCGACGCCCTGGGCGCCGTCCACGTCGACTTTGCTGGCCTTGGCGTCGGCGAGGTCGACCCGGAAGTATCCGCCCCGGGTGGACGCCAGGACTCCACCCTTGCCGTCGACGCTGAGCGCGGTGGCCGCGGGCATCAGCGTCACCTCGCGCGGCGGCCGGCTGCCCGTCAGCAGGCTCAGGGTCGACTGGCCTTCGGACGCGGGGGTCAGAACGGCCAGTGTGCCGGTTGCTGAGTCGAACACCGCGCTCACCGCGTGTCCGCGTAATTGTCGGATCTCGCCGTCCGGTGTGGTGGTGACCGGGGGCGAAACTGCGGCCTGAGCGGGCTCGATGGTGGGCGGCGGGGTGTCGGCGGGGTTGGACGTGCAGCCCGCGGTGAGCAGCAGGGCCAGCGCAATGAGGCCGGCGCGAACTGGCTGACCTGCAAGGATTGGGCGCAACGGAGGGCTCTCGGTCGGGAACGGATGGTCGGTGACGTGCAGGAATCCAGTCTAGGCATGGCTCTCGATCGGAAATGGTCGCGTCTGCAACCATCGCGGCATAAGTAGAGGTATGGTTCGACCATGACCCTCGCCGCAGACCGGGAACTGGGTAACCGGGAGTTTGCTATGGAGGATATTTCCACTGGTGTACACGCCAGTGGGTTTGGCCAAGTTGGCGATGGCCGGAGTTTTTCTTTCCACATCGAACGTCAGCAACTCGTGATCGAGGTCTACCGTCCGCGCCTGTCCGGACCCGTTCCGGTCGAGGACGATGTGGTGGCCATGGCCAGCCGCAAACTGACCGATATCGACCTGTCTGATGAACGCAGCCTGTCGGCAACGGTCCGGGACGCCGTCGCCGACGCGCAGCCGGTTTCGCGCGCCGCTCGCTGACGCATCTCACTGCCGGCGTCACGGTACGGTCGTCGTCGTGACTGACGTCGGTGCCATGTCCTGGCTGCAAGTGGTTGTGTTGTCGATTGTCCAGGGGCTCACCGAGTTTCTGCCGGTCTCGTCGTCGGGGCACCTCGCGATCACGTCCCGGGTGTTCTTCGACGACGACGCAGGCGCCTCGTTCACAGCGGTCACCCAGCTGGGCACCGAGCTCGCCGTGCTGGTGTACTTCGCGCGCGATATCGGCCGGATCATCAAGGCCTGGTTCGCCGGGCTGTTCAATGCGCCACACCGGTCCTCCGACTACTGGCTGGGCTGGTGGGTGATCATCGGCAGCGTTCCGATCGGCGTGTTCGGCCTGCTGTTCAAAGATGAAATCCGCACCGGCGCACGCAATCTGTGGCTGGTGGCCACGGCGCTGATCGTGTTCTCGGCGGTGATCGCCGCGGCTGAGTATTACGGCAGGCAGGTTCGCCGCGTCGAGCAGCTGACCTGGCGCGACAGCATCATCGTCGGCCTGGCCCAGTGCCTGGCACTGGTGCCGGGGGTGTCGCGTTCCGGTGCGACCATCAGCGCCGGCCTGTTCCTCGGGATGGAGCGCGAGTTGGCCGCCCGGTTCGGTTTCCTGCTGGCGATTCCGGCGGTGTTCGCCTCCGGCATCTTCTCGCTGCCCGATGCGTTTCATCCGGTCGGGGAGGGGATGAGCGCCACCGGCGCCCAGCTGCTGGTGGCCACGGTGATCGCGTTCATCGTCGGCCTCGCGGCGATCGCCTGGTTCCTGAAATTCCTGGTGTCGCACAGCATGTACTGGTTTGTCGGCTATCGGGTGGTGCTGGGCGTGGTGGTGCTGGCACTGCTGGGTACCGGGGTGGTTGTGGCGCAATGATCCAGACCGTGAAAGCTGACCTATGACCGACGAGCGCCGGCGCGAGGAGCCCATATGACCGTGATCCTGCTGAGGCATGGCCGCTCGACCTCGAACACCGCACACACCCTGGCGGGCCGGAGCGAGGGCGTCGACCTCGACGAACGCGGTGCCGAACAAGCCGCCGGCCTGGTGGCGCGGATCGGCGAGCTGCCGGTGACCGCGATCGTGCACTCTCCGTTGTTGCGCTGCGCACGCACGGTGGCGCCGCTGGCCGAGGCGCTGACGCTGCAGCCGGTCGTTGACGAACGGCTCACCGAGGTGGATTACGGCAGTTGGACCGGGCGCGCCATCGGCGAACTGGTGAAGGAACCCCTGTGGTCAGTGGTCCAGCAGCAGCCCAGTGCGGCGGTGTTCCCCGAGGGCGAGGGCCTGGCCCAGGTCCAGGCCCGGGCGGTCGCTGCGGTGCGGGAACGCGACCGTGCGCTGGCCGATGAGCACGGTGCCGACGTGTTGTGGCTGGCGTGCACGCACGGCGACGTGATCAAGGCGGTGCTCGCCGACGCGTTGGGCGTGCACCTGGACGGGTTCCAGCGGATCACCGCCGACCCGGCGTCGATGAGCGTGATCCGCTACACCGAGCTGCGCCCATTCGTGATGCACATCAATCACACCGGCACGCAGTTGAGCGCCGGGCTGGCCGCCAAACCGGCCACCGACGCCGTGGTGGGTGGGTCCACCAACTGACCCGCGGTACCGATACCGGTATTTTGGAAGGTGCCATGTCCCGCGCAATTCACGTCTTTCGCACTCCCGACCGTTTCGTGGCCGGGACCGTCGGCCAACCCGGTAACCGGACTTTCTATTTGCAGGCTGTCCACGACAAGCGGGTGATCTCGGTGATCTTGGAGAAGCAGCAGGTCGCGGTGCTGGCCGAGCGCATCGCCGCCCTGTTGACCGAGATCAATCGCCGTTTCGGCACGCCGATCCCGCCGGACACCGGTGAAGTCAGTGACCTGCTGCCGCTGGTCACCCCGGTCGATGCCGAGTTTCGGGTGGGGACGATGGGCCTGGGCTGGGATTCGGAAGCGCAGACCGTCGTGGTGGAGCTGCTGGCGGTTTCCGAGGGCGAGTTCGACGCCTCGGTGGTGCTGGACGACGCCGAGGAGGGCCCCGACGCCGTGCGGGTGTTTCTCAGCCCGGAGTCGGCCCGGGAGTTCGCCACCCGCTCCAACCGGGTGATCTCGGCCGGACGCCCGCCCTGCCCGCTGTGCGATGAGCCGCTGGATCCCGACGGGCACATCTGCGTGCGCACCAACGGTTATCGGCGCGGTGAGGTGGCCGGATCCGACGATGACGCAGAGTCCTAGCCCCGAGCCGGACCCGGGCCCCGACCCCGACGATGGCGAGGTCCTGGCCGACGGCGAGTTGACGGTGATCGGCCGCATCCGGTCGGCGAGCAACGCCACCTTCCTGTGCGAGGCCAACCTGGGCGCGCGGCAGGTGCACTGCGTCTACAAGCCGATCCGGGGTGAAGCCCCGCTGTGGGATTTTCCCGACGGCACGCTGGCCGGCCGCGAGCTGGGCGCCCACCTGGTCTCGGCCGCATTGGGTTGGAATGTCGTGCCCCACACCATTATTCGTGACGGACCTGCGGGGCCGGGCATGCTGCAGCTGTGGGTGGACCAGCCCGGTGATCAGGTGGGGGACGAGCCGGATTCAGGACCCGATCTGGTGGACCTGCTGCCGGCCGGACATCTCCCGCCGGGTTTCCTGCCCATCCTGCAGGCCTACGACTACGCCGGCGACGAGGTGACGCTGGTGCACGCAGATGATCCCCGACTGTTCCGGATGGCAGTGTTCGACGTGCTCATCAACAACGCCGACCGCAAGGGCGGGCACATCCTGGCCGGCCTCGACGGCGCGGTCTTCGGCGTGGACCACGGGGTGAGCCTGCACGTGGAGGACAAGCTGCGGACCGTGCTGTGGGGCTGGGCCGGCAAGCCTGTCGATGACGAAACCCTGGCTGACATCGTGGCCCTGCGTGATGGGTTCGGCGGTGTCGCCGAGCAGTTGTGCGCACACATCACCGACGCCGAGATCGCCGCCTTGCGGTCCAGAATCGTTGGGCTGCTGAGCAATCCGGTGATGCCGACGCCGGATCGGCACCGGCCGATCCCGTGGCCGGCCTTCTAGCCGGGCTCTAGCGGGCGCGCCCGAACCCCTCGAACGGATTCCACGACTGGCTGCCGCGCACCACGTGCAGGTAGTAGGCGTAGTTGGCGGTGGACATCGCCAGCGCGAAGACGCCGAAGCTGACGGCCCGGCCGATCGTGTCGCTGACATCGAGCACCACCAGGACTACGGCCACCGCGATGACCAACGCCAACAGCGTCAAACCCTTGCGCCACATGCCCTTGACGAAGTAGTAGAGCGGCCCGAACAGGAACGCCAGGATGTTCGACGTGAGCCGCAGCTTGGCCATCAAGCTGAGGTTGCGGTATGCGGCCTTGGCCTCGGGGCTCGCGCTCGGCAGGCCGTAGGTGTTGAAGAAATCGAACTTCCAGCGCCACGAGTCGGACAAGTTTTCTACGGGGGTCTGCTCGCTCATGGCCCGACCCTAATGGCACAACGGGCCCCGCCAGCACACCAATTCGGCGGGCCACCGATACTTGACCGGTGCACTCGACCGACGCCGACCTGGCTGCCGCAGTGGCCAAGGAGGCCGGCGAGCTGTTGCTGGCCGTACGCGAGGAGGTCGGTTTCTACGACCCCTACTACCTCGGCGACGAGGGGGACCGGCGGTCCAACGTACTGATCCTGGACCGGCTGGCGGAGGCCCGTCCCGGCGACTCCGTGCTCAGCGAGGAGGCGGTCGACGACCTGTCCCGCGTCGACGCCGATCGGGTGTGGATCGTCGACCCCGTCGACGGCACGCATGAGTTCTCCCTGCCAGGGCGTGAGGACTGGGCCGTGCACATCGCCCTGTGGCAGCGCTCGGTCGGCGTCGACGGTGGTCTGTCGGACGCCGTGGTGGCCCTGCCCGCGCGCGGTGAGGTGTACCGCAGCGACACCGTCAGTCCGCCCTCGCCGCGCCGCGACGGTCCGCTGTTGATCACCGCGAGTTCGAATCGACCTCCGGCGGTGCTGTGGCGGATGCGCGAGCAGCTCGATTTCCGGATGGTGCGCATCGGCTCGGCCGGCGCCAAGGCGATGGCCGTGGTGCGCGGTGACGTCGACGCCTACATCCACGCCGGCGGGCAGTGGGAATGGGATTCGGCGGCGCCCGCGGGCGTGGTC
The DNA here is from genome assembly GCF_011745145.1 of Mycobacterium sp. DL440. NCBI lineage: Bacteria > Bacillati > Actinomycetota > Actinomycetes > Mycobacteriales > Mycobacteriaceae > Mycobacterium > Mycobacterium sp. DL440. The sequence goes on along the minus strand of NZ_CP050191.1, from coordinate 2,738,346 downwards.
CTGGCCGCGGGACTGCACGCGTCCCGTCTCGACGGCTCGGAGCTGCGCTACAACCGGGCCGACCCGTACCTGCCGGATTTCGTGATGTGCCGCAAAGAGCTGGCGCCGATCCTGTTGGAGGCGATCGGGGTGGCCCGGTGAGCGGTCTCCGCAGCGGTCCGGGAATGGAATCGTCGGCGGCGTTGTCTGACTTGGGAGAACTGTGCGGGACCGACCGGCGGGAGGCCGTCCTGAGCGAGCACCTTAGAGTCGAAGCCATGCAATCGTGGTCGGCACCGTCAATTCCGGTGCTGGAAGGGCGTGGTCCGCAGCTGCGGCTGTACGACAGCGCTGACCGGCAGGTACGTCCGGTCACGCCGGGACCGACGGCCACCATGTACGTGTGCGGCATCACCCCCTATGACGCCACCCATCTGGGCCACGCCGCGACCTACCTGACCTTCGACCTGGTGCACCGGCTGTGGCTGGACGCCGGGCACACCGTGCACTACGTGCAGAACGTCACCGATGTGGACGATCCGCTGTTCGAGCGGGCCGACCGCGACGGCATCGACTGGCGTGACCTGGGTGACCGCGAAACCCAGCTCTTCCGCGAGGACATGGGGGCACTGCGGGTGCTGCCCCCGCGCGACTACGTGGCCGCCACCGAGACCATCTCCGAGGTGGTCGAGTTGGTGGAGAAGATGCTTGCCTCGGGTGCGGCCTATGTCGTCGACGACGCCCAATACCCCGACGTGTACTACCGCGCCGACGCCACTGCGCAGTTCGGCTACGAGTCGGGCTACGACCGCGAGACCATGCTTCGGCTGTTCGGCGAGCGGGGCGGTGATCCCGATCGCACAGGCAAGAGCGACGAGCTCGACGCCCTGCTGTGGCGTGCCGAACGGCCCGGTGAGCCCAGCTGGCCGTCACCGTTCGGAGCGGGCCGGCCCGGCTGGCACGTGGAGTGCTCGGCGATCGCGCTCACCCGCATCGGCTCCGGACTGGACATCCAGGGTGGCGGCAGCGACCTGATCTTCCCGCACCACGAGTTCTCCGCAGCGCACGCCGAATCCGTCACGGGGGAGCGGAGATTCGCCCGCCACTACGTGCACGCCGGCATGATCGGCTGGGACGGGCACAAGATGAGCAAGAGCCGCGGCAACCTGGTGTTGGTGTCCCGGCTGCGCGCGCAGGGCGTCGACACGTCGGCCATTCGGCTCGGGCTGTTCGCCGGGCATTACCGCACCGACCGGTTCTGGAGCGACGCGGTGCTGGAGGCGGCCAACGTCCGGCTGAAACAGTGGCGCACCGCCACGGCGCTGCCCGCCGGTCCGGATGCCACCGATGTGGTGGCCCGGGTGCGTCAATACCTCGCCGACGATCTGAACACCCCGAAAGCGCTTGCCGCACTGGATGGTTGGTGTACCGATGCGTTGGCCTACGGCGGGCATGACACCGAAGCGCCGGGTACCGTGGCCGCCACTGTCGACGCACTGCTGGGTGTGGATCTGTAACGGTCCCGGCGGGTAGGTTTAGCCACCATGGGCTCAGTGAACGGGAAAGTCGTCTTCATCACCGGCGGTGCACGCGGGATCGGTGCCGAGGTGGCCCGCCGACTCCGACGCAGGGGCGCCAAGCTGGTGCTCACCGACCTCGATGAGGCGCCGTTGAGCGCGCTGGCCGCCGAACTCGGCGAGGAGCATGTGTTGACGGCGCTGGCCGACGTGCGCGATCTGGCCGCCATGCAGAAGGCCGCTGACGCCGCCGTCGAGCGTTTCGGCGGCATCGACATCGTGATGGCCAACGCCGGCATCGCCAGCTTCGGTTCGGTCCTGCAGGTGGACCCCGAGGCGTTCAAGCGGGTCATCGACATCAACGTGACCGGCGTGTTCAACACCGTGCGGGCCACGCTGCCGTCCGTCGTCAAGCGCCGCGGGTACGTGCTGGTGGTGTCCTCGCTCGCGGCCTTCACCTCGGCACCCGGGCTGGCCGCCTATCACGCCTCCAAGGCCGGTGCCGAGTACTTCGCCAACACGCTGCGCCTCGAGGTGGCCCACCTCGGCGTCGACGTCGGCTCGGCGCACATGAGCTGGATCGACACCCCGCTGGTGCAGGACGCCAAGTCGGACCTGTCGGCCTTCCAGGAAATGCTGTCGAAGCTGCCGCCGCCCCTGAACCGGACCACCACCGTCGACGCCTGCGGTGCGGCCTTCGTCAAGGGCATCGAGGGACGCAAGAAGCGCATCTACAGCCCGGAATGGGTCGGGGCGTTCCGGTGGATCCGGCCGTTCGTCACCACGCCGCTGGCCGAACGCGACATCCGCAAGTTCACTCCGACGCTGCTGCCGAAACTCGACGCCGAGGCTGCCGCACTGGGCCGCTCGACCAGCGCCCGCATCGAGGCCCTGGAGAAGCCGTGATGCGCCTTGCCGCGGTGTTCCTGCTGACCGCCGTCCTGGCCGGGTGTGCCGGCACCGAGCGTGCCGCCGAGACCACCCCGGCGCCGCCGGGCGGGGCACCGCCCGCCGAGGTACCCCTCGAACAGGTGCGGGCCATCGCCAAGGAGGCCTACATCTACGGCTTCCCGATGGTCGACAACTACCGGGTGATGCACTCCTACTTCGTCGACACCTCCGATCCCGAGTACAAGGGCGGCTGGAACGAGGTACACAGCACCGCCCGGGTGTACGGGCCGCAGGACGGGGCGATCCAGACACCGAACTCTGACACCCCATATTCCAGCCTCGGCGCCGACCTGCGCACCGAACCGCTGGTGCTCACCGTCCCGCCGATCGAGCAGGACCGCTACTACTCATTGCAGTTCGTCGACGGTTACACCTACAACGAGGCCTACGTGGGCAGCCGCACCACAGGTAACGGCGGCGGGAAGTTCCTGCTGGCCGGCCCGAATTGGAAGGGCGACAAACCCGAGGGCATCAACGAGGTGATCCGCTCGGACACCGATCTGATGATGGTGCTGTACCGCACCCAGTTGTTCGGCGAGTCCGATCTCGACGCGGTCGAGAAGATCCAGTCCGGCTACCAGGTGACGCCGTTGTCGGCGTATCTCAATCAGCCCGCGCCGCCGGCCGCCGCCCCGATCGATTTCGCCCCGCCGTTGACTCCCGACCAGCAGAAGACCTCACCGCAGTTCTTCGAAACCCTCAACTTCGCATTGCGATTCGCCCCGGTGCTGCCCCAGGAGAAGGAGCTGCGCGACCGGTTCGCCAGCATCGGCATCGGCCCCGAGGGTGACTTCGATGCCGACAAGCTGGCGCCGGAGCGGCGCAAGGCGATCGAGGCCGGCATGGCCGACGCCTGGGCCGAGTTCAACACGCTCAAGAAGGACAAGGTCGACACCGGTGAGGTCGGTTCGGCGCAGTTCTTCGGTACCGCCGAGGACCTGAAGGGCAACTACCTGTACCGGATGGCCGGCGCGGTGCTGGGCATCTATGGCAACACGGCCGCCGAGGCGATCTACCCGAGCGCGACGGCCGATGCCAGTGGGCAACCGCTGAGCGGATCGCAGAAATACACCTATCGGTTCGCCAAGGGCCAGCTGCCGCCGGTCAACGCGTTCTGGTCGCTGACCATGTATCAGCTGCCGTCCAGCCTGCTGGTGGCCAACCCGATCAATCGCTACCTGATCAACTCCGAGATGCTGCCCGACCTGGTCGCTGATCCCGACGGCGGTTACACGTTGTCGATCCAGAACCAATCCCCGGGTGCAGGCAAGGAGGCCAACTGGCTGCCCGCACCGAAAGGGCCGTTCGTGGTGGTGCTGCGGTTGTACTGGCCCAAGCCGGACGCCGTCAACGGGGTGTGGCAGGCGCCGAAGCCGGAGCGGGTGTAGCTATCACCCGCGCCGACGGCGCCCCTCTTGAGTGCTAACGTCCGCGCCTACGCAGGTAGCGCTCGAACTCAGCGGCCAGCGCGTCGCCGTCGATCTTGCCGAGTGCCTCGTTCATGTCGACCTCGGCGTCGCCGCGCTCCTCCAAGGAGGCGACGTATTCGGCGATCTCCTCGTCCTCGGCCGTCATCTCGGAGACGGCCTGCTCCCACTCCTCGGCGGCGGCGGGCAGATCGGCCAATGGCACCTCGACGTCCAGCACGTCCTCGACCCGGCGCAACAGGGCCACCGTCGCCTTGGGGCTGGGCGGCTGCGACACGTAGTGCGGAACCGCCGCCCAGAACGTCACCGCTGGGATACCGGCCTGGACGCAGGCGTCCTGGAACACCCCGGCGATCCCGGTCGGACCTTCGTAGCGGGTTTCCTCCAGCCCGAAGACCTTCGCCGACTCGGCGGAATACGCCGAGCCCGATACCGGCACCGGCCTGGTGTGTGGGGTGTCGGCCAGCAGCGCGCCCAGGATCACCACGGTCTGCACGTTCAGTTTGTCGGCGATGGCCAGCAACTCGGCGCAGAAGGTGCGCCAGCGCATGTTGGGTTCGACGCCGTGCATCAGCACCACGTCGCGGTTGCTGCCCGGGGGGCGGCAGTGCGAGATCCGCATCGAGGGCCACACGAGTTCGCGGGTGACGCCGTCGACCTGACGAATCACCGGGCGGTTCACCTGATAGTCGTAGTACGACTCGTCGTCGATCTCGACGATCGGTTGGGCTTCCCAGATCGCATCCAGGTGGTCCAGCGCGTCACTGGCCGCGTCGCCGGCGTCATTCCAGCCCTCGAAAGCCGCCACGACGGTGGCGTCCTTCAAATCGGGCAGGTTCATACGCCGGCCGGCGTTCGGATACGACGGTGTCACACCTTCAGCCTAAGCCTTGGATGGTGCCGATGAGCCCGTTGTACGTGCGGGTCGCCGCGGCGCCGAACAGCGGCATTTGATAGACGGACTATCCTGTTTGTATGGCTGCCGCCGACAAGTCTGCCTACGACACCGACCTGCTGGACACCTGGTCGCAGCGCGTAGTGGTGGGTGACGGGGCAGTCGACACGAAATACGTTCGGCTGCAATCTGGTCAGGGGCACGCGTCGCCAAGCAGGTCGGGTCGATCGCAGCGACGCGTTGGGCGTCCAGACGTCGATCGGGTGGCGACGTAGACTCTTCTGGTCGAGAGGCGTTGCAACGGTTGTCTGGGGGGGACTGGATCCCCCTCGGTATCCGCCACGCTCGGCAGAGTCAAGGACGCCTTCCGTTACGGAAGGAGTGCACGTGAACGGGTTTGAGCCGAACATCCGCCCCGACTGCACCGACGCACTGACCGCAGCTCTGCGCCAGCGGATCATGGTGATCGACGGCGCGATGGGCACGGCGATCCAGCGGGACCGGCCAGACGAGGCCGGCTACCGGGGCGAGCGGTTCAAGGACTGGCCGAGCGATCTTCAGGGCAACAACGACCTGCTGAACCTGACGCAGCCGCAGATCATCGAGGCGATCCACCGCGAGTACCTGGAGGCGGACGCCGACATCCTGGAGACCAACACGTTCAACGCGAACGCGGTCTCGCTTTCCGACTACGACATGGCGGACCTGAGCTACGAGCTGAACTACGCCGGCGCGGCCCTGGCCCGTAAGGCCTGCGACGAGTTCAGCACCCCGGACAAGCCGCGCTACGTCGCCGGGGCGCTCGGCCCGACGACGCGGACCGCGTCGATCTCGCCGGACGTCAACGACCCCGGAGCCCGCAACGTCTCCTACGACCAGCTGGTTGCCGCCTATCTCGAAGCTGCCGGCGGCCTGGTCGACGGCGGTGCCGACCTCATCATCATCGAGACGATCTTCGACACCCTGAACGCCAAGGCCGCGGTGTTCGCCCTCGAGACGCTGTTCGAGGACCGCGGACGCCGCTGGCCGGTGATCATCTCGGGCACCATCACCGATGCTTCCGGGCGGACGCTGTCCGGTCAGGTCACCGAGGCGTTCTGGAACTCGATCAGGCACGCCAACCCGATCGCGGTGGGGCTGAACTGCGCCCTCGGCGCCCCGGAGATGAGGCCCTACATCGCCGAGATGTCGCGGATCGCGGACACCTTCGTGTCCTGCTACCCGAACGCCGGCCTGCCCAACGCCTTCGCCGAGTACGAGGAGTCCCCGGAGAGTCAGGCCTCCTACATCGCCGAGTTCGCCGAGGCCGGCCTGATCAACCTGGCCGGGGGCTGCTGCGGAACAACGCCGGCGCACATCGCGCAGATCGCCAAGGTCGTGGAGGGCAAGGCGCCGCGTGAGGTGCCGGAGGTGGAGCTCGCCACCCGGCTCTCGGGCCTGGAGCCGCTCAACATCACCAAGGACTCCCTGTTCGTCAACATCGGTGAGCGCACCAACATCACCGGCTCCGCCCGGTTCCGCAACCTGATCAAGGCCGAGGACTACGACACCGCGTTGTCGGTCGCGCTGCAGCAGGTGGAGGTCGGTGCGCAGGTCATCGACATCAACATGGACGAGGGCATGATCGACGGCGTCGCCGCGATGGATCGGTTCACCAAGCTGATCGCGGCCGAACCGGATATCAGCCGCGTCCCGGTGATGATCGACTCCTCCAAGTTCGACGTCATCGAAGCAGGCCTGAAGAACGTGCAGGGCAAGCCGATCGTCAACTCGATCTCCATGAAGGAGGGCGAGGAGAAGTTCATCCGCGAGGCCCGGCTGTGCCGCAAGTACGGCGCCGCCGTGGTCGTGATGGCCTTCGACGAACAGGGGCAGGCCGACAACCTGGAGCGCCGCAAGGAAATCTGCGGGCGCGCCTACCGGATCCTGACCGAAGAGGTCGGCTTCCCGGCCGAGGACATCATCTTCGACCCGAACTGCTTCGCGCTGGCGACCGGTATCGAGGAGCACGCGACGTACGGGATCGACTTCATCGAGGCCTGTGCCTGGATCAAGGAGAATCTTCCCGGGGTGCACATCTCCGGCGGCATCTCCAACGTGTCGTTCTCGTTCCGGGGCAACAACCCGGTCCGCGAGGCGATCCACGCCGTTTTCCTGTTCCACGCCATCAAGGCCGGTTTGGACATGGGCATCGTCAACGCCGGTGCGCTGGTGCCCTACGACTCGATCGACCCTGAACTGCGCGATCGCATCGAGGACGTCGTGCTGAACCGTCGCGAGGATGCGGCCGAGCGGCTCCTGGAGATCGCCGAGAGGTTCAACAGCAAGGCAGACAAGGGCGACGATCGAGCAACAGCCGAGTGGCGCAGCCTCCCGGTCCGCGAGCGGATCACGCACGCCCTGGTCAAAGGCATCGACGCCGACGTCGAGACCGACACCGAGGAACTGCGAGCCGAGATCGCCGCCGCAGGTGGCCGTCCGATCGAGGTGATCGAGGGCCCGCTGATGGACGGCATGAACGTCGTCGGTGACCTCTTCGGCGCGGGCAAGATGTTCCTGCCGCAGGTGGTGAAGTCGGCCCGCGTGATGAAAAAGGCTGTCGCGTACCTGCTGCCGTTCATCGAGGCCGAGAAGGAGGAGGCCGGCACGACGGGGGAGAAGGACACCAACGGCACGATCGTCATGGCGACGGTGAAGGGCGATGTGCACGACATCGGCAAGAACATCGTCGGGGTCGTCCTGCAGTGCAACAACTTCGAAGTGATCGATCTCGGTGTGATGGTGCCCGCCCAGAAAATCCTGGACGCGGTGAAGGAACACGACGCCGACATCGTCGGGCTGTCCGGACTGATCACCCCGTCGCTGGACGAGATGGTCAACTTCGCCGCCGAGATGGAACGCCAGGGCCTGGAGATCCCACTGCTGATCGGTGGCGCGACCACCTCGCGCGCTCACACGGCGGTGAAGATATCGCCTCGTCGCACCGCTCCGGTGGTCTGGGTCAAGGACGCATCCCGCTCGGTGCCGGTGGCTGCCGCACTGCTCGACGACAAGCAGCGGCCGGCCCTGCTGGAAGCGACCGAGGCCGACTATGCCTCCCTGCGCGAACGGCACGCCCAGAAGAACGACCGGCCGATGCTGACGCTCCAGGCGGCTCGCGCCAACCGGACGCCCATCGAATGGGAGGGCTACACGCCGCCGGTGCCCGCGCAGGGTGTCGGTATACGCGATTTTCATGATTACGACCTCTCCGAGTTGCGCGAGTACATCGACTGGCAGCCGTTCTTCAACGCCTGGGAGATGAAGGGTCGATTCCCCGACATCCTCAACAACCCGGCCTCGGGCGAAGCTGCCCGCAAGCTCTACGACGACGCCCAGGAGATGCTCGACACCCTGATCAAGGAGAAGTGGCTGCGCGCCAACGGGGTGATTGGGTTCTTCCCGGCGAACGCGGTCGGCTCCAATCTCGAAGACGTCGAGGTCTACACCGACGAGACCCGTACCGAGGTGCTGACCACGTTGCACAATCTGCGCCAGCAGGGTGAGCACCGAGACGGCATCCCGAACCGGTCGCTGGGTGACTTCATCGCGCCGAAGGGCACCGGACTGGCCGACTACGTCGGCGCCTTCGCCGTCACCGCGGGGCTCGGCAGCCAGGACAAGATCATGGAGTTCAAGGCAGCTCTCGACGATTACAGCGCCATCCTGCTGGAGTCGCTCGCCGACCGGCTGGCCGAGGCCTTCGCCGAACGGATGCACCAACGGGTCCGCGAGGAGTTCTGGGGATACCAGCCCGACGAGCAGTTGGACAACGAGGCACTCATCGGGGAGAAGTACGTGGGTGTCCGGCCTGCCCCCGGCTACCCGGCCTGCCCGGAGCACACCGAGAAGGCGACGCTCTTCAAATTGATGGACGTCAAGGAGCGGACCGGCATCGAGCTGACCGAGTCGATGGCGATGTGGCCCGGTGCTGCCGTCAGCGGCTGGTATTTCTCGCACCCGCAGTCGCAGTACTTCGTGGTCGGCCGGTTGGCCCAGGATCAGGTTGCCGACTACGCGAAGCGCAAGGGCTGGACCCTGCAGGAGGCCGAGCGCTGGCTCGCCCCCAATCTCGGCTACAACCCGGAAGACTGATCGAGTCGAAACCGGTTGGACCGGAACAGTTCCCGTTTCCGGTCCAAGCCGGGGGTGGCTACGTGAAGAGGCTGCGGTTGCGGGCTGCCCACTGTGCCATCGATTCGGCCGGCGTGCCCGTCAGCCGCTCGACGGTGTCGTTGGCGGACTGTTGTACCAGGTCGCCATCGAACAGGTCGAGATACCAGTGCGCAGCGTCACCCATGACGGGGCGCAACAGCTCTTCGGCCTCGGCACGGCTACACCGTCGCATCTCGACGGGCACGCCGATTCCCGCGCCGATCTGGCGGGCGATATCGGCGCGGGACAGCGCGGCCGGACCGGTCAGCTCGTACATCGCGCCGAGGTGAGCATCCGCCGGCGCCGTCAACAGGTGTGCCGCCACCCGGGCGATGTCATCCATCGACACCGGTGACTGGACGTGCTCCGGACTGACATCGTGGACCGTGCCGGTCTTGATCTGCGGACCCCACATCGCGAAGTTCTCACAGAACTCGCCGGGCCCGAGCTGGGTGTGCGCCAGGCCGGAAGCGGTGACCGCATCGGCGTGGTCCGCCCAGTGCGCCCCACCGGACAGCGCCACCACGTACTGCACGCCCGCCTGCACCATCAGCTCGAGTGTCGGGCCGACGGTCGCAGGGAACGGGGCCAGATACACGCATTCGACACCTTCGAACGCGGCCGGCAGCGTCTCCGGTTTCCCCAGGTATCCGGTGATTGCTGTCACAGATTCGGGCAGCGCCGCCTTCGCCGGGTTTGTGGTCAATGCGCGGATGTCCCCGATACCGCTGCCGCCCAAACGAATTAGTTCGTCCACGACGCGCCTGCCGATGTTTCCTGTGGCTCCCGTCACCAATACCGTCATGCTCCCACGTTATCGACGCGGTCCGACAATGGGAGAATGGGCGCCATGCGTGCTGTGCTCTGGGATATGGACGGCACGCTCGTCGACTCCGAAAAGCTGTGGGACATCGCCATGCACGCGCTGTACGCGCAGATGGGCGGGGTGCTCACGCCCGAGGTCCGGGAATCGACCGTCGGTGGCTCGGCCGAGAGCGTGATGCGCATCGTCTACGACGATCTGGGGCTGGAACCCGACCCCGCTGCCATGGCCGAAACGGCGGACTGGCTGCACGATTACACCGGTGAGCTGTTCGAGCAGGGACTGCCGTGGCGGCCGGGCGCCCAAGAGATGCTCGACGGGCTCACCGCCGCCGGGATTCCGATGGCATTGGTGACCAACACCCGCCGCGGGCTCACTGAGCGGGCCCTGAAAAGCATTGGTAGCCACTACTTCACGGTGAGCGTCTGCGGTGACGAGGTCGACCGGGCCAAACCGGCGCCGGATCCCTACCTGCGGGCCGCACACCTGCTCGGGGTGCCCGTAGAGCACTGCCTGGCCGTAGAGGATTCGGTCACCGGAACGGTAGCGGCCGAAGCCGCGGGTTGCCCGGTGTTGGTGGTACCCAACGATATCGAGGTTCCCGCGGGGACGCGGCGCAGGCACGTTGAAACCCTCGGTGCCCTCGATGTTTCCGACCTGCGGACCATCCACGCCGAGCTGGCGGCGGACACCGACGTACGCAGCGCCTGACACACGTCGAATCCAGCTGCCGGATATGGCCCTAGCTGCGGGTCCGCTGTGCCAAGGTGAGGGTGACCAGTCACGCAAATGGTGCGGAGGGGACACGGTATGTCACACGGTCCGGTAGGTGACGGCACTCCTGCGGTTCACGACGACGACTATTACTCGTCCGGACGCAGTGCTGTGCGCATCGCCGCGGTCGCCGCCCTGGGCGGGTTGTTGTTCGGCTACGACAGCGCAGTGATCAACGGTGCGGTGGACGCCATCCAGAAGCACTTCGTCATCGACAACAAGGTCCTGGGCTTCGCCGTCGCCTCGGCGCTGCTCGGTGCCGCCGTCGGTGCGTTGACGGCCGGCCGGATCGCCGACCGGATCGGTCGTATCTCGGTGATGAAGATCGCCGCGGTGCTCTTCTTCATCAGCGCGATCGGCACCGGGCTGGCCCCCAGCGTGTGGGTGGTGGTGTTCTTCCGAATCGTCGGTGGTATCGGCGTCGGTATCGCCTCGGTGATTGCCCCGGCCTACATCGCCGAGACCTCTCCACCGGGAATCCGGGGCCGGCTGGGATCCCTGCAACAGCTGGCGATTGTCTCGGGCATCTTCCTGGCCCTGAGTATCGACGCACTGCTGGCCTATATCGCCGGGGACGCCACCCAGGAACTGTGGCTGAACATGGAGGCCTGGCGGTGGATGTTCCTGTTGATGACGATTCCCGCCGTCGTGTACGGCCTGCTGACCTTCACGATTCCCGAATCGCCCCGGTATCTGGTTGCCACACACCGCATTCCCGAGGCTCGCAAGGTGCTGTCGCGGCTGCTGGGGGAGAAGAACCTGGAGATCACCCTCCACCGGATCCAGGACACCCTTCAGCAGGAGAAGCCGGCGGCCTGGCGCGATCTGCGTAAGCCGGCCGGCGGCGTCTACGGCATCGTGTGGGTGGGCCTCGGCCTGTCGGTCTTTCAGCAGTTCGTCGGCATCAACGTGATCTTCTACTACTCGAATGTGTTGTGGCAGGCCGTCGGATTCGACGAGAGTTCGTCGTTCATCATCACCGTGATCACCTCGGTGACCAATATCGTGACCACGCTGATCGCGATCGCGTTGATCGACAAGATCGGTCGCAAGCCGCTGCTGTTGATCGGTTCGGTGGGAATGGCGGTGACACTGGGCACGATGGCCGTCCTCTTCGGGACTGCCCAGACGCATGAGGTGCTCAACAAGTCGACCGGTCTGATGGAGCAGCAACCGTTCCTCGGCGGGATCACCGGCCCGATCGCCCTGGTCGCGGCCAACCTGTTCGTGGTGGCCTTCGGCATGTCCTGGGGCCCGGTGGTGTGGGTGCTGCTCGGCGAGATGTTCCCCAACCGCATCCGGGCGGCCGCCCTTGGCCTCGCCGCCGCTGGGCAGTGGGCAGCGAACTGGCTGATCACCGTGTCCTTCCCGGAACTGCGCAACTTCCTGGGTGCGGCGTACGGCTTCTATGCCATCTGTGCGGTGCTGTCGTTCCTGTTCGTGTGGCGCTGGGTCGAGGAGACCAAGGGTAAGAACCTGGAGGACATGCACGCCAACGCGTTGAGCACCTAGCAGTAAGCCGGCGGGTCCCAGTTCGGCGGCAACAGCGGAGGCTCGTAGTCGTCGGCATACGGCGCGCAACCGATGGCGTGGGCGATCTCGACGGCTGCCGCGATCAGCTTGTCCGGCGAGATGTCACGGTGGGCCAGGTAGACCTCACAGTGCCTGACGACCACCCAGACGCTGGACAGGTGCGCCTGCACCAGGGCGAATTCGTCGGGATCGACACGAGGTGCCTCGTAGGTCCCGGGCTCGGGGGCAGCGCCGTATCGCAGCTGTTCGACCTCGGCCGCGAAATCCGGTACCGGATGGATCGCCACGGTGAGAGTGGCGGGCGAAGCCAGGCCGGCGCCCCAGGATGCGGACAGGCAATCGAGTGGCAGGATCGGGTTGGCGACCCGGTTGTTCTGGATCAGACCATCGACCGGCAGGTGTTTGGCCAAGATCTCGTGGATCGCCGTGACCCGGGCAGTGTAGGTCGACAGCTGGTCGCCGACGGATTCGCTCACCCTTCTATGGAACCCCACAAATGGACCCCCTCCGAGCATGAAACAATTCATGCCTGTGAAGACCTTCGAGGCCCTGTTTGCCGAACTCAGCGACAAAGCGCGCACCAGACCTGCCGGTAGCGGCACGGTCGCCGCCCTTGACGCCGGCGTCCATGGGCTCGGCAAGAAGATCCTGGAGGAGGCCGGCGAGGTGTGGCTCGCCGCCGAGCACGAGAGCGACGAGTCGCTCGCCGAAGAGGTCAGCCAGTTGCTGTACTGGACCCAGGTGCTGATGATCTCCCGGGGGCTGACCCTCGACGACGTCTACCGGAAGTTGTGAGCCGTGGCCGATCAGATGTTGCGCGTCGCGGTGCCCAACAAGGGCTCGCTCAGCGAAGCGGCCGGTGAGATCCTCGCCGAGGCCGGATACCGGCGCCGGCGTGACCCCAAGGACCTGACCGTCGTCGATCCGGTCAACAACGTCGAGTTCTTCTTCCTGCGTCCGAAGGACATCGCGATCTACGTGGGTTCAGGTCAGCTCGATCTGGGCATCACCGGACGGGACCTGGCCGCCGATTCCGACGCCCCGGTGCGTGAGCGCCTGTCGCTCGGCTTCGGCAACTCCACCTTCCGTTACGCCGGACCCGCCGGCCGGGAATGGAGCTCGAAGGACCTGGCGGGTAAGCGAATCGCCACCTCGTTTCCCAACCTGGTCCGCAAGGACCTTGCGGACCAGGGCGTCGAGGCCTCGGTCATCCGCTTGGACGGCGCGGTGGAGATCTCGATTCAGCTCGGTGTCGCCGACGTGATCGCCGACGTGGTCGGTTCGGGTCGCACCCTGGGACTGCACGGCCTGGTGGCATTCGGCGCGCCGCTGTGTGAGTCGGAGGCCGTGTTGATCGAACGCGACGGGGCCGACGGCGACGGCAACGCGACCGCACGTGATCAACTGACCGCGCGGGTGCAGGGTGTGGTATTCGGCCAGCAGTACCTGATGCTGGATTACGACTGCCCCCGTGCGGTTTTGGACCGGGCCACCGAGGTGACGCCGGGGCTGGAGTCACCGACCATTGCGCCGCTGGCGGATCCGGACTGGGTGGCGGTGCGTGCCCTGGTGCCGCGCCGCGATGTGAACGCCATCATGGATGAGATTGCCGCGATCGGTGCCAAAGCGATACTCGCATCAGATATTCGGTTCTGCCGTTTCTGATCAGCAGGTGCCACGCTTTGGAGCGTGTTAGCGTCCGGGGGACAATTTCAGGCCTCGGAGGTCGACGTGACGCATTTTCTGGTTCTCTTGTTGGCTCTTTTCATCGGTGTGGTGGCCGGATTGCGGGCATTCACCGCACCGGCTGCGGTGGCCTGGGCCGCGGCCTTGAGTTGGATCAACCTCGACGGCACCTGGGCTCAGTGGTTGGCGCACCCGGTCACGGTCACCGTGCTGACGATTCTTGCCGTGGTGGAGTTGGTTACCGATCAGCTCCCGCGCACCCCGAGCCGTAAGACACCGGTGCAGTTCGTCGCCCGCCTGATCACCGGCGCGTTCGCCGGTGCGGTGATCGGCACCGCGTGGGGCTATACGTTCGGTGGGCTGGGGGCGGGTCTCGTCGGTGCCGTGCTGGGAACCCTCGGCGGTTACGAGGCCCGTAAGCGTCTGGTGGCCGGCAACGGTGGTCACGATCTGCCGGTCGCGCTCATCGAGGATGCGGTCGCGGTGCTCGGTGGTTTCGCGATCGCGGCCCTGACCGCGATCGTCTAGCCGATGGCGTCCGCGCGCAGTTTCGATGCGATAGTCATCGGCGCGGGGCAGGCCGGGCCACCGCTGGCGGGCCGGTTGACCGCTGCGGGGCAGACCGTCGCGGTGATCGAGCGCAAGCTGGTCGGCGGCACCTGCGTCAACTACGGCTGTATCCCCACCAAAACCCTTGTGGCCAGTGCGCATGCCGCTCATCTGGCGCGGCGCGGCGCTGATTTCGGTGTTGGCACAGGCGAAATCGACATCGACATGGGCAAGGTCAAGGCCCGCAAGGATGCGATCATGCTGGCCGACCGCCACGGAGTCGAGGATTGGCTCGAAGGGATGAACGGCGCGACGCTTGTCCGCGGCCATGCCCGTTTCGTGGACCCGCACACCATCGACGTCGACGGCGAACTGCTGCGGGCCGATCGGATCTTTCTCAATGTCGGTGGCCGCGCGGTGGTTCCGGAGTTTCCCGGTCTGGACGGTATCGACTATCTGACCAACGTCGGAATCCTGGATCTGGACCAGGTACCGGAGCACCTGGTGATCGTGGGCGGCAGTTACATCGCGTTGGAGTTCGCGCAGATGTACCGGCGGTTCGGTGCCCGAGTCACGGTGATCGAGAAGGGGCCGCGGCTGACCTCCCGTGAGGACGAGGACGTCTCAGCCACCATCGCCGAGATTCTCCGGGCCGAGGGTATCGACGTGGTGCTGAACGCCACCGGTATTCGCTTCACCAAGAGGGACAGCGGTTTCGAGGTGACGCCCCGCGACGGCGCAGATGCGATCGCGGGAACGCACCTGCTGCTGGCGGTGGGGCGCGTCCCGAACACCGACGATCTCGGGTTGGAGAACGCCGGCGTGGACCTCGACGGACGGGGCTACGTCGTGGTCGACGATCAACTACGCACGACGGCCGAGCACATCTGGGCGATGGGGGACTGCAACGGCAAGGGCGCGTTCACCCACACGTCCTACAACGACTTCGAGATCGTCGCCGCCAATCTGCTCGACGATGATCCGCGTCGCGTGAGCGACCGGGTCACCACCTACGCGCTCTACATCGATCCGCCGCTGGGCCGCGCCGGGTTGACCGTCGATCAGGTACGCAAATCTGGTCGAAAAGCGTTGGTGGGCAAGCGCCCGATGACCAGGGTCGGTCGTGCGGTGGAGAAGGGCGAGACCCAGGGCTTCATGAAGGTGGTGGTGGATGCCGAGACCGAGGAGATTCTGGGGGTAGCGATCCTCGGTGTCGGCGGCGACGAGGTGGTGCATTCCGTTCTCGACGTCATGACGGCGAAACTGCCCTACACCGCGATATCGCGCACCATGCACATCCACCCGACCGTCAGCGAGTTGGTTCCTACGATGCTGCAGGAGCTGAAGCCGCTGGACTGAACGTGCGGCCGATGTTGAGCTGGCGCGTCACCAGCGCGACACGCTGCCCGAGATGGCGGCAGGTCTGCACGTCAGCCGGGTGTACCTGGTCGGGGTTGGCGTCCACATCGGTGGCGGCCGCCGCACCCAGCCAGAAGCCAAGCCGGTTCAGGTCGTGCTCGCTGCCGGACGCCGAGTTCCATCCGGCGCCCAAACCCAGGTTCACCCAGTGCATGTGGTGCTGGGCGGCGAAGATCGCCAAGGAGTTCAAGGTGGCCAGCTTGTCGCCGCTCTTGGCTCCGGAGTTCGTGAACCCGGCGGCGACCTTGTCGCGCCAGCTGCCCTCCATGCACCGCCGGCCGGTCTTCTCGGCGAAGGTTTGAAATCCCGCCGACACGTTGCCCATGTAGGTGGGGCAGCCGAAGATCATGGCGTCGACGTCGTCCAGAACGTCCCAATCCTCGTCGGTCATGGTCTCGACGTGGATGACGGTGGCATCGGCTCCGGCCTCACCGGCGCCGGTGGCGACCGCTCGGGCCAACGTCGAAGTGTGACCGAACCCGGAGTGGTAGACCACCGCGACGGTGGGTGCGGCGATATCAGTTCCATTGTGTGGCATGTTGTTTCCTTCTATCGAGTCCACTGGGTGCCGAGCACCGTGGCGACTTCCTGGTAACGCTGGGCCCAGTCGGGCAGCGGCTGCCCGCCGAGGTGCGCCTCGAGCCGGTCCAGATAGGCATGGGTGCCGGGATGGAAGCCTTGGCCGTCGGAGGCCGTCAGGCCGCGGTGGCTGAACCTCAGCAGGGTCCCGTCGCCGTCGGGGGTGAGTTCGTAGCGCACGACGCCGGGTTCGGGAGCGGACAGGACGGCCTGGCTCCATTCATGCTCGAAAACCCTTGGCGGGTCCCACACCCGGATCCGACCGGTCATCGTCTTCTGTTGCGGCGGAATCGGGGGAGAGTGCGGAATCATCTCGATCGTGCCGCCCTCTCGGGCGTCGATGGTCGTTTCGCCCATCCACTGATTGCGCTGCTTCGGATCGGTGATGGCGGCCCATACCGCGTCGACGGGATAGGGCAGCCGCCGCTCGAAGTTCAGGGCGGCCCAATCGCCCTCGACGGTGAGCTTGCCTTCGCGGCTGGTCATTTCGTCTCCTTGTGCGTCGCTTTGAGATGACGTTCCAGGGCGTCGAGGTGATCGGACCAGTAGCGTCGGTACCGTTCGATCCACTCGTCGATCTGCACCAGGCCGTCGGCGCGCAACGCGTAGATGCGGCGCTGTGCGTCGGGCCGTACCTCCACCAGTCCGACTTCCCGCAGCACCCGTAGATGCCGCGACACGGTGGGCTGGGTCAGCTCCGGCAGCGTGGCCACCAACTCGCCGGCGGTGCGTTCACCATCGACGAGAGCGTCGAGCAATGCGCGTCGACTGGGTTCTGCCACTGCCTCGAACACGTCCATAGTTTTAGTATTGCACTGCATCTATATAGACACAAGTAGATATAATCGGCCTGGGACCCGAGCGAAACGCCGCAAGAATTGTCGTCCGACCATGACTGTGGGATCAGTGGAGGCCCAGTGCTCCGGCCAGCTCGGCAAGGGCAGGAACCAGGTCGTCAGGTCCAGTCAGGATCTGTACGGGTACGTGGTCCGCGCCGGCGGCCAGATGTTCCTTGAGCCTGGCCGCGATCTCATCGGTGCTGCCGTACGCGACGAGGGCGTCGATCAGGGCGTCGCTTCCCGGTGCGGCGACGTCCGCGTCGGTGTACCCCAACCGCTTCCAGTTGTTCACGTAGTTGGTTCCGTTGAGATAGATGCCGAGCGACTTGCGCCCGACGGCCCTTGCCTGCGTCGCGGTGACATACTCCTCGCGCGAGCGCTCGTCGGCGGTGGTCAGCACCACCTTGTGCTCCGGGGCGAGGAACGCATCTGGTCCGACCAGGGCACGCGCCTGGGCAGTGTGCTCCGGGGTGACCAGGTAGGCATGGGCTCCCGCGCTCCGCCGTGCGGCCAGTTTGAGCACCTGTGGACCAAGCGCGGCGAGGACGCGGCGGGACTTGGGCACGCCGTACTCGTCCAGCTTGTCCAGGTAACCGGTGAGCGCGTCGTAGGGCTTCTTGTACTCGGCGACCAGCTCAGGGTGCCCGGCCCCGATCCCGAGCAGGAACCGCCCGGGATGGGCCGCCTCGACGCGGTGGAACGACTCGGCGACCGGCCCGGCGGCGGCCGACCAGATGTTGACGATGCCCGTTGCCACCTGGAGTGTCTCGGTTCGCTCCAGAAGCGATTCAACCCAGTCGAGTTCGGCCGGCGGCGAGCCGCCTGCCCAGATGGCACCGTAGCCGAGCGCCTCGATGTCCCTCAGTTGCGCGGTAGTCAGTTGCTTCCACTGCTCGAAAAGGCCGAAAACACCGAAGGTGCCCAGAGCCGGACCAGTCATGGCTCAATCAACCCGCAGTTGGGCGTGGTGGGCACACCGTTGAAGCGGTCGGCGATCCACGCCATGCTCCGCTCGCCGTCGACGAAGGCCGTCAAGAGTGCATTGGTATCCGTCTTGTTGAGGAAAGGTGGTTGTTCGTTGGTCCACAACGTGACGTCCGCTCCCAGCGCGCACCAATCCCTCGCGGTGGCCACCACCGATTCATAGGGTGCGAAGGAATCCCACCGATTATGTGAGAGGTACACCGGCGCACTGGGTTTCACGTTGCCAATGCGCTGCATCGCCAGGATCGAGTTCAGCGGCTCCTCTCGCACCGACTGATAGAGGTCCTTCTTGAACCATGGCTGCAGATGCCGGAACGCGTAGTTGATGCCTGTTTGTATCATGCACTGCCGACTGGTGTTGGCCAGCATCTCCACACCGCGCGGGGTGAGGGAATCCGCAATCGGTTGTGTCATATCGGGATACGCCTCTTGAATCCCTCGTAGCACCCACCCGATGGATCCAGCGAGCTGGTTCCCGTCAAGGGGCGGCAACATGCTGGGAAGATCGGTCGTCGCGCCGTTGGCATAGGTTCCGACAACGTGAAGTTCGGGTGCGTACGCGCCGGCCAGCTCGGCCGCTGCCAACGCGGAATGCCCACCGCCGGCCAGCCAGCCCCAGAAGGCGACGGGCCCATGCGGATCCAACGTGGTGCCGGGCAGTTTCATCGCTGCCCGCGCGGCGTCGTTGAGTGCCGTCCCGCCTGCCACTCGGTTCAGGAACTGTGGCGCCATCTGACCGTGCACTCCCAGTCCGACACCGTCGGTGACCACTATGGCGTAACCACGCGCCAGCAGAGTCGCGATGAATCCTTCCTCGAGATTGAACATCAGGTCGAAACCCGTGTCCAAAGAGGCATGGATGCCTTGGTTGAACAGGCGAGACGGAGCACACTGCTCTCCCATCCCGTACGGGGCTGTGGCGTAGGCAAGCAGCGGGCGCGGTCCACTGCCGGGCCAGGGCACGTCAGGTTCGATATAGGTACCGGTGACCGCCACGGGGTGACCTTGAGCATCGGTGCTGCGATACATGATTCGCGTTCCGGTCCCCACGAATGAGCCCAGTTGTCCGGAAGGCTCCAGAACCAGCTTGGATGGCTCCGTTCGGATCAGATCGCCGGATGCGCCTGGGGGTAGGGGATTCGGCGGAGTGTAGAACGCCAGGTACCGTGATTCGTCAGCCCGGGCGACCGGCACATTCACCGAAATAAACGCTGCCGCAACGACGCACAGGACGATCATCATCGTCCTGGCCCAGGCTCGCGCTGATCGGGGACGGAAGTGCGCGTAATCGTCGCCCGGAAGGGGAATCATCGTTGGTTTCCTTTTGGTTGGACTGGTTGACGAGGGATGGGTGCGACGGCGGGGTCAGGGCAGCATTGGACGAGAGTCCACAAAAAGGTGGAACCGCCCCAGGCCGGTAATCCGTTGTGCTGGAGGGTGTTAGATCAGGAAACCTAGCTGAGCAACGCAGCGAGTTCCCTCGCGAATACGGTGATGGCGTGATCGCCATCGTCGAGTACGCCCGCCAGCAACGGGAAGCTGTGCGGCATGCCCTCGTACTCATGGGTCTGGACCCTGGTTCCTGCCGCAGCAAGCCTTTCGCCGTAGCGGTGGGCGTCGTCGGCTACTGGATCCACCTGGGCACTGACGATCACCGCAGGCGGGGCGCCTACGAGATTCTGCGTCAGCAACGGTGAGGCGAGGCTCGAACGACGGTCGTCGATCTCGGGTACGTACATGTCGTAAGCCCATTCAAGCGCGGACCGGGTAAGGAATGGGCCGTCCATGTACCGTTCGACCGAGTCACTGCTCATGGTGGCGTCGAGTGCGGGACACAGCAGACCTTGCGCCTTGACCCGAGGACCTTGTTCACGCGAGGCAAGCGCAATGCTTGCCGCAAGTGCACCCCCGGAGGAATCGCCCGCCACCGCCAGGGCTTCGACGGCGATGCCTAGCCCATCGGCATGCTCACTCACCCAAGCAAAGGCATCGGCACCGTCATGGTGAGCACGGGGAAACCGATTTTCTGGTGCCAGACAGTAGGCAACGGAAATCACGATGAGTTCGCCCCGCACGCAGAGTTTTCGGCAGAGCCGATCGTGGGTTTCCAGGCTTCCGCGTACGAAGGCCCCGCCATGCAGATAAACAACACCCGGCAGCGCCGGTCCCGCTACGGGTGGGCGGTAGCACCGTGCCGGCACCACCCCCTGGCGGACGGGGATCGTGAAATCGCTTACTGTGCAGCGCGTGTCGACGTCGCCCGCCAACGCGATCAAATTCTCGCCGGCCTCCCGGTAAGCCGCGATCGACATCTCCCACGGCTGCGTAGCAGGGCGTTCGGATAGGGACCGCAACAGCTGCTGGACCTGCGGATGCAGCAGACGATCCCTTCGCACCGCCGCCGCCGGCCGATCCCATGGCCGCTCCCGCGCCGATGGACCCCTTCGCGCCGCCGCCCCCGGCCGACGCGATGCCTCCGGCGCCCCCGATGGACGGTCCCGCACCCATCCTGTTGGACGTCCCGCCCCCGCCTGCGCCCCCTGCGCCCGACGAGCCGGCGCCAATCGCCGTCTGAGATCACACCGGTCGGTGGTCAGCCAGCCACGATCATTCGGATAGCGTCTGGATGTGATCGTGCTCCTGCCACCATCGGAGACCAAACGCACCGGCGGGGACGGCCCGCCGGTGCGTTTGGACATTCTGAGCTCGCCAGAGCTCACCCCGCTCCGCCAGTCACTGATCGACGAACTGATCGAGCTTGCCGCTGATACGCCTGCGTGCCGTAAGGCGCTGGCGATCTCCGCCGGCCAGGACGCCGAGATCGAACGCAACGCGGCACTCCGACAGGCGCCCACGATGCCGGCCATCGAGCGATACACCGGGGTGCTCTACGACGCCCTCGACGTCGGATCGCTGCGCGGCGCGGCCGCCGCGCGGGCCCGCAGCCGGTTGGCCGTCGGATCCGCGCTGTTCGGTCTGCTCCGCGCGGACGATCCGGTGCCCGCATACCGGCTGTCCGCCTCGTCGAGGCTGCCCGGACAACCGGGCCTTGCCAAACGATGGCGCCCACTGTTGGAGCCCGTACTGGCCGACCTGTCGGCCGGTGAGCTGATCGTCGACCTACGGTCCGGCTCCTATGCCGGTCTGGGCCGCGTTCCCGGCGCGGTCCGGGTCCAGGTCCTGGCCGAGCACCTCGACGGCCGCCGCACGGTGGTCAGTCACTTCAACAAAGCCCACAAAGGCCACCTCGCCCGCGCGCTGGTCAGTTCCCGAAGCGAACCCGACAACGCCGCCGGGGTCGCGGCGGTGGCCCGCCGAGCCGGGATGACTGTGGAGCGCGACGGCGATGAACTGACGGTCGTGGTGCCGGCCAGTTGACTCCGCCGGTTTCCACCGCAGGGTTGTCGCGAGGTCGCGATCGCGACCCAGGCGTCGAAAACGGGGTGCCGAGACTGCCTCGAACCGCTCGCCGACTCAGACTGCCTCGAACGGCTCGCCGTTCAATGCCTCCGAGGGTCGGCCGTCCGGCCCCTTCGGCACATCCCCCACCAGCGTCACCCGATATAACCGCCGGTCGTGCTCGCCGGTGAGATCCGACGGTGCCAGGTGAACGGTCGAGCGGTTGTCCCAGAACGCGATGCTGCCCGGCTCCCACTTGAACCGCACGGTGTACTCCGGTCGCACCAACTCGTCGTAGAACAGACCCAGCAGGCGGCGACTCTCGTGCGGCGACACATCGACGATGTGGCTGGTGAATCCCGGGTTGACGTAGAGCGCCCGCTCTCCGGTCTCCGGATGGACCCGCACCACCGGATGCTCGGTCAGCAGCGGACGGCGGTCCACCCGGCGCTGATAGTCCTCGGTTGCCGTCGTGCCGTCCGGGGGCGCGAACCGGTGCACCGCCCGCAGGCCGTCTGCGAGCCGCTGCAGCGGGGCCGACAATCCCGCGTATGCCGCGACGGTGTTCGCCCACTGGGTGTCCCCGCCGTACGGCGGGATCACCTCGGCCCGCAGTATCGACGCGGCAGGCGGGTTCACCGCCGCGGTGACGTCGGCATGCCAGTTCGCCTTGTCGTAGCCGCGGCTGCTGCCGTATCGGGATTTGAACCGGTCGGCGAAGATCGGATAGATCGTCGGATAGTCCGGGTCCGGGATGGAATCGAACAGCGGATGTGCTGGCGTCGGAGAGCCGAACGCCCGCGCCAACCGGAGATGATCATCGTGGCCGATGAACTGGTCGCGGAAGAACACCACCTTCCATTTGAGCAGCGCCGCACGGATTTCGGCGATGTGTTCATCGAGTAACGGTGCGGTGAGGTCGATTCCGTGGATCTCGGCGCCAATCCAGCCGGATTGCGGCCGGATACTCAGTGCGGATGCCAATTGTGTCATCGATGTTCCTCTCGGTTCTATGTGTTGGAGTCGTTACGACTTCAGCGATTTCGGTGTGACACCGTCGAGTTCGTTCTGTGCCGTGACAATGTCGTTGTAGCGACCGTCCACATACGGCTTCACATCGACGCGGCCCTTGATGGTCCCGGTCTCGTGCAGGCCGTCGGCGACGGTTTGGAACAACGCCGTGGACTGCTCGTCGATCGGGTAGTACGAGGCGATCCCGTCTTCCTCGTACAGCTTCTTGCCCTGATCGAACGTGATGCCCTGCTCCTTGACGTAGTACTGGTCAATCCACTGATCGGCGTGGGTGTCCTTCCAGTTGTTGGCCGCAACGGCCCGCCCGACGTAGTCGCCGATCGCCGCCACCTTGGCGGGATCGTCGAGGACGTCCTTACGCACGATCAGCGTCTGAATGCCGGTGTTGATGCCTCTGCCGTCGCCGAGGATCGGCGGCTCGCCCAGTTGGTAATACTGGTTGCCCAGCACGATGGCTGCGTCGACCGCGCCGGCAGCAAACGTCGGAACCACCTCTGCCCCAGCCAGTTCGACGGGCTGCACATCGGTTCTCAGATCCAGACCCTGGCGCTTGAGCAGCGCTGCGGTGATCATGTGGCGGCCCGATCCTGGCGGATAGGCCACGCGCCTGCCGCGGAGATCCGCGATCGTCTTCACCCCGCTGTCGGGGCGCGCCACCAGGTAGTAGCCACCGCTGGTGCCCGGGTTGGCCTGCAGCCCAATGGTCACCAGATCGGTGACGCCACTGTCCACCGCTATGGGCACCGGCGCCTCGCCGATCGCTCCCACGTCGGCCGCCCCCGACCGCAGCGCCTCGATGACCGCGGCGCCTCCGCTGAAGTCGGCGAAATCGACCTCATACGGTGTCCCCTGGCCGGCATTGGCCAGGTTCCACGGCAGGGACTGTGTCCCGTTCTGCTCGGCGATGACAAGCTTGGTGCCGGCCGGAACCTCGGTCTTTGCCGCGATCTTCACCGTGTCGATGGCGCCGCCGGCCTCGTTGTCGGACAACCCACATGCGCTGAGCAGCAGCGGGATCAGCAACAACGCGGCGGACCGCAACCGAACTCGATGGTCAGATGGCATCTGATAATTCCTTGTCTTCGGACACGCCGAGTTCGGAAAGCAATCGCTTTCGCAGCGCGGTGAATTCGTGGGTGTCACGGGTCCGGGGTTTGGGCACCGTGACGTTGACGTCGAGCGAGATGACCCCGTCGGTCAGGACGATCACCCGGTCGGCGAGCAGGATCGCCTCATCGACATCGTGGGTCACCAACAGCACCGCCGGGGTGTGCCTGCGGTACAGGTCCATCAGCAGACCGTGCATCTTGATCCTGGTGAGCGCATCGAGTGCGCCGAAGGGTTCGTCGAGCAGCAGCAGCTGCGGTTCGCGCACCAGTGCCCGGGCCAGGGCGACCCGTTGTGCCTCTCCACCAGACAACGTGCGCGGCCACGCCTTTGCCTTGTCCGCCAGATTGACCTCGCCCAGCGCTGCCAGCGCCCGCTGTTGCACCTCTCCGGTGCCAGGCAATCCGATCGTGACGTTGGCGAGCACCCGCTGCCACGGCAGCAACCGGGAATCCTGGAATACGATCGCCCGCCGCCCGGGTACCCGGAGGTAGCCGTCCACATCACTGTCGAGCGCGCCCAGTGCCCGCAGAAACGTGCTCTTGCCGGAACCACTTCGCCCCAGCAGCGCAACGAACTCGCCGGCGCGGATCTCCAGATCGAGTCCGTCGATGATGACGTTGTCCCCGAACTGCTTCCGGACGTCGCGGGCGATCACCACCGGCGGGGCGCCGGCGGTCGTTGCCAACGTGTCAGTCCCCGTCATAGGCCCGCCTCCAGGTGAGCAAACGGCCTTCGAGGAACCGGACCACCAGAATCGAGACCAGGCCGAGAATCGCGTACACCGCGATCAATACGAAGACGATGTCGATCTGGAAGTACTCGCGGGCGTCGGTCATCATCCGGCCAAGGCCCTTCTTGGCGTTGATCGTCTCAGCGAAGATCAAGGACAACCAGGAGGCCGTCAGCGCCAGCCGCAGGCCGACCAGAAATCCCGGCAGCGATCCGGGAATGATGACCCGGTAGATCATCTCGGCGCGGCCGGCACCGAACGATCGGGCGGCCTCCACGAGCGTGGCATCGACGCTGCGGATCGCACTGAAGGTGTTGATGTAGATCGCGACGGCAACGGCAAGCGTGATCAACAGGACCTTCGGCACCTCACTGATGCCGAACCACACGATCAGCAACGGCACGAGCGCGAAGTTCGGAACGGCGCGCAGTACCTCCATGTTGGCGTCGACGAAGTTCTCGCCGATCCGGGACAGTCCGGAGATCAGCGCCAGACCGAGCCCCAGCACTATCCCGAAAACCAGGCCGTATCCGACACGCGACAGGCTGGCGGTCAGGTGTTCCTGGAAGGTCCCGTCGGCGATCAGCGTCCAGGCGGTACCGAGAACCCGGGTCGGCGGTGGCACGGTGCGCTCGTCGAAGATGCCGACGGTGGAGAGCAGTTGCCACAGGCCGACCAGTAGGACAGGACCCAGCAGGCGCTGCACCGAACGCGGCACCACCGGCTTGCGCTGTGCCTTCCGGACCGCCGCCCGCGGATCGACAAGCCCGATCGGTGCATCGGTACGCGCAGCGCCGGTCGGCCGCGACAACAGGAGGGACATCTCAGGCGGCCCCGAAGTAGTCACCCGAAATCGACTCCGATGCAACACCATCGGAGCCCACCGGAATGTCGCCCACCAGGGTGATGCGGTGTAGCACCCGATCACCCTCGACATGCTCGAAGTCCCGCGGGGCCAGGTGCAGGGCAGCCCGGTTGTCCCAGAACGCCACGCTGCCCGGCTCCCACCTGAACCGCACCGAGTACTCGGGCCGGGCGATCTCCTCGAACAACAGATCCAGCAGGTGTCTGCTCTCCCGAGGCGAGAGATTGACGATCTCGCGGGTGAAGGACGGGTTGACGTAGAGAACCTTCTCCCCGGTCTCCGGGTGCACCCGGACCACCGGATGGATCGTCGCGAGCGGATTGCTGCGCACCAGATCACCGATCTTCTCGGTGCTGCGTTCAGTTGATGTCGTCGAACCGAAGCGATGTTCGGCACGCAGTTCGTCGAGAAGGGCCTGCACCGACGGTGACAGACCCGCATATACGGCAGCGACATTGGTGAACTGGGTATCGCCGCCATAGCCGGGAACCCGCTCCGCTCGCAGTATCGACTGCGACGGCGGGTTGATCAACGGAGTGACATCGGCATGCCACCCGGGACCGTTTGGACTTTGCCGCTTGCGATATTTCGTGCCGTACCTGTGGTCGTAGGCGCCCGGGGAAACCGTGTGGATCTGCGGGAATCCGGCTGGGGCAGAGTCGCCCTCGTACGGATGGCCGGGCGTCACCTCGCCGAACTGCGCTCCGAACGCAATCTGCGATGCGTGGTCGAGGTCCTGCCCGCGGAAGAACACCACCTTCCACCGGTGCAGGGCTTCGCGGATCGTCGCTACCTGTTCGTGCGACAGCGGCACCGATAGATCGGCCCCCTCGATCAATGCCCCGGTAAATCCCGACAGCGGACTGATAGTGAGTCCAGTAGGAGACATGGCCACACTCCCCTCGAAAGCGGCTGCATACATCGACCATTCGACGCTAACGAGGTTGGCCGCTGGGCTTACCGGTTTGAATCGGCGTGACGTGAATGGCGCTCGGCGCTCGCGACACCGAGGCGATGTTGCCAGTAGCGGCCAGAGCAGATCGCCCAAATCGCTTCTGCCTGCGGCGCACTGGCTCAGCGACGCGATATGTGCATGAATCTCACTGTTGCCGAGCTAATTTCATCGCAACTGCGCCACCATCGCACACCGAACGTCGGCTTCGGCGAATTTTCGGGTGTTGCCCACGGCGCCCCACCTCGTCGTGCACAATATGAGCTCGCGTCAGCGCCCGTCGCCTGTGCCACGCCCATCACACCGCCATTCACCGGGAGCAAGCTTGGTCACCTGCCCAGTTTCCGCACCGCATCCGCCGTATCAGCCGGTTCGTCGTGGACGGCACCGGAAGGCGCCGCAGCGACAGTGGCTGCCCGTCGGAATCGGGGTGGCGGCCGCGGCCGTAGTCAGCTCCTTGCTCACCGCATTCGTCATCATCACCACGTTGGCTTCCAAACTTTCCGCCAAGGACTCGGTGTACGCCGTCGGGGCCCGGACGTATGAGGTGAAACCGAACCGGCCGCAGCAGTCTGGGTTCACCGAGCCGGCCGTCGCACCCGCCGTCGCAACGTTCGCATTCGACGGATCCGGGTTCGTCGATTCCCAGGCACGCTGCCGTGACACCCAGACCGCCAGGGCCATCGGGCGCACCGAAGGCTCACTCGTCGTGATCTGCCTGGACCGCACCGGTCGCCTGGAATACCACGGCGTGCGGCTTTCCGACCGGGCCGCCCTGGCGGCGTCGGCGGACCTCACACCGGGCCGCAAGTTTGTCGCGCGCAACTTCCAGGCGAACTACGCGGTCTCACCGACCGAGTTGCTGGTCACCTCGGGAAGCGCGGTCCTCAAACGCGAACCGATGGTCGAATACCGCGAGATCCTGTCCACGCCCGTAGTCCTGGCGCCGCGGTAACCGCGCTAAGCTGGCCGCTCATCGGCCATGCGGCGGGAGATCGATGTCCACATCCAGGCACCGCACCGCCGAACACCACCACCAGTGACCTCACGGAGTGATGTGGCATGGATTCCTCGTCGGCATTCGAACTGGCACGCACCGATGCGATCGGGCAGGCGGCGCTGGCCGCTGCCGGTGAGCTGACCGCGGTCGAGCTACTCGACGCGGCGATCACCCGGGTCGAGGCGACCCGTGGCCTCAACGCCGTGATCACCGATCTGTTCGACAGGGGCCGCGCACAAGCCGCCGCCCTCGACAAGTCCGGAGCGCTGCGCTCCGAACAAGCCGGGCCGCTGGCCGGGGTGCCGTTCCTGCTCAAGGATCTCGGTGCCGCGCTGGCCGGTGCCCGCGAGGCCATGGGCTCTCGCGCGTTGCGCGACCATGTCGCAACAGAATCCGCGTGGACAGTGGACCGCTACTTGGACGCGGGCCTGGTCGTGTTCGGCAAGACCAACACCCCGGAGTGGGGCAACCACTGCACCACCGAGCCGTTGCTGTTCGGGCCCACGGTGAACCCGTGGTCCCCCGTCGTCACCCCGGGCGGATCCAGCGGCGGTTCGGCAGCGGCCGTGGCCGCCGGCGTGGTGCCCGCGGCCTCGGGCGGCGACGGCACCGGTTCCATCCGGGTGCCTGCCTCATGCTGCGGCGTCGTCGGCCTCAAACCGCGGCGCGGGCGGTCGTCCTTCGCCCCCGACGGTGGCCACGGACTCGAAGGCCTGGTGAACGGCCACGCCCTCACCCGCACGGTGCGCGATTGCGCGGCCCTGCTCGACATCATCGCCGGCACCGCCCCCGGAGACCCCTACACCGCCGCGGCCCCGACCGTCCCTTTCCTCCAGTCGGCCGCGCAGACCCCATCGGCCCAACGCATCCTGATCGCCACCTCGTCGCCGTTTCCCACCGACCGGATCGACCCGGAAGTGGTGGCAGCGGTCGAGGCGACCGGCCGGCTTTTGGAGAGCCTCGGACATCGGCTCACTCCGGGGGCTCCGACCATCGACGCGGACGCGGTCGCCGACGCCATCGCAGTGCTGCACACCGTCAGCAACGCTGAACTACACGACATGGCCGCCGACCACCTGGGGCGGGCGCCCCGCGAGGACGAATTCGAGCCGAGCACCTGGGTGATGATGCGCGAGGGCTTCACCACGACGGGACTGGCGTACGCGAACGCGATCTCGGCGATCCATGCCCAGACCCGTCGGTTCGCCCGGGAAATGGCTGGTCACGACGTATTGCTGGTGCCGACGCTGCTGACCGGTCCGCCGCCGTATGGGCTGCTGAACCAGCCCCGGGGCACCACCCGGGCCTTCTTCGACGTCGAGTTCGCCACCACCGGATGGACGGCCCTGGCCAATGTGACCGGCTGGGCCGCGATTTCCCTGCCACTGGGCCGGACGCGAGACGGCCTGCCGATCGGTGTACAGCTGATGGCGCCCGACGAGTCGATCCTGCTCAGCCTGGCCGGTCAGCTCGAGCGGGCGGCCCCCTGGGCCACCCGCATCCCGCCCCGATGGGTGGCCTCCACCACCGTGACGTAGCCCGCATATCCTCTGAGGCGAACGGTGCGTCACCGGCCCGGTGAATGAGCCGCGCCCCCGCACCACGCCAACAAGCAGGACAACAGCAGGACGCGTCTTCAAAGGAGTAGACAACCTCATGGTGAACCAGCAGCAGGCCGACAAGATGACCACGGGCAAGGGTTTCATCGCCGCGCTCGACCAGAGCGGTGGGTCGACCCCCAAGGCCCTGCGTCTCTACGGGGTCGAGGAGAGCGCCTACTCCTCCGAAGAGCAGATGTTCGACCTGATCCACCAGATGCGCTCACGCATCATCACCTCTCCGGTGTTCAACGGTGATCGGGTGCTGGCCGCAATCCTGTTCGAGCAGACCATGGACCGCTCCATCGAGGGCAAGTCCACCGCGACCTACCTCTGGGAGGACAAGGGCGTGGTGCCGCTGCTCAAGATCGACAAGGGTCTGGCCGAGGTGGCTGGCGGCGTGCAGGTGATGAAGCCGATGCCCGGCCTCGACGACCTGCTGGCCCGTGCGGCGAAGAACGGCATCTTCGGCACCAAGGAGCGTTCGGTGATCGGCGCGGCGAACGCCGACGGCATCGCCGCCGTGGTGGCCCAGCAGTTTGAGGTGGCCAAGCAGGTGCTCTCGCACGGCCTGATCCCGATCATCGAGCCCGAGGTCACCATCTCGATCTCCGACAAGGCCGAGGCCGAGGATCTGCTGCGCGACGAGATCACCAAGAACCTGGACGCGCTGCCGGCCGACCAGAAGGTCATGCTCAAGTTGACCCTGCCGACCGTTGCCAACCACTACCAGTCGCTGGTCGACCATCCCCAGGTGATGCGGGTCGTCGCACTGTCGGGTGGTTACTCGCGCGACGAGGCCAACAAGAAGCTCGCCGAGAACACCGGCGTGATCGCCAGCTTCAGCCGGGCGCTCACCGAGGGCCTGTCGGCCCAGCAGAGCGACGACGAGTTCAACGCCACGTTGGACAAGTCGATCCAGTCGATCTTCGACGCTTCTGTCGCCGGCTAGTCACGGAACGCGCAGATGGTCATCCCGATCGATCGCCCCAAACTGGAGGGCAATGTCGCCGTCGGCGACGGCCGTCAACTCGGGTTCGCCGAGTTCGGTGATCCGCAGGGTCGTGCGGTCTTCTGGCTGCACGGCACGCCGGGCGCCCGCAGGCAGATCCCGACCGAGGCCCGGATCTACGCCGAGCGGAACCACATCCGGTTGATCGGGGTCGACCGGCCCGGCATCGGCTCCTCCACGCCGCACCAGTACGACCGCGTGCTGGATTTCGGTGACGATCTGCGCACCATCGCCGATACCCTCGGCATCGACAAGATGGCCGTCATCGGGTTGTCCGGCGGCGGTCCCTACACGCTGGCCACCGCGGCCGCCATGCCCGACCGGGTGGTGGCGGCCGGGGTGCTCGGCGGCGTGGCACCGATGGTCGGCCCCGACGCGATCAGCAGTCCGCTGATGCAACTCGGCGCAGCAGTCGCCCCGATCCTGGAGGTGGCCGGCGCTCCGATCCGGTTGGTCGCCTCCGGACTGATCCGGCTGATCCGTCCGGTCGCCTCCCCCGCTCTGGAGATCTACGCGCGGATCTCCCCCGAGGGCGACCGGCGCATGCTCGGCCGGCCCGAGTTCAAGGCCATGTTCCTCGACGATCTGCTCAACGGCAGCCGCAAGCAGCTGGCCGCACCGTTCTACGACATCGTGGTATTCGAGCGGGACTGGGGCTTCCGGCTCGACGAGGTCAAGGTTCCGGTGCGCTGGTGGCACGGCGACCATGACCACATCGTTCCGTTCGCGCACGGCCAGCATGTGGTCTCCCGGTTGCCCGATGCGGTGATGACCGAGTTGCCCTACGAGAGCCACCTCGGCGGGCTGGGCTGCGCGGAGGAGATCATGGGCACCATGATCTCGATGTGGGACCAGGCGAAAACCGACTCTTCCGGGTGATGAACCTGGTCGACCCACCCAGCAGACTGGCGCACCCGTCGATCGTGTCGCGGGTGGCGCGCGGTGCCCCGCGACGACGACGCGGCGTGCGTGCCGCACCCTCGGCGGCCACGGTCGTGGCACACACCTGAGAGTCTGCGGTCAGTCGCCGACCCCGGTGAGCGCCCGACGCAGCAGGTGCATGGCGACCGTGGTGGCGCGCTCCCGGATGTCGGATCGGTTGCCCGGGAGCCGGAGGGTGCGCGTGATGGCCACCGATCCGGCCCGGACCGCGAAACACACGGTGCCGACGGGCTTTTCGGGAGTGCCGCCGTCAGGCCCGGCGATCCCGCTGATGGCCACCGCGGTATCGGCCCCGAAATGGTGCAGCGCGCCGTTGACCATGGATTCGACCACCGGTTCGGACACCGCGCCGTACTCGGCGATGAGAACTGGATCCACGTTCAACAGTTCGGCCTTGGCCTCGTTCGAATAGCTGACCACCCCACCCAGGAAGTAGTCCGAGCAGCCCGGAATATCGGCCAACCGGGCGGCCAGCAGTCCGGCGGTGCAGGACTCCGCCGTGGCGATCCGGTGCCCGGCCAGCAGTGTGGCCACCTGCTCGTCCACGGTGGTGCCGTCCTCCGAGTACAGCGCGGCACCATGCCGGTCGCGCAGCAGGGTCAGGAGATCCTGGTAGGCGCCGGCAGCGTCGGGCTCGTAGCGGGTCACGATCTCGAGTTCGCCGCGACGCAGGCACGTGGTGATCTCCAGTGCGTCGAAACCCGCGATGTCACCCTCGGCCTCGCGCAGGGTCTCGGCCAGGCCGGATTCAGCCAGACCGAACATCCGCACCATTTCCTGCCGGTACTTCGTCCGGCCCGAGATGGCCTGTTGCACAGCCTCGGTCGCAACGGCAGTGCGCCACATCGGCTGCAACTCCCGCGGCGGGCCGGGCAGCACCACCACCGTCGGACCACCGCCGACAACGACGCCGGGGGCGGTGCCGACGGGCGTGAGGACCTCGGCACCGACCGGCATCATGGCCTGCTTGCGGTTGGCAGCGCGCACCGCACCGAAATCCACGCCGGGCCGGTCGCCGATCATCCTGCGCAGGATGTCGGCGATCCGCTCCTCCATCGCCTCGTCGAGGACGAGTTCACGGCCGCAGAACTCGGCGACCGTCGCCACGGTGAGATCGTCGGCCGTCGGCCCCAGCCCACCGCTCGTCACGATCAGGTCCACGCCTTCTGCGGCCAGGAACCGCAACTGCGCCTCGATGTCCCGGGGACGGTCGCCGCAGATGGTGATGTGGGCGAGTTCGACGCCCAGCTCGAGGAGCTGGTCGGCGAGCCACGGACCGTTGCGGTCCTGAACCCGGCCGGTGAGTACTTCTGTTCCGGTAACGACGATGCCTGCACGTGCGCTCACCCCGTGAACACTACGCAGCAGGCGTCGCCTCAGCTCAGAAGCCGTAGCCCAACCGGGCCGCGACGTCGCTCGCGAAGGCCGCACCGAGCCGCTGCACCACGGCTGAATCCTTGCTGCGCAACCGGTTTGAGGCAACGAAGGCTTCGGGTCGGTGGCTGCCCAGATAGAGGCTCCCGAGCACGTTCAGGTCGAGTTCGATGTCGGCCGGTGCATCGGTGGGCGCACACTGTGCTCGGCCGTCGCGAATCTGCAGGGCGAATCGCCCGCCGTCGCCGCGGAAGCCGTCGGTGACCTCCAGCACGGTGTCCAGGTCGGCCTGATACCGACGGGCCTCGAGGGCGGACGAAATGTTCATGATCCGGATCCACAGGTCGTCACTGCTCGAGGTGACCCGGGCCAGCCGTGGATTGGTCAGCAGGTAGGGCAGGATGTCGCCCGGTGGCGCCCAGCTGGTCACCTTGTCCATGAGGTCCATGCCCAACAGGGCCCGCCACAAAGCGATATAGGCGTCGGGAGTGACCGCCGTGAGTTCGCGTACGCGGATCGACCGGGATTCTTCACCGTGTACGCGGTACATCGCATAGCCGTCCGGATGCAGGAAGGCGAACAGTTCCGATCCGCCGTCGCGAGTGTTCTCCCGGTCGGCGAGCACGTCGTCCCACAGGGGCGTCGGGCACACCAGCCCACCCGGAGTCTGCTGTCGCCAGCGGTCGTAAATCTCGGCGAACGTGTCGCGGTGCTCGGCAGGTTTGACCAGGCGGACGCCGCCAGGATCGGGGACCGAAGCGTGGAACTCGGCGAACCTGCGGTCGATCGATGTCAGCTGCACGGTGGTGGCCGGGCCGTAGCCGAACCTGCCATAGATGCCGCCTTCACTGGCGGTCAGTGCGGCGATCGGATATCCCGCCTCGGCGATCCGCTGGTGCAACTCGGTGTACATCGAACGCAGGATCCCGCGGCGTCGATGGGTCGGGGCGACGGCCACGTAACTCAGACCCGCCGCGGGCAGCGCGGCACCACCCGGAACGGTGAGACTGAGATCGAGGTAGATCGACTGTCCGACGATGCCGTCGGCCAAGCCGCCGTCGCGCATGACCACGCCGCCGTCGGCGGGCACCATCTGCTGCCACGCCAACATCGAATCGGGGTGGTTGACCTCACCGAAGGCGGTGTTGCCGAGCAGCGCCATTCCCGCCCAGTCGGGGTCGGTGACGCTGTGCAGCGTGAGGGCAGTTGCCGAAGAAGCGACGTTGTCGGTCACAGAATCCGACAGTGCCACACCATCACCGGCCAAGGCGACGGATTTTCCGGCCGCCCTGGCGGGCCGGCTGGGCAGTCAGCGCTTGAGCCAGTTGTTCAGCGTCGCCAGTTCACGGGTGTAGGTGGTCATGACGTCGTCCTGGTACAGCGTCGCCCCGCTGATCACACTGGAGCCCTGCCACACGACCCTGATCCGGTTTGTCCCGCGCTGGTAGACGTCCACCCGCTCGAGGTCACGGTGCCGCCATCCGCCGCTCTCGGCCAGCTGGCCCACTTCATGGCGCTCATCGGTTGTGGTCATCTGCCGATCCTATCGCCGTGCCCGCTGGTCGATCGGCACCACCGTCG
Source organism: Mycobacterium sp. DL440 (assembly GCF_011745145.1). Taxonomy (NCBI): domain Bacteria; kingdom Bacillati; phylum Actinomycetota; class Actinomycetes; order Mycobacteriales; family Mycobacteriaceae; genus Mycobacterium; species Mycobacterium sp. DL440. The sequence goes on along the minus strand of NZ_CP050191.1, from coordinate 2,704,602 downwards.
GGGCGCTGTTGTAGCCGCCGACCCGCACCCAGTTCGCGGCAGGCTCCGATCCGGTCACGCTGCCGGTCACCTCGACCGTCTCCCCCGGATACACCGTGACGTAGTTGTCGGAGTACTCGATCGGCAGGATCTCGTCACCATCACGGGTGGTGGTGATCTCGGCGCGTTCGAAGAATGCGATGTGACGGCCCGGATTGTGTAGACGGATCTTCACGCTGGTACCACCGTCGGTCGCATCGCTGCGGTGCGCGGTCACGTCCAGCCGTGCGGGCGCCATGGTGTTGAGCGGGGTCAAGTCGGCCCAGCTGGTCTGTACCAGGTCGAATGCCTGGTCGTTGACCGGGGGCCCCACATCGTCGAGTTTCTGCGACTGCCAGTACGTGTTGTCGGCGACGACGGCGCCGGAATCGTCGAGCAGTTCAGCGCGGACGAATATCACCGGCGAGTCGAGGGCCAGCCGGGGCAGCGTCAACCCCGGCACCACACCGTTCGACGGCACGGCCGCCACCTCGGAACTGCGGTCGTCGCGCATTCGGCCGGTCAGGTCGTAGGTGCGCACGCGTACCCGCAGACCGGTCCGCTCCTGCGGCGATTGGTTGACCACCTTGACGTTGGCCGTGTCATGGTCGCCGGTCGCATAGGAGTCGAACACGACCGACAGCGGGCGCAGCCCCTTCTTGGCTCCGAAGTACGCGCCGCCGGGCCGCAGGTAGTAGTCGAAGAGGTGGCCGAAGAACGACGGCCAGTGGTTGTTGAGCATCCAGTAGATGGTCATCTTGTGGTTGTCCCACCCGCCTGCGGCGAACGCCTCGAACTGTGCGCGGGTGGACTCGTAGTGGGCAAGCTGAGCTTTGCGAGCGAATTCCTCTGCGCCGCGCGATGATCCGTAGCGCTGCATGACCGCGGTGCGGATGCTCTCCAGGGCGGCGTTGCTCGGGTTCGCCCCGGCGTGGAAGTACCAGGCCTCGTTGATCGGCCAGAGTTTGTCCGGCGGGATGAACTTCTGCAGGCTGGCGAACGGCGGGACGTGTTCGTTGTCGCCCTGTTCGGCGTTGGAGCCGCGGGTGGCCTGATAGCGGCCATCGAACCAGTAGCTCGGCGGGCGCCAGGTGTACGGGCCTGCCATGTGGATGCCATCCCAGTCCGGCTCGCCGTCGGCATCGCGGGCCAGCGACGACACCGTGTCGACGACGGTGTTGGGCCAGTGCAGCTCACCCAGGATGCGGCGGTAGCCGTCGAGCACCGGCGCCGGGGGCTTGCCGTCGCTGCCGTTGGCCCACAGGAACGCCGAGGCGTGCCCGCGCAGGGAAAGGATCTGCGAGCGCATGCTCTCGTCGGCCACTCGCCGATCCTCGTCGTCCCACTGCCACCACTTCTCCCACTGGTTGCAGCACATCCACCCGTACATCAGCGGGATGCCCAGCTCGTCGGCGCGCTCGATGATGTTGTCGCCCGGGAACTTTCCCTCCAGTCGCACCATGTTCAGCCCCAGATCCCGGACATATCCGAGGATGGCGTCCTCACGCTGCGGGTCGTACTGGAAGAGGAGATCGGGCGTGTATGCCGCGCCCCGGACCAGGAAGTCACGCCCGTTGACGGTCAGGTAGAAGCTGCCGCCGCGGCCCAGATCGGGAAACTGTTCGTCGTTGTCGCGGTGCTGCGCGACGGTGCGGATACCGAAGCGGGAATCCACGGTGTCGGCCGCCCGGCCGTACCGCACGAACTCCAACCGCAGGTCGTACAGGTCCGGCCTGCCCATCGTGTAGGGCCACCACAGGTCGGGGTTGTCCACCTGCAACGCCGCGAAAGTGTCCGGATCGAACCGGATCTCACGTTTCTCCCCGGGAGCCAGGTTGACCGCTTGGTCCACCGAGATGGTCGGCTTTCCGGGCCGGCTGATCCGGGCCCGAACCACGCCTCGCATCGGAACGTCAGCGGTGTTGCGGATGTCGGAGTAGACGGTGAGCCGCGCGTGCGACGTGTCGGGCAGCGGCAACTCGGTGGTGACCAGTGGGTCGCTGAGCACGACCTGGCCCGAGTAGCTGAGATAGACGGGTTTGAAGATGCCCGCATTACGGTCGGGCACATAGGAATTGCCACGCAGCGGGTTCTTGTCCGGGCCCTGGTAGCCGATGCGGTTCCAGTTGAGCCAGTCCCACCAGCTGTCGGCGAGCTCGACCCCGTCGATGTCCTGCAGCGCCTGCTCGGGGGTCACCCTGACCGCCAGCGTGTTCGGTCCTCCGGCGTTGATCCACGGCGTCGCGTCGATCTCGTGGATCGTATGCATCCCCACCAGCAGCGAGCTGCCCGCGATGAGCTTGCCGTTGAGCCAGACCTCGGCGCGGTAGTTGATGCCAGGGAAGTCCAGCCGGTAGCTGGAGCTGCCCGCGGGTGCGGTGAAGGTCGTGCGGTACCACCAGTCCTGGCGGAAAAGGTCGTCGGGCACATCGGCCAGGTTGTCCCCGACGTACAGGTCCGGGTAGGTGCCGTCGTCCTGCAGCGCCGCCAGCACCGTCGACGGCATGTGCTGGACCTCGTGCCAGTCGGCGTCGACCTCGCCCGGCGTGGACAGTGCGGCACCGTCGGCCGTGACGGTGCGCGCCGAGGCCAGGTGCCAGCCCTGGGCCAGCTCCACCCGTCCCGACGGCGGCTCCGGCTTGGCGAACGGCGGAAAATCGGCCGCGCACAGCGACAACAGCAGCACTGCGGCAAGGACAAGGCCGACGAGCCCCGTGACGCTCAGGCCGGCGCGGCGATTCCGGGCGGAAATGGGCAGCTCCTCGGGTGACCGGTACGGCACCGGGCGCGTGAGTCGATGCCGTGCCCGGTCATTCTGCCGTGGTGAGTGCCGCCCCGTGCGGCCGGTGCACCCTCAGAGCTTGTGGGGGACGTCGTTGACGAGGCCGCCGTCCATGACGAACTCGGCGCCGGTGGCGTAGCGGGATTCATCGCTGGCCAGGAACACCACGAAAGTGGAGACCTCTTCGGGTTGCCCGGACCGGCCCAGCGGAATGGTGAGCATGTCCTCGGGGAAATGCTCGGTCATCGGGGTCCGGATGAAGCCGGGGTGGATCGAGTTGACCCGAATCTGCTTGGGCCCCAATTCCAGCGCAGCGGACTTGGTCAGGCCGCGCACCGCCCACTTGGAGGCGACGTAGGGGTGCACCATGGCCGCGCCGCGCAGTCCCTCGATGGACGAGACGTTGATGATCGACCCGCCGCCCGCGGCTTTCATCGCCTTGACGCAGGCCTGCATCCCCAGGAAGGTTCCGGTCAAGTTGACGTCGATCACCTTCTGCCACTGGGCCATATCGAACTTGCCGATCTGGCCGAGGGCGACGATCCCGGCGTTGTTCACCAACACATTGAGCACCCCGAACTCCGAGGTGGCGGTCTCCACTGCGGCCGCCCACTGATCGGCGTCGGTGACATCGAGGTGCACATAGCGGACCGAATCTCCGAGTTCGACGGCCAGCGCCTTGCCCTCGTCGTCGAGGATGTCCCCGATCACCACCTTGGCGCCTTCGGCGACCAGCGCCCGGGCATGCTCGGCGCCCATCCCCCGTGCGCCGCCACTGATGAGTGCAACTTTTCCGTCTACCCGTCCCATGACGCGTGAGGCTACCGCACCGCAAAGCAAAAATAGAACATGTTCCAATTTTGCCGTTCAGGCCGCATACTCACGTCGTCGGGAAGTCGTCGGTAACAAGATTTCGCAAGGAGCACCATGGCCATCCGCGTCGGACTGTTCGGCACCGGAAACTGCGGCGCGCTGGCGCTGATCCAGCTCATCGAAGATCCTCGGTTCGAACTGGTGGCCGTCGGCGTGTCCAGCGACGACAAGGTCGGCACCGACGCCGGCGAGCTGGCCGGGCTGGGCGTGGCCACCGGAGTAATCGCGACCAAGGGCATGGAGGCGGTGTTGGCGGCCGCGCCGGACTGCCTGGTGTACTGCGCGATGGGCGACACCCGACCGGTCGAGGCAACCCGCGATGTGATGGCGGCGCTGTCCGCCGGGATCAACGTGGTGGGATCGGCCCCCGGCGGTCTGCAATTCCCTTGGGGCGCCATGCCGCAGAAGGCCATCGACCGCGTGGAGGATGCTGCGCGAAGCGGGGATTCGAGTGTGTACATCACCGGGGTCGATCCCGGCTTCGCCACCGATCTGGTGCCGTTCGCCATCGCCAGTACCTGCCAGCGCATCGACCAGATCAAGACCATGGAGATCGCCGACTACGCCACCTACGACGGCGCCGAGGTGATGTCGGTCGTGATGGGCTTCGGCAATCCGATGGACCGCCCGGGCATGCTCTTCTACCCCGGCATCCTCAGCGCCGCCTGGGGCACCGCGATCAAGATGCTGGCGGCCGGCCTGGGCGTCGAGGTCGAGGAGATCAACGAGAGCTACGAACTGGCACCCGCGCCGGAGGACATCGAGGTCGCCACCGGCGTGATCGCCAAGGGCACGGTGGCCGCGATGCGGTTCGAGATCAACGGCATGGTCGACGGCAAACCGCTGATCGTCGTCGAGCACATCACCCGGGTGCGTGAAGACCTGCGCCCGGATTGGGCCCAGCCGGCCCAACCGGGTGGCTCCTACCGGGTCGAGATCAGCGGCGAGCCGTCCTACGTCGTGGACATCTGTCCGACCAGCAGCCGCGGCGACCACAACTACGCGGCGATCCTGGCCGCGGCCGGCCGGATCGTCAACGCCATCCCCGATGTGGTGGCCGCCCCGGCCGGCATCCGAACCACCCTGGACCTCCCGCTGGGTACCGGCAAGGGGCTGTACAGACTCGGCTAGGCGCCCGGCCGTAGTCTGCCCTCGCCGCGGCGGCGGCCACCGGGCCTGGGCAGCGTCAGCACCGGCCAATCGTGATCGGTGGCGGCCGCGGCCAGGCCCGGCCGCGGATTAACCGGCCGAGGCCGGCCCACCAACCGCATCAGCGCGCCGTCCTCGTCGCCGTCGGCATAGAAATAGCTGTGGGCCAGGTCGACCTGTCTGGCATGGCAGAAATCTTGCACCGCAGCGGCTTTGCGCGCGCCCCAGATGATGGGTTCGACGATACCCCCGGTCAGCCGCCCCTGGCCGTCTGTCGTGAAGTGGTTGCACAGCACGTGGCCGATCCCGAGGTGGCGGGCCACCGGCTCGGCGTGGATGGTCAGAGCCGAGGAACTCATCACGACGGTATGGCCGCGGTCCTGATGACGACGCACGACGTCCCGCATGTGCGGGTAGACCCGCTGGTTGATGCGACTCTCGAACAGGTACTCGCCCAGCTCGTCGAGCTCGAGCAGGGATTCGCCACGTAGGTATCCGGCCGCCCGCACCAGCAGCCGCTCGAACGGCATCCGGCCGATCCGGTACCGCACCGAGGCTTCGACGATTCCGAGAATCTCGCCGGCAGCGGCCTGCCGCCGGCGGATGCGATGACCGGCGTGCGCCGTGGCGGTGAATCCGTCCACCAACGTGCCGTCCAGGTCGAAGAAGGCCCCCACCTGCGCGCCACCCGGCCCGTCCCCGATTTCATCGAGTGACGCGGGTGGCGACAACGTGCGGCCCATGGGGCTAGTACACCAAGCCGCCACGACAATCGGCCAATCGAGACCGGATCAGGACTAGAACACTCGACCGGGAACCGGTTCCAGGTGTCGCTGAATGGCAGCTGACCGGCACACGTGGCTACAGGTCGTCACCGATCCCGTCGGCGCAGGCCGGACCGCCGTGCGATTCGGGATCGACGATCTCGAAGCCACCGTCGCCCGGCTGCGGGGCGACGGTGTGACAGTCGGAGAGCCGCAGGTCATCGCTGACACGGTCGCCGTGACCGACGTCGCCGACCCGGTCGGCAACGAAGTGTCTTTCGTCGCCGACCTTGCCTGAATCTGCCGGGTCGAGCCCCGAAACAATCCGTCGTGGTACTAAACTAGAACACGTTTCACTTCTGTCCGGGTCGGATCGGCCGGGGACTCGCAAACCGCACCGCCATTGAAGGAGCTCCGAATGCACACCGCACTCTGCGACGAGCTCGGGATCGACGTCCCGATCTTCGCATTTACCCACTGTCGCGACGTCGTGGTCGCCGTCAGCAAGGCCGGTGGTTTCGGCGTGCTGGGCGCCGTCGGATTCACCCCCGAGCAGCTCGAGATCGAGCTCAACTGGATCGATGAGCACATCGGTGACCACCCGTACGGCGTCGACATCGTGATCCCGAACAAGTACGAGGGCATGGACGCCAACATGTCAGCCGACGACCTCAAGGGCATGCTGCAGTCCCTGGTGCCCCAGGAGCACCTGGACTTCGCGCGCAAGATCCTCGCCGACCACGGCGTGCCCGTCGAGCACAGCGGCGACGACGCGCTGCAACTGCTGGGCTGGACCGAGGCCACTGCCACCCCGCAGGTCGAGATCGCACTCAAGCACCCCAAGATGACGCTGATCGCCAACGCACTCGGCACCCCGCCGAAAGACATGATCGACCGCATCCACGCCGAGGGGCGTAAGGTCGCCGCGCTGTGCGGCTCGCCGTCGCAGGCCCGCAAGCACGCCGATGCCGGGGTCGACATCATCATCGCCCAGGGCGGCGAGGCCGGCGGACACAGCGGTGAAATCGGCTCGATCGTGCTGTGGCCCCAGGTGGTCAAGGAAGTCGCCCCGGTGCCGGTGCTGGCAGCCGGCGGTATCGGCAGTGGCCAGCAGATCGCCGCGGCGCTGGCGCTGGGCGCGCAGGGCGCCTGGACCGGATCGCAGTGGGTCATGGTCGAGGAGTCCGAGCACACCGAGCAGCAGCACGCCGCCTACGCGAAGGCCACCAGCAAGGACACCGTGCGCAGCCGGTCGTTCACCGGCAAGCCGGCCCGCATGCTGCGCAACGACTGGACCGAGGCCTGGGAGAACCCGGAGAACCCCAAGCCGCTCGGCATGCCGTTGCAGTACATGGTGTCCGGCATGGCCGTGGCCGCGACGCACAAGTATCCGAACGAGAGCGTCGACGTGGCGTTCAACCCGGTCGGCCAGGTCGTCGGCCAGTTCGAGAAGGTGGAGAAGACCTCCGCGGTGATCGAGCGCTGGGTGCAGGAATACCTGGAGGCGACGGGCAACCTCAATGCGCTGAACGAGGCTGCCGGCGTGTGATTGAGGCCGCCGGCAGCGGGTTCCTGATCGGCCGCGTAATGCCGGCCCTGCTACGGACCGTCACGGCCGCTTAGATCATCGGCGCGGCGGATTGCAGCCACTATCAAGCAGCAATCCGCCGCGCAGGTCATATGTGCTGCGCCGGGGATAGACCCGTGCCCGTCCATTATGTATGGTTGCATACATAATGCGGCGAAAGGGCGTCCGATGGCTGGTCCTCGTGAGCGCATGGTGGCCTCGGCCGCATTGCTGATTCGGGAGCGCGGAGCACATCCGACCGCGATCGCCGACGTACTGGCCCACAGCGGTGCACCTCGCGGATCGGCCTACCACTACTTTCCCGGCGGCCGCACCCAAATCCTGTGCGAGGCAATCGATTACGCTGGCGATTACGTGGTGACCCGCCTGGCCGAGGCCGACAGTGCGGCGGCTCTGCTCGACGGCATGATCGCGATGTACCGCAAGCAACTTCTCGGTTCCGACTTCCGTGCCGGTTGCCCTGTCGTCGCGGTTGCGGTGGAAGCGGGCGACCCGCAGCAGGCCGACGCTCCCGACCCGGTACTGGAACGCGCCGGGGCCGCGTTCACCCGGTGGACCGGGCTGATCGCCGACCGACTGCGCGGCGATGGCGCCGGCCCGGATCGGGCAGACGAACTGGCCATGCTGATTCTCACCGCCATCGAGGGCGCGATCGTCGTCGCCCGCGCCACCCGCGACGTCAAACCGCTGGATCTGATCCACGGTCAATTGCATGAGCTCCTGCCGGAAGGAACATCGTCATGACCGTCGATCAATGGCAACCCACCGCCTGCATCCTGTGCGAGTGCAACTGCGGCATCGTGGTGCAGACCGAAGGCCGGTCCATCACCAAGATCCGCGGCGACAAGGACCATCCGGCCTCGCAGGGCTATACCTGCAACAAGGCGTTGCGGCTGAATCACTACCAGAGCAGTACCAACCGCCTGACCTCGCCCCTGCGCCGCAGACCGGACGGCAGCTACGAGGAGATCGACTGGGACACCGCCATTTCCGAGATCGCCGCCGGGTTCGTCGCGATCAGGGACAGCCACGGCGGGGACAAGATCTTCTACTACGGCGGTGGCGGGCAGGGCAACCATCTCGGTGGGGCGTACAGCGGCGCGTTCCTCAAGGCGATCGGGTCGCGGTATCGGTCAAATGCGCTGGCACAGGAGAAGACCGGTGAGGCCTGGGTCGATGCCCACCTCTACGGCGGGCACACCCGCGGCGAGTTCGCGCACGCCGAGGTCTCGGTGTTCGTGGGCAAGAACCCGTGGATGTCACAGAGCTTCCCGCGCGCCCGGGTGGTGCTCAACGAGATCGCCAAGGACCCGGGCCGCGCGATGATCGTGATCGATCCGGTGATCACCGACACCGCCAAGCTCGCCGACTTCCACCTACGGGTGAAGCCCGGAACCGATGCCTGGTGCCTGGCCGCCATGGCGGCGGTGCTGGTGCAGGAAAACCTGTGCGACGAGGCGTTTCTGGAGACACACGTCAACGGTGCCGAACCGGTTCGCGACGTGCTGCGGCAAGTTCCCGTCGCTGACTACGCCCAACGGTGCGGTGTCGACGAGACCCTGCTGCGCCAGGGGGTGCGGCGCATCGCCGCTGCCGGCAGCGTGGCGGTGTTCGAGGACCTCGGCATCCAGCAGGCCCCCAACAGCACCCTGTGCTCATACCTCAACAAGATGCTGTGGATCCTCACCGGCAACTTCGGCAAACGCGGTGGGCAACACCTGCATTCGTCGTTCGCCCCGTTGTTCGGCTCGGGTGGCGTGGGGCGCAGCCCCGTGACCGGCGCACCTGTGATCGCCGGCCTGGTTCCGTCCAACGCGGTGCCGCAGGAGATCCTCACCGATCACCCCGACCGGTTTAGGGCCATGATCGTCGAGAGCAGCAACCCGGCGCACTCGATCGCCGATTCCGCGGCCGTGCGGGCCGCGCTGGAATCGCTGGACCTGCTGGTCGTGATCGACGTCGCGATGACCGAAACGGCGCGGCTGGCCGACTATGTGCTGCCCGCGGCCAATCAGTTCGAGAAGCCCGAGGCGACATTCTTCAACCTCGAATTCCCGCACAACGACTTCCATCTTCGCCACCGGCTGTTCGAACCGCTGCCCGGAACCCTCCCCGAACCGGAGATCTGGGCCCGCCTGGTCCGAGCCATCGGTGCGGTCGACGATGCCGAACTGGATCCGCTACGCCGCGCCGCCCGCGAGGGTCTGGACGCCTATGCCGCAGCGTTTCTCGGGGCGGTGGGGGCCAACCCGGGATTGGGCCGGGTACTGCCGTACGTGCTGTACGAAACTCTGGGACCTTCCCTTCCAGACGGCCTGGCCGGTGCCGCAGCCCTGTGGGGCCTGGCCCAGAAGACGGCGATGACCTATCCCGACGCGGTTCGGCGCGCCGGCCACGCCGACGGCAACGCGCTGTTCGAGGCCATCCTGGCCGGCCGGTCCGGATTGACGTTCACCGAGCACGAGTATCAAGACGATTTCGCCCTGATCGGTCACCCGGATCACAAGATCGCGCTCGACATGCCCGAAATGCTCGCCGCGGTAAGGGCGTTGCCGAGCACACCGGCAGCGCTGACCACCGCGGAATTCCCGATGGTGCTCTCGGCCGGCGAGCGGCGGGCCTATACCGCCAACGACATCTTCCGCGACCCCGGCTGGCGCAAGCGCGATACCGAGGGCGCGTTACGGATCAGTGTCGAGGACGCCACGGCCATCGGCCTGCTCGACGGTGACCGGGTCAGGATCACCACCGCGGCGGGAAGCGCGCACGCCACCGTGGAAGTCAGCGACGCGATGCTGCCCGGACACATCTCGTTGCCCAACGGGTACGGCCTCGACTACACCGACGGCCAGGGACAGTCGATTGTTCCCGGAGTCGCTCCCAATGAGCTCACCTCGTCACATTGGCGTGACGCGTACGCGGGCACACCGTGGCACAAGCATGTCCCCGCCCGCGTCGATCGGATTCCGGCCGCGAGCGTGCCCGCCTGATCGATTTATCCGGACCTCAGGGCAGGGGCGCCGGCGGCGGTCCGCCCGGCGCGGCGGGCACGGGCGCTCCCGGTGGCATCGGCGTGCCCGCTGGCATCGATGCTTCCGGTGGAACAGGTCCGCCCATCTCACCCGACGCGCCCGGTGAGATCGGTACGTTCGGGCCGGGCGCCTGACCCGGAACCGGCGTGTTCATCCCGCGTTGCGCGATCCCGAGTATCAGTGCTTCCTTGCCGCTGATCTCCTGGTTCTGCACGGCGTGCCACAGGTCCTTGAGATAGCTCCTGTTGGGGGCCTCATTTCCCTGTCCGGTGGGGTCCATGGTCGCCCCCGGTGGCAGGGCGTCCGGGCTCGCCAGATGCGGGGTTCCCACCGGGGGTGCGACCGGCGCTGCTCCCGGATCTCCGGCGGCCTGCGCTATCGGCCCGGGCGCCGATCCCGGTGCCGCTGACAATGCCGGTGCGGGAACCGGCACGGGAGCGGGCGGGACCACCGGGGCTCCAGGTTCGGCAGCGGCCGCGCCGGCCACCGACAGCGCAAGGAGGGGCCCCGACACACCGCACGCCAGTACCGACGCAATCCTCCGGATGTCGACGTGCATCTCAATTTCCTCCTGCTGTTGCTCCAGGGACAGATGGTAACGCTGAGTGCATCGTTGCGCTCGTCCACCCGTTACAGCGCAAGCACGGGAACACGTTCCAATACCAACGATGTGGGAGTTTCCGAAACCTGCTCCAAGGGGCCCCACCTGTGGTGTAGCAATGGCTTTACGCCACTACACAACGTCGTCGCGAGGAGCGCCAACGCCATGCCGACTCTCAGACTCCCGCCCGGATTCGACTTCACCGATCCCGACATCTACGCCGAACGACTTCCTGTCGAGGAACTCGCGGAGATGCGCAAGCTGGCTCCGATCTGGTGGAATGAACAGCCGCTCGGCCAAGGAGGGTTCGACGACGGCGGGTTCTGGGTCGTCACGAAGCACAAGGACGTCAAAGACGTCTCACTGCGCAGCGACGTGTTCTCCAGCCAGGAGAAGACCGCCCTCCCGCGCTATCGCGACGGCACCGTCCAGCAGCAGATCGAACAGGGCAAGTTCGTCATGCTCAACATGGACGCCCCGCACCACACACATCTGCGCAAAATCATCTCGCGGGCCTTCACTCCCCGGGCGATCGAACGCCTGCGCGCCGACCTGGCCGACCGGGCCCGAGCCATTGTCGCGGCCGCCGCAGCCGAGGGCTCGGGGGATTTCGTCGAGCAGGTCTCCTGCGAATTGCCGCTTCAGGCGATCGCGGGGCTGATGGGCGTGCCGCAGGAAGACCGCATGAAGTTGTTCGACTGGTCCAATCAGATGGTCGGCGACCAGGACCCGGAGTTCGCCTCCAACGATGCGATCAGCGCCTCGGTCGAGTTGATCATGTACGGGATGCAGATGGCGGCCGAGCGGACGAAGAACCCAGGCGACGATCTGGTCACCACGCTTCTGCAGGCTGACGTCGAGGGGCACAAACTCTCCGACGACGAGTTCGGCTTCTTCGTCATCCTGCTCGCGGTGGCCGGCAACGAGACGACCCGGAACTCGATCACCCAGGGCATGATGGCCTTCGCCGATCACCCTGACCAGTGGGAGTTGTTCAAACGCGAGCGCCCGGGCACCGCGGCTGACGAGATCGTCCGGTGGGCGACACCCGTCACGTCATTCCAGCGCACCGCACTGGAAGACACCGAGCTGGCCGGCGTGCCGATCAAGAAGGGCCAACGGGTGGTGATGTTCTACCGCTCGGCGAACTTCGACGAGGACGTGTTCGACGACCCGTACCGCTTCGACATCCTGCGGGATCCCAACCCGCACGTGGGATTCGGCGGCACAGGCGCGCACTACTGCGTCGGCGCCAACCTGGCCCGGATGACGATCGACCTGATCTTCAACGCGATCGCCGACGGGATGCCCGACCTGACGCCACTGGCGGCGCCCGAACGGCTCCGGTCGGGTTGGCTCAACGGCATCAAACATTGGCAGGTGGATTACCGCGGCCGGTCGGATAGTCGATGATCGATCGCCAGTAGTCCTCCGGGATTTCGGTGTTCGACCGCAGTACGAACGCCAGACCGGTTGCCATCGCGATGCCGAGAAGCCCGAGCCAGAGGCCCGCGAGCGCGATCGCAATCCAGAGCGCCGTGGTCAGCGCGGGCCACGGCGATACCACCGCGAGCGCCGGCGCGAAGAAGAAGCCGACTCCGATGTAGGCGGCCGACCCCGCCCTGTCCGCCGCCATGACGGCGTGCAGCCAACGCGGAATCGATTGGTATGACTGGGCTTTTTCGCTCATTGCTGCCTCCTTCGTGGGGACGAGACCAACCATGACGTGGCGTGGGTAATCAGCGCAATTACCCCTCAGGTAGTGGTTATCGCCACCTGCGTGAGCGAGACTCGGGTGGTGACGAGTGCGGCAACCCAGACACCTATCGGATCGCTCATGCGCGACTGGCGATTACGGCGCCGCATCAGCCAGCTGGACCTGGCCATCGAGGCCGAGGTTTCGGCGCGCCATCTCAGTTTCATCGAGACCGGGCGGTCGGTACCGAGCCGAGCCATGGTTCTGCGGCTCGCCGAAGCGCTGGAGGTGCCGCTGCGGGACCAGAACCAACTGCTCCTCGCCGCGGGACTGGCACCGGTTTATGCCGAGCGGACACTGGAGGATCCCGAGATGACCGCGGTGCGCGACGGGGTAACCCGAGTGTTGGACGCCTACAACCCCTTTCCCTGCGTGGTCGTCGACCGCACCTGGAACCTGTTGCAGGCCAATGCGGGTACCGCGGTGATGCTGGACGGCGTCGCACCGCACCTGCTGGCCCGACCCAACGCGCTGCGTATCACCTTGCACCCCGAGGGCATGGCACCCCGCATCCGCAACCTGGCGGAATGGCGCCACCACCTGATCAGCCGGCTGCGTCGCGAGGTCACGGTGAGCGGATCGGCTGAGTTGGCCGGCCTTCTCACCGAGATCGAGTCCTATCCGGGAGGGATGGAGCCGGTCCGCGATCTCGGCGGAGTCGTCGTCCCATTGGAATTGACCGCACCCGACGGCGCCGTCCTGACTTTCCTCAGCACTGTCACCACCTTCGGCACCGCGCTGGACCTGACCGCCGCGGAACTCAGTATCGAGGCCTTTCTCCCGGCCGACGCCGAGACGGCCGCCGCGCTGCGCTGAACCTAGTGGTCTGACCACTTGACCTCTGACCGCTGGCCGGGCAGCATGGCCATATGGCGTTACAACCGGTGAACCGCCGATCCGTGCCCGAGGACGTGTTCGAGCAGATCGTCGCCGAGGTACTCAGCGGTCAGATGCAGCCCGGCGAATCGCTGCCCAGTGAACGCCGCCTCGCCGAGGTACTCGGGGTGTCCCGCCCGGCCATACGGGAGGCGATCAAGCGGCTCACCGAGGCCGGCTTGGTCGAGGTCCGGCAAGGCGACTCCACCACGGTGCGGGACTTCCGCAGGCATGCCGGCCTGGACCTGTTGCCCCGACTCCTGTTGCGCGCGGGCGAGCTCGACGTGAGTGTGGTTCGCAGCATCCTGGAAACCCGCCTGCACAACGGACCCAGGGTCGCCGAGCTGGCCGCCGAGCGGGCGCCGTCGGAGGTGGTCACACAACTCTCCCGCACGGTCGACGCATTGGCGGCCGAATCCGATCCGGTGGAGCAACAGCGCCACGCGCTCACCTTCTGGGACCTGATCGTCGACGGCGCGGATTCGATCGCGTTCCGGTTGATGTACAACACCCTTCGGCAAACCTACGAGCCCGCACTTCCGGCGTTGGCCACCATGATGGCCGCTGAGGTCGGCCGTCCCGACGCGTACCGGCGGATCGTGGCGGCCATCGAGGCGGGTGATCCGGCAGCCTCCGGCCACGCTGCCCAGGACCTGCTGGAGCCGGCCACCAACGCGCTCATCGGCGCACTCAAGGCATTGGAGGAAAACCGATGACGCGCAACGCTTTCACCTTGGGTGACGCGGTACGGGAATTCATCAGGCACCTCTCCCCCTGGATGATCGGCACCGCGCTGATCGTCAGCGTCGTCGCGCGGTGTGCCGTCGGAGACTGGCAACTCACCGACCTGCTGGTGCCTGTGGTGATGCTTGCGGTGTTCCCGTTCTTCGAGTGGATCATCCACGTCTTCGTACTGCACTGGCGGCCAAGGCAATTCGGCCCGTTCACACTGGATTCTCTGCTGGCTCGCGATCACCGGCTCCACCATGTCGACCCGCGCGATATCCCGCTGATCTTCATACCGTGGCGGGCCCTGCTGTGGATCCTGCCCGTCGCAATGACGGTGGCATTCCTGGCCTTTTCGCGGACCGGACTGGGGTTGACGTTTCTTTCGGTGCTGACAGTGCTCGGCCTGTCCTACGAGTGGTGCCACTACCTGGTCCACAGCGACTACAAGCCGAAAACCCGTGCATACCGTGCGGTTTGGCGGAATCATCGGCAACACCACTACAAGAATGAGCACTACTGGTTCACGGTCACCACCGCCGGAACCGCCGACCGGGTACTGCGGACGTGTCCGGACCCGGCGACGGTGTCCGCCTCACCGACGTCGAAGAACCTGCACGCGGCTATGCCTGCACGACAATGGGGTCGCCCAGGCTCACCGTGTTGAAGTACCAATCGGCATTGTCGGGACTCAAGTTGATGCAGCCGTGACTGACGTTGGAATAGCCCTGCGATCCCACCGACCAGGGTGCCCCATGCACGTAGACGCCGCCCCAGGTCACGCGGACTGCGTCGTACACAGTGAGCTTGTAGCCCTCCGGGTCGCTGAGTGGAATCCCGATGGTGCGTGAATCCATCACCACGACAGGCTCTTTGGCCAGAGCGCTGAACGTGCCGATCGGAGTCGGGTGCTTGGGCTTCCCCATCGACGCAGGCATGGTGCGGGCCACCGCACCATCGATGCTCACCGTGAAGGTGTGCGCATCGACATCGGCCACACCGAGCACCTTTGCCCCGGTCTCGAAGCTGGTCTTGGCACCACCGGCGGTGACCGAGATCTTCGAATGAGCCGGCCACAACTGATCGGGCTTCCACTGCATCACGTCGTCACTGAGCCAGGTGAAGGTGCCTGTTGGGGTTTCCGGCGAGCTGATCTTCAGGCTGCTCTGCACCGCATCCCGGTCGGTCACCGGGTTGTCGAACGTCACCGTCAGTGGCATGGCGACACCGACCATCGAACCCGCGGCGGGCTCGATGGTCGCACCGGGTGCAGGCGTGCTCACTGCGGCAGATGCGACATTGACCGTGCTCGTGGCGGCCAAGGTGGCGACACCAATCGTCGCAAACACTTTCAGTACCGACGCTCGAACGGTTCTGAATGACGACGATGGGGCGCTCAGCATTCCACCAGTGTAGGTGAGCGCCGGCACTGCCCCTTCTAGGCGCAGCGTGGCGGCGGCAATTCGAGGTCGGCGGTAGCGCGGTGGGGTGCCCATGGTGAACTCATCGGCTCGGCGACTCAGAACGTTTCACCGCGCGCATCGGCGCCGTTGCGGAGGCCTCAGCAACGTCTCAGAGAGATCAGGGCACGACGGGAGCCGGCTCCGGCGACTCGGGCACGGCCGGGATCTCTTCAGGTGCGGGCGCCGGCGGCTCGGGCACGGCCGGGACCTCTTCAGGTGCGGGTGGCGGCGGTTCGACCGCCGGAGCCTGCGCAGCCGTCTGTTGAATCGGTGCCGCCTCTTGCGGTGCACTCGGCGGAGCCGGCGCAACCTCGGGGGCTGGAGGCGGCGGAGGTGGGGGCGGCACCTCCGATGTCGGGGATGGTTCCTGCGACACGGCAGTCTCTCCCGGCGGCGTCTGGCCCGCCGGGAGAGACTGTTGTGCCGGATCGGGCGGTGGCGCATCGGGTACTTGCTCGGGCAATGCCGGTGGCAGCTCGGATGTCACCGGTACCGTCTCGGACCCGGCAGGAGCGAGCTGCTCGCCGGGTATCGCGGTGTGCTCGGGTGGGGCTGGGGCGCTTTGATCGAGGGTGTACTCCGGTGCGGCGTCCTGGACCACGGGTTCGAGTACGGGCGGGGGTTCGGCCGGCGGGGCGGGCGGTACCGGAACCGCAGCGGTCTGTTGTACGGAGGCCGAGTCGCCCGCCGTGCTCACCACCGGACGTGTGCTGCGGTGTGGAGTCGGCTCTGAACCGGGCAGCAGCTGCTGACCGATGGCCAGTGCCAGCGAGACCCCGAAGGCCAGGATTCCACCGACCAGTATCGCCAGCGGCGTCAATTGTGTAGCGGGCCAGCGCCACCCAGTCGGGGCCACGCGGTCGTCGGATGCCCACCGGCCCCGTCGTACTGAGGCCAGCGCCGCGCCCCGGGCCAACGGCAATCCGGGTTCGGCAGGTGTGAACACCGGCACCCGCAGGACCTGCTCCAATTTCGGTAGCACGGAGTCCAGGTCGACGGCGGATCCCACGACCACCAGCGCATCGGGCCGCGGGTCAGCCGCACCGAGAATGTCGGACAGCCAGGTGCTCAGGCCGGCCACGGTCTCAATGCCCCGGCTGACCGCGGTCTGTACCGGATTGTCGCCGCCCACCGTCATCGCCTGCACGACATCGGGTTCCAGAACGCACACGCCCGTCGTATCGAATCCGACGATGCCGGCGACCCGCCGCGCCAATGCATCGGTCGCTTGAGGCAGACGCACCGGAACCACATCGGCGAACCCGGCATCGGCGAGCTTCTTCAACAACACCGCACCCTCGGCAGCCGCCCCGGAACTCCAGGTGACACCGATCGCCGCCAGCCGCAGATCACGTTCTGCCGCAACCCTTTCGGCGCGCCGAGCCGCCTTCACGACATCGGCGCAGATGTCATCGGTTCGCGCGGGCGCAAGGCCGCGGATGTCGAACGATTCGTGGTCGACGGTCGCCCCGTCAGCCTCGCTGCCCTCGACCAGGACCAGACCGACGGTGGACGGTGTCAACGACACACCGAGCACCGCGTCCACATACACCCCCGAAAGTGTGGCCGTCGTCCAAACGTTCCACGGTGACATTACCCGGTGGCAGCTTCTTCCCCATCCCCTGCACCTTCGGCCGCTATTCATCACCTGCACCGAAATGTGCTGTGCCGCAGAATCGCCAGTACACAAGGCAGTATTAGTTTGCCGCCAAAGCCGTCAATTTTGACCGGCCGGGTCCGTTCGCATGGCAAGGTGGGGGCGCATGCAGGAAGCGCAGGACTCATCGCGGCGCGGCACGTTCTTCGGCCATCCCATCGGGCTGGCCAACCTGTTCGGCGTGGAACTGTGGGAGCGCTTCTCCTTCTACGGGATGCTCACGATTCTCGGCTACTACCTGTACTACGTGGCCGCCGACGGCGGACTCGGGCTACCCAGGAGCACCGCCACGGGCATCGTCGGCGCCTACGGCGGGCTGGTGTACCTGTCCACCGTGCTCGGTGGGTGGGTCGCCGATCGCCTCCTCGGCATGGAACGGACGGTGTTCTACGGTGGCGTGGTCGTCATGACCGGCCATATCGCACTGGCCGTCGTTCCCGGTCTGGCGGGCGTCGGTATCGGTCTGGCGCTGGTGGCACTTGGATCCGGAGCACTCAAGGCCAACGCATCCTCACTGCTGGGCACGCTCTACGACAGGAACGATCCGCGCGCCGACGGCGGGTTCACCCTCTTCTACCTCGGTGTCAATCTCGGTGCCTTCGTCGGGCCGCTGACCACGGGGCTGTTGCAGACGCGCATCGGCTTCCACTACGGCTTCGGCGTCGCGGCCATCGGTATGGCACTGGGCCTCACGCAGTATGTGATGTTCCGGCGCAATCTCGGGAGCCACGGACGCGTCGTGGCGAATCCGTTGCCGCCGCAGGCAATCGGCAAGGTCATCGTCGTTGTGGCAGCGCTGGCAGTGGGCGTGGCGGTGCTGTTCTCGGCGCACCTGATCAAGCTGGCCAACCTGTCGCAGTTCACCACCGCGGTGATCCTCGTCGCCTCGGTCATGTACTTCGTGGTGATGCTGACCAGCACCAAGGTGTCCGACGCCGAACGCATCCGGGTTCGTGCCTTCATCCCGCTGTTTGTCGCCAACGCGGTGTTCTGGTCGCTGTTCCAGCAGACCTTCACGGTGCTCGCCGTCTACTCCGACGAACGGGTCAACTGGTCCGTCTTCGGTTGGACCGCGCCGTCGAACTGGATCGGGTCGATCGAGCCCGTCTGGATCATCCTGTTCTCGCCCCTGTTCGCAATCCTGTGGACCCGGCTGGGCAACCGGGCACCCACCACACCGCGCAAGTTCGGCTACGGCGTGATCGGCATGGGCGCAGCATTCCTGCTGTTCTTGCCGATGGCACAGACCACCGGCAAAGTGGTGCCGGCCTTGCTGGTGGCCGCCATCATGGTGGTGTTCGCCGTGTCCGAGCTGCTGGTGTCGCCGATCGGCCTTTCGGTGACGACAAAGCTTGCACCAGTAGCGTTCCGGGCCCAGATGATGGCGCTGTTCTTTTTCTCGGTCGGTCTGGGTACGGCGATGTCGGGTGTGCTCGCGCAGCGCTACGATCCTGCGAACGAGTTCGCGTACTTCGGGATTCTCGGGGCGGTCGCGATCCTCACCGGTGTCGTGGTGCTGCTGATGTCACCACGGATCAGCAGGCTGATGGAAGGCGTTCACTGACCGCCGGACAGGATGTCGGACAGCAACGGTGGCTCGATGTTGCCGCCGGAGACGATCACGACGGCGGGCCCGGGTGGCGGTGCCACCTTGTGGTAGCCCGCCAGCGCCACCGCCCCACTGGGCTCGGCGACCAGATGCGCGCGGTGCGCCAGTTCACGTACCGCTGAGCGAATCTCACCTTCGGTCACAGTGATGACACCGTCGAGAACCCGACGCAGATGGGCGAATGTCAACTCCGACGGTGTCGAGCGCAGTCCGTCGGCAATGGTCCGGTTACGTTGTGCCACAGGCCAGTCCACCAGGTAGCCGGCAGCCAGGCTCTCTGCGGTGTCCGCGGCCAGTTCGGGCTCGACACCGAATATCTTTGCCCGCGGGCATAACGCCCGGATGGCGGTGCCCACGCCCGAGGCCAGACCACCGCCGCTGATCGGGATCAGGACGGTCGCAACGTCGGGCAGATCCTGCGCGATCTCCAATCCGATGGTGCCCTGGCCGGCAATCACGTCGGGATGGTCGAAGGGTGGCACCAGCACCCCACCGGTGCGCTCGACCAGCTCGGCGGCGACCGATTCACGCTGTCCCGCCCCACACAACACGACCTGCGCGCCATGATCGCGGGTGGCCCGCACCTTCACCGCCGGAGTCTCCTCGGGCATCACGATATGGGCGGCCACGCGAAAGGCCGCAGCCGCATACGCCACCGCCTGTGCGTGATTGCCGCTGGAGTAGGCCACCACTCCCCTGGCCCGTACGCTTGGTTCGAGCCGGCCCAGCGCGTTGAACGCGCCGCGGATCTTGAATGCGCCGATCGGCTGCAGACTCTCCGGTTTGAGCCACAACGGGCGGTCCGGATCTCCCCATCCGGCGGCCAGCAGCGGGGTCCGCACAATGTGGGAGGCGATCCGCCCAGCGGCGGCGTCGATGTCGTCGAGGGTCACCAGCTTCACGGCACAAGTCTCTCCCGCCGACGGAGCCTGCGAAAGCCCGGGCTGCGGCGCGCCCGCTACCGTGCTCACGTGACCCAGTACAGCTTCGGAATCGTTCCGCGTTACGCCGAGATCGACCAGCAGGGCGTGGTGTTCAACGGCCATTACCTCACCTGGTTCGACGAGGCGGCCACCGGACTGTTCGACCATCTGCGGGTGAGCTTCACCGATCTGGCCGCCGCCGGCTTCGACATGCAGGTGGTACACACCGAGATCGATTTCCGGGCGCCGGTCCGGTGGCGGGAGCCGGTGCGGGTCGCCGTGCGATGCGAGGACATCGGCACCACCAGCTTCACCCTGGGCTTCACCGTGCTGGGCACCGACGCGGCGGGCGACGAGCAGCCCAGGGTGTGCGGCAGCAACGTCTACGTCGTCGTCTCGACCGGCGACTGGTCCAAGCGACCCGTTCCCGAAAGCGTTCGCGCCGCACTCAGTTCCGTTGCCGACCAATGAATCTCCCGACCCGGCCATGCCGCAGCGCCCGCGGCGGTAATGTCCGCTCATGGGCGATCAGCGACGCCGGCCGGTGAGGGGCAATCATGGCGCAGGTGGATGACGGGGGCTTCGACCACCGCGGATTCGACGACGACGTCCCCGAAGCCGATGTCGTCGAACAGCTGATTCCGGTCGGCGTCGACGACGAGGACGACGCGTTGTCGGATCTGCGTCGGGTGCGCATCTCACCCGACCTGGAAGCCACCGAGGCCGACCTGATCGACCAGGCGATCGTGGTGCCACTGGACGACGAGTCCGACTTCGATCGCTGAATGAAAGGATGCCCGGCATGCACGTGCCCGATGCGCTCGACAGCATCGCTGCTGATACCGCGGCGACCTCACGGGTATTCGGTGACCCGTATGTGACGCCCGACGGGGCGACGGTGATACCGGTTAGCAAGGTCCGGCACCGACGCGACAGCGGGCGATCCAACTCCAGACCGCTCGGGATTTTCGTCGTCAAGGATGGGAAACCCACCTGGGTCCCTGCCGTGGACACCACGCGGATCGCGTTGATGGGTGAACTGATCGGGTTGGTGGCAGCGACACTGGCAACGATCGCTATGGTGCGTCGTCCACCGTGGCCGGATGTGCGTGGCGAGTTCTCGCGGCGAATCTGACCCGCCACACACCGAGCGCCACCAATACGAGCAGGGCGAGCACCCACGGCCAGGCGCCGTGCCGGTGCACCCATCCCGCCAAGGTGCCCTGCAGGCGCCCGGCGGCGGCGATCACCGGATCATCGGGATTTCCTGCGGCGCCGAATAATTGGATCTCATACCAGCCGTAGTAGGCGACATAGGCGCCCACGGCGATCAGCAGGGCTCCGCTGATTCGGCTGATGTAGGGGACGATGCGTCGTAACCGGTCGATCACGACGGTGCCGGCCAGCGCCGTGGCCACGGCCAGCACCCCGACGACGAGGGCGAAACCTCCGGCGTACGCGCCGAACACCGCCACCCGGTGCAGCGCGGTGTTCGATTCCAGGGTTGCGCCGGTGACCGCCAGGAACGGCCCCACGGTGCACGACAGTGATGCCAGCGCATATCCGACGCCGTAGCCGGCCATCGAGCCCAGCCGTGCAGTGGGGGCCCAGCCGGCACGGCCTGCGACCGCGTCGGGCACCAGAAACCCGAGCCGGCGGCCGGCCAGCAACCAGACCCCCAGCACGACCAGGATGATCCCGATGACCAACGTGACGTAGGGGAGGTAACGCTGCACGGTATTTGCGGCGGCGACGGTCAGCAATCCGAAGGTGCCGAACACCGCAACGAATCCGGCGGTCATCACCATGGTGGCCACGAGCGCTCGCCCCAACGCGCTGAGCGGCCCGCGCGGCGAGGTGCCCCGCACCACCAGCGCCAGGTACCCGGGCAGCAACGCGAAACCGCAGGGATTGAGTGCCGCGACGAGTCCGGCGCCGAACGCCAACCCGACCAGGTTGTCTGGCACGCCCGCCGACTAGCTCTTCAGGGCCGCGACCCGATCGGCCAGCTCCTGCTGGGGCATCGCCGACGTGGGATTGTTGACGAACGTGGACGACCCGTCGGAGCGGTAGAAGACGTACGCCGGCTGCCACGGGACGCTGTAGCGGGCCCAGATCGACCCGTCGGCGTCATTGAGGTTGGGGAAATTGAGGTGGTACTTGTCGACGAATCCCTGCATGGCCCCGACATCGGAGTGTGCCGCCACACCGACGAAGCTGACCTGCGGATTGGCTGCGGCAACCTGGCTCACCGACGGCGCCTCGGCGTTGCAGAACGGGCACCACGGCGTCCAGAACCACAGCACTGCGGGCCGTCCGGCCAAGCCGGCCCCGTTGAAGGGCGCGCCGGACAAGGTGGTGCCGGTGAACTGCAGCCGATCGTCGGCGGCTGCGGTCGGTGCGACGACCAGCGCCAACACCATCGCAACTGTCGACAGCACGCCGGCCAGGCCGGATATCGCCGATAGGCGCAACCGCGGGAGTCGCATCCTCATGGCTTTCTCCTTCGCTCAGGGCGCGGCGCACGCACGGCCTGCGCATACCCCCTAACACGGAAGTCGACGCTCCCGGGTTCAACGCCAGAATCTCGCCGGGCTCAGTTCTGCCAGGGCAGCAACTCGGCGGTGAACCGGTCCAGGAACGCAGCGCGATCGGTGGGGCCCGCTGCCCTGATCACGAACTTGGTCAGACCGGCCGCCAGGTAGCCGTCGATCTGCCGGTGCAGGTCGGACCAGTCCGCGGCCACCAGGTCCTCCGGGTCGACGTCCGGCCTGCGACGCCGCACCGCGGCAAGCAGATCAGCCGGAAGGGCGCCATCGCCCACCGCGAGGCTGATGCCGTAGTGGTCAGGCTCGATGGTCCGGCCCGCGGCCTGCGCCTCCTCCTCGATGCGCCGGCGTGCTGCGGCCGCCTCGTCCGGAGTGAGGAAGCTGCCGAGCCATCCGTCGCCGAGTCTGCCGATGCGGGTCAGCGCCGCCGGCGCCGAGCCGCCCAGCCAGATGTCGATCGGTTTGGCCGGCACCGGCTGCACCTGCGCGGAGCGGACGGTGAAGTACTCACCCTCGAACGACACGTCGCGGCCGTTGAGGGCCAACCGCAACAGGTGCAGCGATTCGTCGAAGACCGCGGCCCGGCGGCGGTCCGGGACGACGAAGATGTCCCGCTCAGCAGGCAAGGCGGAATGCAGGCCGAATACCGGCAACACCCGCTTGGGTGCCAGCGCCGCCAGCGAGGCCAGTTGTTTGGCCACCAGTACCGGATGGCGCCCCGGCAGGATGGCGACCGAGGTGCCGACCTTCAGCCGCCGGGTGCGTGCCAGCGCGTAGGCCATGCCGATGAACGGATCCACCGCCGGGGTGTAGACCAGTTCGGAGAACCACAGTGAGTCGACCCCGGAATTCTCCAGGTGATCGACGATCCCGCCCAGTTCGCCCGGGGCGGTGTCGGCGCCGACTCCCACACCGAATCGGACCTTCATCGGACGTTTCCCATGTCATCCATATTTGACCCAACACCGTGCGAGCGCCTCTTGTGCCCCGTCGCCCGGCGGTTCAGAGTAAGACAATGAGCGAACAATGGATTCAAGGGTGCTTGGTCCAGCGGATCGCATTTCGTGATGGCCTGGTGCTCAACCTCGACGACTACAACGAACTGGTCATCTCGGTCCCGCTGGAACTGACGCTGCCGGCGACCGGTACGGACGCGGCCGAAGTGGTTGCGCTGGACCCACGGTCACTGCGCAACGAAGTTCGGCCGCTGTTCGATTTCGCCGGTCAACGGTGCACGCACGCCGACTGGGAGGACAACGGCAGCCTCCACCTGAGCTTTTCCGACGGCCACCGCATCGATGTCCGGCCCGAAGAAGGCCGGACATCGTGGGAGCTGTACGGGAAGTACCACGGCTACGCCGCATGCCTGCCGCACGGGCGGGTCCGCGTCGTCCGTCACGATCAGGATGACTCCGATCAGAGCGGCGACGAGAGCCCCACCCGCAAGAGCGGCTGACCACTACCGATGGGGAATCAGCCGACCCCGATGATCGGGACCCAGACGCCGAACAGCCACACCCCCCACTGCCGAAACCCGTTGTCCCACACTGGGTTCAAGTCATATCCCCAGTAGTTGACCCGAGGCGGGAGCGGTCCGCCGTTCCAGTGCATCGGTGGCGGCGGACCCCAACCCCACGGCGGCGCGCCTCTACGGTCATCCCACCAGTCGTGTCGGTTGTTCGCCCACCAGGGACCCTTGTCGTCCCAGTGATCGCGGTGGTCGAAATCGTGGCCCCGGTTGTCGAAATCGCGGCCACGGTCGAAATCACGGTCATGGCCGGGCGGCCCGCCTTTGCAGAACGGGAAACAGTCGTCGTTGCCGTGCCCCGGCTTGAGCGGCGCCGGCACAGCGGGCGACGCCGACGCCACCGGAGCCCCCAACCCCGCGACGCCTACTCCGAACGCACCGACTGTCAACGCAGCCGCCACGAACTTGGTCAGTTTCATACCTGAGCCTCCTACGGTCGTGACCCGGGCACCCGCCATCCCCCAATGGCCCGGCGCCGCAACGCCTTGCAGCTCACCCGGCTGCGAGCGGCGAAACGTGCACCCCAGGGGGTATCGCCGCGACCGATCCGAGCGTTACCCATTGTCCGGAGCGTCCCGGCCCTACCCTGGCGGGGTGGGCATCACAGCGCGGGTCAACGGAGCGGCTCCTCCCGAGGTGCCACGCTCGGACGTCGATCTCGGGTCGTGGCAGTTCTGGCGTGAGGACGACGACGTCCGAGAAGGGGCATTTGCCGCGCTGCGCCGTGACGACCCGATCTCCTTCCACCCGGCGTGCGGTCTCGCCGGCTTTCCGGAGAGCGCCGGGCACTGGGCGGTGACCAGGTACGACGACGTGTTCCACGCCAGCCGTCACCCCGAGATCTTCAGCTCCGCGTCCGGAATCACCATCGGCGATCAAACCCCGGAACTGGCAGAGTATTTCGGCTCGATGATCGCATTGGACGACCCCCGTCACACCCGGCTTCGCAACATCGTGCGCAGCGCGTTCACGCCGCGAGTGGTGGCGCTGATCGAGGATTCCGTCCGTGATCGGGCCCGGCGCCTGGTCAGCGACATGATAGCCAGAAATCCTGACGGCACCGCCGAACTGGTCACCGAACTCGCCGGGCCGCTACCGCTGCAGATCATCTGCGACATGATGGGCATTCCCGAGCGCGACCATCAACGGATCTTCCACTGGACCAACGTGATTCTGGGATTCGGCGACCCCGACCTGACCACCGATTTCGACGAGTTCCTCACCGTCGCGATGGACATCGGCGCCTATGCGACCGCGCTGGCAGACGAACGGCGTGCCGCACCCACAGAGGATCTGACGACCAGCCTGGTTCAGGCCGAGGTCGACGGGGAACGGCTGACCTCGGCCGAGGTGGCCTCGTTCTTCATCCTGCTGGTGGTCGCCGGCAACGAAACCACCCGCAACGCCATCAGCCACGGTGTGCTCGCGCTGACCCGCTACCCCGAGCAGCGTCGGAGGTGGTGGTCACGATACGAGGAACTGGCCCCCACGGCGGTAGAGGAGATCGTGCGCTGGGCGTCGCCGGTGAGCTACATGCGCCGCACGGTCACCCAGGACACCGTGCTGGGTGGGACATCGCTGCCGGCCGGGGCAAAGGTGACACTGTGGTACGGATCCGCGAATCGGGATGAGTCAAAGTTTGCCGATCCGTGGATGTTCGACATCACCCGCCATCCCAACCCCCACCTCGGATTCGGTGGCGGCGGGGCGCACTTCTGCCTCGGAGCAAACCTGGCGCGCCGTGAAATCACCGTGGCGTTCGAGGAATTGCACCGCCAGTTGCCCGACATCGTGGTGACCGAGGAACCGGACCGGCTCCAATCGCCGTTCATCCATGGCATCAAACGCATGCCGGTGGCCTGGTGACCAGCGCAAGATCTACTTGACGGTCAGGGTGCCCAGCATCGCGGGGTGATAGAGGCAGTAGAACGCGTACTCCCCCGATTCCTGCGGAGCGGTCAGTGTGGCCCGTCCCTTGCCGTCGACGTGGACGTCGAACACACCCTTGGTTCGCGAGGTCACCGAATGCTCGACCTCGTCGTTGTTGACGATGGTGATCTCGGTCCCCGGCGCCACGGGTCCCAGGGCGCTGAATCCCATACCTTCGATCGCGATGACGGGGCCGGTCGGGACTCCCTTATCCGGGCTGGTGGTGACCGTCTCGGAATGCTGGCCGTGGCCGGCCGGCGAATTGGCTTGTCCGCAGGCAACAGTCGTGCCGGCGAGCAGGAACAGCGACGCGGTCAGCACTGCAAGTCGATACATCCGGGTCCTCCTTGGAATCGTCTGAGACCGCAGACAATTATCGGCCCCACCGGAGTGTGATGCGCCTGTTTCAGCCGACCCGTCGACCCACGACCACACCGACCGCGAACGCGGCGACGAGTACACCGAGGATTGCCCACGCCAACACGCTGGAACCGCCCACCAGGTCGTTGAGGTTGGTCAAGATCAGAACCAGTGCGCCCAGCAGACCGGCCAGGCCCAACGCTGGCGCGACCCGAACCCGCCACAGCGAATGTCCATGCCGGTCGGAGAAGAAATAGACCAGAACCGCGACACTGGTGGCGATCATCAGCAGCACCACACCGACCGTCGTCGCCCCGGCGAACCAGGTGTAGAACTGGGCGGCCGGGTCCAGCCCGAACACCACGGCCAGGAGCACGCTGACCGCCACGACACCGGAGATCCACAGCGAGGCCCGGTGCGGCGAGCCGTGCCGGTCGTGCGGCCGACTCAGCCGCGCGGGCAGCACGTCACGCTGTGCGAGCGCGAACACGTAACGCGAGGCCACATTGTGGAAGGCCAGGATGCAGGCGAACAGGCTGGTGAAGTACAGCACCGTGATGATGTCGGCGCCCGCCGCGCCGATGTAGCGGTGCGCGGTGTCGCCGAGGAAGGTGGAACCCGAGTCGGTGGCGCGAGTGACAGCCTGCTCATCGCCCCAGCCCGAGATCAAGGCCCAGCTGGTGACCGCGTAGAACACCCCGATGAGGATCAGTGCCAGGTAGGTGGCCCGGGGAATCGTGCGCTCGGGTGTGCGGGCCTCGTCGCGGAAGATCGCCGTCGCCTCGAATCCGACGTAGCTGATGATGGCGAACAACAACCCGATGCCCAGTGAGCCGGAGAGGATCGCACTCGGGTTCACGATGCCCGAGGACAGGCCGTGGTCGCCTCCGTTGGCCACGATCACCAGGTCGAGCACCAGCACGATCGCGATCTCGCCGGTCAACAGCACGCCGAGCACGCGGCTGGACAGCTCGATGTTGCGGTACCCGAGGTAGGTGGTGACGGCGAAAGCTACGGCGGCGAACACCCACCAGGGCACCGTCGGCCCGCCCGCCAGCTCGACGACACTCGCCCCCGCCGGGCCGAGCAGTCCGTACACGCCCGCCTCCAGCGCCACGTAGCTCACCAGTGCCACGAAGGCGATACCGATGCCGGCGGGCAATCCGAGCGACTGACGAACGTAGGAGAAGAAGGCGCCCGCCTCGTCGACATACGGGGTCATCGCGGTGAAGCCGACCGCGAACAACAACAGGACCAGCGTGGCGGCGATGAACGTGGCGGGGAATCCGGCTCCGTTGCCCGAGGCGATGCCCAACGGCACCACCCCGCCGATCACACCCAGTGGTGCGGCCGCGGCCACCACCATGAAGACGATCGAGGCAACCCCGAGGTTGCCGCGCAGCTGCCGGGCGGCCGGAGGCGGCTCGTAGCCCAACGATTCTGGGGCTGTGGTGGTTTCGGACATGCTCGACCATCCTCTAGGCAGCGTGCGCGTAAATCTGACCCGCGGAACATAGGGCCGGGGCGGGCCCGCGCACCAGGTCTGGCGTCAGCGTGCGCAAAACCCGCCTTGTTACCCGACTCCCAGTGCGTCGAGCATTCCGGCCGCCGACCGGGGCCAGGTGAACTGCTCGGCACGCTGACGGGCGCTGCTGCGCCGCAGCGGTTCGGGCCGGCCGATGACCGAGGTGACAGCACGTGCGATGGCGTGGGCGTCGTTGTCTGCGGTCGCTCCACTGTCGCGGGTCAGAATCTCGGCCAGGGCCGAGGTCCGTGACACCACCGCCGGAGTTCCGCACGCCAGCGCTTCCAGAGCGGCCAGGCCGAAGGTCTCGTGCGGGCCGGGTGCCAGCGCGACATCTGCCGAGGCCAGGATGGTCGCCACGGTGTCGCGGCAACCGATGTATCCGGTGAAGGCCACCGGCAACCCGCTGGCCTGCCTCTGGAGCCGGGCCCGCAACGGACCCTCCCCGACCACCACCAGTTGCGCGTCTACCCCCGAATCACGCAGTGCGGCAATGGTATCGATACTTCGGTGGGCGTGCTTCTCCACCGACAACCTGCCGCAGTGCACCAGAAGGGTCTGCTGTGGCGCAGCCCAGCGACTGCGCATCTCGGCGCACCGCCGCCGCGGGTGGAACTGCTCGAGGTCCACCCCGAGTGGCACGGTCGCGACGTTGTCCGCACCGATCCGGTCGAATTCCTCCCGCGCGAAACCCGTCGTACACACCACCGCGTCGTAGTTCGCGGCGGTGCGGCGGTTGGCGAAGTCCGCCACCATGACCGCCGCCGATCGAGGCAGCACCTGACCGACCAGCCGGTCCAGGCGTTCGTGGGAGATCATCACGGTGGCCACCCCATGTCTGCGGCCCCACGGCCCCAGCGACCGCAGGGTCAACCGGTCCGATACCTCGATCGCGTCCGGGCGTAGCTGCTGCAGCAGCGCGGTCACCGGACCCGGCAGCACCGCGCGGTAGCCCCCGGTGCACGGGATGAGCCGGGCGGGCAAGGAAATTCGCACGACACCGCTGGCAAGGACATGCCGCTGCGGGTCTGCACCCGGAACAATGAGATACACCTCGTGGCCCAGGGCGCAGTACTCCGCGCCGAGGCGGTCGACCGCGGTACGCAGACCACCCGATCGCGGGCCGTAGAAGTTGGCAACCTGGACAACCCGCATGTCCCGATGAGAACCGGGCCGCGTGTGCGGTCAACAACCACGCCGCAACCGAGACCTGAACAGCCGCTGAACAAGCCCGCTCACGGGCTCAGGCAAGATGCGTGCCGAACCAGTCCTGCATTCGGCGCCAGGCATCGGCTGCGGCCGCCGGGTCGTAACGATCGCCGGTGTCGTTGAAGAAAGCGTGGTTGGCGTCGGGTTCGGTGATCAGGTCGTGCACCATCCCGGCGCGCTCCAACGCCGCGCGTACCGTCGGTTCACCCGCGTTCACCCGCTGATCCAAGGCACCGTAGAACGCGAGCACCGCGGCGTTACGGGAACCACTGAAATCCGGATCGTCAGGAGCTGGGCCGTAGAACGGCACCGCGGCGGCCAGCACAGGAGTATCGGCCGCCAGGAGTCGCCACACCAGCCCGCCGCCCATGCAGAAACCGACAGCGGCGACCTTGCGGCCCGGGACGCGGCGTTGCAGCTCCTCGATGCCGGACTTCAGATTGTCGATGAACTCCTGCGGTTCGATCCGGCTCAACGCGGCGGTGGCGTCCGCCGGGTCGGCGAATGCCGCGGTGCCGCCCTGCGTCGAGAGCAGGTCGATCGCCAGCGCCGAATACCCGATACCGGCGAACCTTCCCGCCACGGAACGGATGTGGTCGGTGAGCCCCTTGTTCTCGTGGATCACCAACACGGCGCCCCTGGGTCCCGGCGCGGCGGCCCAGGCACCCTGCAACTCTCCGCCGGGGCCCGCCCAACTGACCGCACTGGTGGGCAGCGCGCTTTCGCTCCCCGGCGGCGGGGCCGCTTTCGGCGCCGTATCCCGTAGCGCACCGGGCGTCGCGGTGGGCGCCGGCTCCTTTGCCTCGCCGCAGGCGGCGATCAGCGCGGCCGCCGCGGCGGCTCCTATTCCCAACAGTCCCAGCCGGCGCAGTGCCTCACGACGCGACAACAGCCCGTCGACGTGATCGGTCGCGATTTCCTCAGCGATGTAACGCTGCAGTGAAGTCACCTCAGCCAGTATGCGCCGAAATGCCGAACCGCAGCTATAGAACTGCACGCGGCGGGATACTCATCGGATGGCCTGGACACCCGACCCGCAGGCGCTGCGGGGACACATCGCCGTCGTTGCCGGGGCGACCCGCGGCGCGGGTCGGGGCATTGCCGCGGCGCTGGGTGAGGTCGGTGCGACCGTCGTGTGCACCGGCCGCAGCAGTAGATGCGGAAGCCGCCTCTCCGACTACGACCGGCCCGAAACCATCGAGGAAACCGCCGAATTGGTAATGGAGCTGGGCGGATCCGGCGTCGCCGTACAGGTCGACCACCTCGACGTGACGCAGGTGCGGAAACTGGCCGGGCGGCTCAAGGTCGACTACGGGCACATCGACATCCTCGTCAACGACATCTGGGGAGCCGAGGTACTCAAGGGACCGCCGGACACCTGGGGACGACCGATGTGGCAGCACGATCTCGACGACGGGTTACGGATGCTGCGCCTCGGACTGGACACGCACCTGATCACGTCGCACTGCCTGCTGCCGCTGCTCGCCGACCGCCCCGGCGGGATTTTGGTCGAAATCACGGATGGCACAACTGACTTCAATGCCGAGAACCCCCGGCTCTCGGTGTTCTACGACCTCGTCAAGAATGCGGTGAACCGACTGGCTTTCAGCCACGGGCACGAACTCGCCGCGTTCGGCGCCACTGCCGTCGCGGTCACCCCGGGGTGGCTGCGCTCGGAGATGATGCTCGACAACTACGGTGTCACCGAAGCCAACTGGCGATGCGCACTCGACCTGGCCCGCACCGACGGCTACCCGGCCGCACCGCCGGGATTCGCCGAATCCGAGTCCCCCCGCTTCGTCGGGCGCGGAGTCGCCGCGGTGGCCGCCGACCCGGACCGGGCCCGCTGGAACCAGCGGTCCGTCAGCTCGGCCGCACTGGCCCGCGAGTACGGGTTCACCGACCTCGATGGACGGGCGCCGGATGTCTGGGCTCCGCTATAACCCCAGTTCAGCCAGCCCCACTCCGCTCGAGTAGACATTTTCTCAAATCTGTTCACCATTTTCATTGACAGTGCCGCTGCCGGGACGGTTCTATGACTGGGTGAGCTTCGACACAATCATTCGCGACGGCCGGTGGTTCGACGGCACCGGCGCCCCGTCCGCGGTGCGCAACATCGGAATTCGTGACGGGCACGTGGTTGCCATCTCCCCGGACCCTCTCGACGAGACGGACTGCCCGCAGGTCATCGACGCGGGAGACAAGTGGGTTCTCCCCGGCATGCTCGACATCCACACGCACTACGACGTCGAAGTCCTCAATGGCCCGTCGCTGTCGGAGTCACTGCGCCATGGCGTGACCACCGCGATGCTCGGGTCATGCTCGCTGTCGACCGTGCACGTCGGCGGTGACGACGCGGGTGACCTGTTCGGCCGTGTCGAGGCGATCCCGCGCGACCACGTGATCGCCGCCGTCGATGACAACAAGACGTGGACCAACTGCGACGAATACGTCTCGGCACTCGAAGCGCTGCCACTGGGCCCCAACCTGGCCGCCTTCATCGGGCACTCCGACATGCGGACCGCGGTGATGGGACTCGACCGCGCCACCCGCAAGGACCAGCGGCCGACGACCGCCGAACAGGCCCGCATGGAGCAGATGCTCAAAGAAGCCCTCGACGCCGGCTTCGTCGGGATGTCCTCACAGCAACTGCTTTTCGACAAGATCGACGGCGACACCTGCCGGTCCCGCACCCTGCCGTCCACCTATGCCAAACCCCGTGAGCTGCGCCGGCTCAAGTCGATGCTGCGCCGCGCGGGCCGGGTGCTGCAGTCCGGCCCCGACATCCAGAATCCGCTCAACCTGGCCTCGCAGGTGGCCCAGTCCCTCGGTCTGTTCCGCAAGCAGCTGAAGACCAGCCTGCTCTCGGCTGCCGACATCAAAGCCAATCCGTATGCGATCTGGATGATGGGACCACTGGCCAAGGCGGCGAACGCGCTCGGCGGGAACTTCCGGTGGCAGCACCTGCCGGTGCCGTTCGAGGTGTACGCCGACGGAATCGACCTGGTGGTGTTCGAGGAGTTCGGTTCCGGCGCAGCAGCTCTGCACCTGCGCGACGAGGTCGAGCGCAACGAACTGCTGCGCGACGAGGAATACCGGCGCGGGTTCCGCAAGGACTACGACAGCAAGTACGGAGTGCGGGTGTGGCACCGGGACTTCTTCGATGCCGAAATCGTCGCCTGCCCTGACCAATCCGTGGTCGGCAAGACGTTCGGACAGGTCGGTCAGGAGCGCGGCGAGCTCCACCCCGTCGACACCTTCCTGGACCTGGTGCTCGAGCACGGCACCGCGCTCCGCTGGCGCACCACCATCTCCAACCACCGGCCCGAGGTGCTCAAGAAGCTGGCCCGCGATCCCGGCATTCAGCTCGGGTTCTCCGACGCCGGTGCGCACCTGCGGAACATGGCCTTCTACAACATGGGACTGCGCCTGCTGCGGCATGTCCGCGACGCCGAACGGGCCGGTACGCCGTTCATGTCGATCGAGCAGGCCGTGCACCGGCTCACCGGTGAGCTCGCCGACTGGTACCGGATCGACGCCGGCCACCTGCGCATCGGGGACCGTGCCGACGTCGTGGTTGTCGACCCGCAGCGGCTCGACGACTCCCTCGACGCCTACGCCGAGGAGACCGTCGACCAGTACGGCGGACTGTCCCGCATGGTGAACCGCAACGACGACACCGTCACCGCGGTGCTTGTCGGCGGACGCACCGTGTTCGCCCACGGTGCGCTGACCGAGCTGGTGGGACATCAGCGCACCGGCCAGTTCCTTCGGGCCGCGCACCGCGTCCCGTCGATCTCCGCCAAGGATGGGAAGTTGACCATTGTCCGTTGAAGACGTCTCGATCGAGGAAACCGTCCACGGCATGTGGAAGGCGCTGTCGGGACGCGACTGGGAACTTCTCAAGTCGTACCTGTCGGACGACTGCATCTACCTTGACATGCCGGTGGGCCCGGCCGCGGCCGCCAAGGGTCCCGAGGACATCGTCAAGCGGCTCAAGATCGGTCTCGAACCGCTGGCCTCCTACGAGAACTTCCCGGGCCTGTTGGTCGACAACGGTCGTGATGCCATGTACGAACATCACGAGGAATGGCATTGGGCCACAGGTGAATCCGCGGTGCTCAGGTTCGTCACCGTGCACCGGGTGCAGAACGGCAAGGTGACGCTGTGGAAGGACTACTGGGACATGGGCGCCCTGGCCAACCACGCCCCGCCGGACTGGCTGGAGAACTTCGCCACCGCCGACATGTCGTGGGTATACGACGCCACCGGGCTGGTCTGACGGCGTAGCCGCTCAGTCGATACCCCACACCAGGCAGAACGGGTGGCCGGCCGGATCACGGAACACCCGGAACAAGGTCTCACCGACGGCATCCTCGACGCGCGTTGCACCCAGCGCCAGCACCTGACGCTGGGCGGCATCCGGCTCGTCGACCTGGATGTCCAGATGAATCTGCTGTGACCCCCCGCGGATCGGGAAATACCGGCGGCTCGTGCTGCGGCGAGTACTGGCAGGCGAGCCGCCTGCCCGCCGGGTCTGTGACGACCACCCACGTGTCATCCTCGGCGGCCACGTCGCCGCCGAGCACCTCGGCGTAGAAGGCGGCCAGCGCACGAGGATCCCGGCAGTCCAGCACTACAGAACGAAGGCTTCCGATCATGGCAGCGGTATTGCCGTCACGATGCCGGGGTAAACCGCGCCGCGAGCGCCCTCGCTACAGCGTGATCTTGCAGGTCTGACCGATGTCGAGAGTCCGCAGCATCCGGCCCATTCCGAGCCACATCGCACACGACAGGGCCAGGTCGGTGAGCAGTTCGGCATCGAACTGCTTATTCGCGCGCTCCCAGAACTCCTCGTCGTCGCGCAGTCCGGTGTGATCGCTCGCGAAGCGCTCGGCGAACTCGGCGGCGACCCGCTCCTGCTCGCTGTAGCCCGGCCAGGTCCGCCACTCGGCGGCGTGATCGTAGAGATCCTCGTCCACCCCCGCCGCGACGCCGTCGGAGTCGCGGGTGTTCTGGCACACCACGCACTCGTTGTCGAGCGCGATCACCATCCGGGCGAGCTCGCGCACCCGCAGGGGCAGCCGCCCCTTGGTGTACACCGCGTTGGTGAAGTTGGCCATCGCGGTGCCGATCTCGGGAGACTTCAAGATCCAGCCGGCTACGTCGTCGTCGGGAAATTCTCCGATACGGCTCATAGGCCGAATCGTACGCACAATCCGGCGGTTCTGGAACAAGTTCTAGTTTTTGGCGCCCGGGCCGGCCAGCGCCGCGGTCCGATCGTCTCCCCAGTCCCGCTGCACCACGATCCGGTGGGCGATGCGCTCCAGTGCAGCCTCCACCTGGGCGCGGTCCGGGCGGCCCTCGAACGTCGACGATTCGGCCAGCTTGTCGACGATCCGTCCGACCAGCGCAGCGGAGACGCCGTCGACCTGCTCCAGCCCGCTCGAGGTCAGCCACAGGCTGTCTCCGGTCCGTAACACATAGCCGTCCTGCACCAACCGGTCGAAGGTCGGCTCAAGTACCTCGAAGGGCACGACGAGCCGGTCGGCGATTTCAGATAAACGAGCCGAGCCGAATATCTGGCTGTGCCGGTAGATCTTGAGCAGCGCCCACAGCCCCGCCACATCGAGCTCGCACCCGGGCCGTCCGGCAACGCTCCGCAGCCGGATCTCGGGTGAACTGCGCATCAGGCGGCTAACCACCGTCTCCAGCACCTGGTCGGCCGACTCGGAGCTCGGCATACCGAAGCCTTCGCCGAGGTCCGCGGCCATGGTCGCCTCGGCCTCGAGCAACGGCACTTCTTTGAGGAACAGCGCGACGATCAGGCCGATGAGCGCCACCGGCGCGGCACACAGGAACACCAGGTCCAGCGCATCCGCATAGGCGTTGACGATCGGGGCGGCCACCTCGGGCGGCAGTTCGTGCAGCGCCTTGGGCGAGGCGCCCGCCACGGGTGGAGCACCGCTGGCCGCCAGCGCACCGGGGAGTCGATCCGACAGGAATCCGACAAACAGCGAGCCGAAGATGGCGGCACCGAACGAACTGCCGATGGTCCGGAAGAACGTCACGCCGGAAGTCGCCACGCCCAGATCGCTGAAGTCGGAGGTGTTCTGCACGATGAGGACGAGCACCTGCATGCACATGCCGATACCGGCGCCCAGGATGAGCAGGTACAGCGATTGCAGCGGGATCGGTGTCGCGGCATTCATCCGGGACAGCAGCACGAAGCCGACGAGCATGATCGCCGTGCCGGCGATCGGGTAGATCTTGTAGCGACCCGTTCGGCCCACCAGGCTGCCGCTGACGGTCGAGGTGATCAGCAGCCCGATGACCATCGGCATGGTGCGCAGCCCGGATTCCGATGGCGATACACCGTCGACGAACTGCATGAAGGTGGGCATGAAGGTGAGCGCACCGAGCATGGCGAAGCCGACGACCAGCGACAGCACACAACACATGGAGAACACCGGATTTCGGAACAGGCGCATCGGCAGAATTGGTTCAGCTGCCCTGAGTTCCGCCCGGACGAACAGCACCAGGGCCAGCAGGGAACCGACGACCAGTCCGACAATGGTCGGTGAGGTCCATGCCAGCTCTCCGCCGAGGCTGGTGGCCAGCGTGAGGCCGGACGCCCCGAGGCCCACCCAGACGATTCCCGCGTAATCGATCACCGGGCGTGAGACACGAGCCGCCAGCGCCGGGATCGTTGCGGCCGAGACCAGGAGGACGACGACGCCGACGGGGATGCTGATCCAGAATGCCCACCGCCAGCCGAGGTGATCGGTGACGAATCCGCCGAGGAGCGGACCCGCCACGGTCGTGACACCGAATACGGCCCCGAGCGCGCCCTGGTAGCGGCCCCGGTCCCGCAACGGGACGACTTCAGCGATGAGCGCGGACGAGGTCACCATGATCGCGCCGCCGCCGATCCCCTGTAGCGCCCGCGCGGCCACCAACATCGCCATCGATCCAGACAGACCGCTGAGCACCGAACCGACCAGGAAACACAGAACGGCCGTCTGGTACACCACTTTCCGGCCGAAGATGTCACCGACCTTCCCCACCACGGCGGTGACGACGGTGGAGGCCAGGAGATAGCTGGTCACCACCCACGCCTGGTGACCGGCTCCGCCGAGATCCGCCACGACCGTGGGAAGAGCCGTGGCGACGATGGTCTGATTGAGCGAGGCCAGCAGCATTCCGAGCAGGACTGCGACGAACACCAGGTTGCGTCTGCGCACACTCAGCAGTGCGCCGCCGGATGGCTGCTCGTCGGTTGTTGTCGGGCTCGTCATGACTTCCTTTCGCTAACCTGCCGGTTCAGCAGCTGTATCGTTAGGCAAGCTATGAAAGTTACAGCACAAACGAAGCCGCCCCGGGCAACCGGCGACGACCGGCTACCCAGGGCGGCTGCGGCTGAAACGGGCCGAGCTACCGGAGCTTATTGGGGCGGCCGGGAGACGCACTGCGCGGCATAGAGCGCGTCACCCAACTTCTCCATGAGCTCGAGCTGAGTCTCCAGGTAGTCGATGTGAGACTCCTCGTCACCCAGGATCGTCTCCAGGATCCGCGCCGACGTCGCATCCTCTTTTTGGCGGCACATGATTATCCCGGGGCGCAGTCGAGCGACCACCTCGTACTCGATGGCCAGATCGGCTTCGAACTGTTCACGAAGCGTCTGACCCACACGTAGCGAAAACAGCCGCTGATAGTTGGGCAGCCCGTCCAAGAGCAGAATTCGGTCGGTGATGGTCTCCGCGTGCCGCATCTCTTCGAAAGACTCGGAACGGGTGTGTTCAGCTAGTTCGGTAAATCCCCAATTATCCTGCATTTTCGAGTGCAGGAAATATTGGTTAATTGCAGTGAGTTCGCTCGTCAATTGCTCGTTGAGCAATTTCAGAACATCCGGATCGCCTTGCATCGTCACTCCTAAGCACCTTGAGGGCTGGTCAAGTATTGCCGTTTGCCGTGCACTTCCAATCTAGTGCAGTAAGCACGGTGTGGCGCAATGATTCTCCCGCAATTCGGCGTGTTTATGGGGCAATGCCGCACCTTCCGGGCCACCCGCACCGAGGCGTGGCCACGAAGAGTGGACTGGCTGTCCTAACTAAGGTTAGACTGCGCTAATCTGCGATCCCACCCCGAAAGAAAGGTCGGCAACAAATGAGTGAGTACGATTTACACTCGCTCATCCTGTCCTGCGATTTCCGCGTCGACGACGTCGACCAAATGTGGAAATGGATGCGGAAACACCGTTCCGGACTGTTGTCGATCGGCGCCCACCATGTGGTGCTTTACAAATCAATTTGGGAACCGGGCCGGGTATTGGTGACGATCGGCATTCGGCACGCCCGATCCATCCGCGACGTACTGCGTTCGCCCGCAATTTTCGAGTGGTTCGATATTTCCGGCGTCGAAGATATCCCGCCGATATTTGGCGGCGAAGTGGTGGAGAAAATCGATCTGACCGAGCCGTCCCCGGAGACGCACGTGGCCGGGGTGATCGTGGGAGCGGTGGCCACCGTCGACGACGTTCCCACCTTGATGCGCAAGGTGCACGACGGTCTTGAGCGCTTCGAGCAGGGCGGCATCCGCAAGATCTGGGTCTATCAGGCGCTCGACGACGGCCAGGAAGTGATGATCCTGCAGGAGGTCTCCGACGAGATCAGCGCCCGGCAGTGGATCGACCACCCCGACGCGGCCGCCGAGTGGATGACCACGGCCGGCTTCGGTGCCTACCCCAGCCTGTTCGTGGGCAAGTTGGCCTACATCATGAACGTCGACGAGCAGGACGACTGATGTTCGTCTGCCTCTGTACCGGAGCGACCAGTCAAGTCGTCAACGAGATCGTGGAGTCCGGCGCCACCACATCCAAAGAAGTGGCCGACGCGTGTGGAGCCGGCGCAGACTGCGGACGCTGCCGGCGCACCATTCGCGCCATCATCGCCGCCCATCAGGCGGCCGAGGGGTGCCCCAGCCAGTTCAACGGTTGCCCGTCGCGGGCCACCCGCTAACGCTTGCGATCGGCGAACTGAGCCAGCGCGTCGACGTTGGCCGCCGCGCCCACCAGTTCGACGAACAACGCCTTCTCCCGCTCCACGGCTGCAGAGATCTGGTCGCGGATCGGTGCCATCATGGCTTGCTTCACGGCGATCAGGCTGGAAATCGGCTTGGCCGCAAGGATTTCTGCGTATCCCCTGGCCTCGGTCAGCAGCTCGTCGGGCTCGCAGACCTTCCACACCAGACCCATCTCGCGGGCCTCGGCCGCGCTCACCCACTCCGAGGACATCAGCAGCCAAGCGGCGTCCTGCCTGCCGAGCATCCGTGGCATCAGATACGAGGAGGCCGCCTCTGGTGCCACCCCAAGGCTGGTGAACGGACACTTCAACCGGGCCGAGGACGACATGAACGTGAGGTCGGCATATCCGAGGATGGTGGCGCCGATGCCCACGCCGACACCATTGACGGCACAGATCAACGGCTTCGGAAAGTCCGCGAGCACTTCGAGCATCCCGTAGAACCCGTGCTCCCCCGGGGTGAAAACCGGGTTGGTGATGCGGGCCTGCATCTCGACAAGGTCGTTGCCTGCACTGAACGCCCGGCCGGCACCCGTCAGCAGCACCACTGCGACGTCGGGATCCTCAGCGGCCGCACGCAGGGCGACCGTCGTCTCGTCGTACAGCGCCTCGTTGAACGCGTTGAGCGCGTCGGGGCGGTTGAGGGTCAGCGTGCGAACCCGGTTGTTGTCCTCGATCAGCAGGGTCATCTCTCACTCCTCGAGTTCGCGCCGTGACCGCTGCAGCCTAACTAGAACACGTTCCACTCTCGTCGCCCGGGTACACCAGCGGGCCGGCGAACGGGCTGGAGTAGACGTATCGACTGGTCGGCACCGTGTCGATGTTGGCGCTGGCGCCGAAGGCGTCCGTACTGGCCACCATCTTGCCCATGCGATCGGCCAGATCGTCGTCGTCGGCCGCACCGAAGAACGCGTGCAGGTCCGACACCGCCTCCTGGCGGAACAATTCCTCCACGATGCCGTCGATCGCCGGGGCGTCCTCGGTGAGCGCACGCACCACGGTGTTCTGGGTGTAGCCGAAGGTGTCCTGGGTTTCGATGGCCACCGAGGTGTGGTCGCGGTGCCAGCGGTGCAGCCAGGTGGCCTCATCGAGGCCGACGGGCCGGCGCAGCAGCGCGATATTGGCCAGACCATCGGTCCGCTCGCCCACCCCGGTCGCCGGCGGGCGCATCGGGACCGATTCGGTCACCAGATAGGCTGCGAGCGAATCGCATTCGGCGGCAAGCACTTCCAGTGCCTGCGAAACCTGCTCGCCGTAATACTGCTGGACCCACAGACTGACCACCGCAACCACCGGAGGGTCCAGCGTCGTCAGCGTCATCAACGACTCCCGCACCGCGTCGTCACGGACATTGACCGTCAGGCCGGGCAGCCCCAGCGCCAGCAGTTCGTCGGCGACGCGCGTGCGCAGCCCCTGGCACCACTGCTGATCCGATTGCGGGTCGCGTAGCAGAACGATGACTTTCTCCACGAAGGGAGAACCTACCTGCGCACCGATCCGCGCCACGCGTGGGCAGTTGTGCCACCGGCGGCCCGTTGCGAGTGAGAATGGTGAGGTGCACACAGGTGGGCAGGCAGCCGACGCACTCCGGCTCAACACACCTGACGCCGGCGCGGTGGTCCGAAGCCTGATCGGCGTTCTGGCGGTGACTGCGGTCGCCCTGGCGTGGGGTTCGGGCGCGACAGCAATGTGGACACTCGGCGGTGGCGTGATCGCCAGTGCGATCGCGCTGCAGCGCAGCCCCGGCGGCCGGGTGCCGCTGGTGGTCACCGGCTCCGTGGAACTGGCCATCGCGGTGCTGCTCGGCACCCTCGCCGGAGGGCACAGCCCCGTCTTCATCGCGGTGGTCGCCCTGTGGTGCTTCGCCGCGGGCATGCAGTGGTCTCTGGGTGCCAACGCCGGCCTGGTGGCCTCGGCGGCCAGCGCGCTGCTGGTACTGGCACCACCGGTCGCACCGACGCTGGGCCAGTCACTGCTGGCACCCACCCTGGTCATCGTCGCCGGAGTGGTCCAGGCGACGCTGATCGCCGTGTGGCCACCGCGGCGCTGGCGCGCCCAGCGCGACGGACTCACCCGGGCCTACCAGTCGTTGGCCGGTGACGCCCGCAACGTCGCCGCCGACTGCACAGCGACCGTCGACGACGCTCCGCTC
This sequence comes from Mycobacterium sp. DL440, assembly GCF_011745145.1. NCBI lineage: Bacteria > Bacillati > Actinomycetota > Actinomycetes > Mycobacteriales > Mycobacteriaceae > Mycobacterium > Mycobacterium sp. DL440. The sequence continues at coordinate 2,664,453 of NZ_CP050191.1, read as the reverse complement.
ACGTGGCTGCGCGAGGTGTTCGCCGACAGTCAGGTGAGTCAGCGACCACGTGCCTACCACGGCGGATATCGCCTCCCGGAGCGCCTCGCCGGCACCTTGGCCTCCTTGCGCTCCACCGCAGACCGTGACAACGCGACCGACGACACGAACCAGGGTGACACGGGACTACCCCAACTGCTGACCGCCGCGGCCGTGCTGCTCGACGCGATCGCCGACCACGGTCACACCGCCCGCCGCGACGCCGAACACGCGCTGGTGCGTGTTCACACCGCCGGTGCCGCCGTGACAGGCCCCGAAGCGGCACTGGCACAACGCTTCTGCGAACAGCTGCGCGAGGCCGCGGTGCTGAGGTTCGGCCAGTTGCACCGGCCCGACCTGATCGGCTCGCTGGCCTCGGCGCCCTCCGTGGTCCGCTCGCACCTGACCTGGACCTCACCGATCCTGCGCCACGCCATCCGGCTGTCGGTGACGGCAGCGCTGGCGGCGGCAGCAGCCCGCTACGGCGGGCTGGAGCACGGCTACTGGATGCCCTTGACCGCCGTGGTGGTGCTGCGGCCGGAAACGGCGCACACCTACACGCGGTGCGCCGGACGCATGGCCGGCCTCGGCGTCGGCATCATCGTCGCCTCGATCCTCACGTTGGTGTGGCAACCCGGCCCGATCGGTTCGGCGATCTGCGCGCTGGTGTTCGTGGGACTGGCCTATGGCGTGGCGCAGTTCGGCTATCTCGCGGTCGGCGCGGCAGTGGGCGCGATCGTCATGTTCGCGGTCGGGGTGAGCGCGTCCGCCCCCTGGTCGGGCAACGCCGACCGACTGTTCGCCGTGCTGATCGGCGGCACCCTGGCCGTGATGGCCCACGTGGCACTGCCCGACCACGCCCTCATCCGGCTGCGCCAGCGCGCCGGGGAACTGCTGATGACCGAGATCGACTACGCCGCACTGGTGATCAAGGCATTCGTGCACGAAATCGACCACCCGGCCGAGATCCTGTCGGCGGCCTGGCAACGGGCCTTCCGGGCCCGCGCGGCATTCGAGGCGGCGTGGGGCGCCACCAGCCTGGAACCCCCGGTCCTGCGGCGCTGGCTGCGGACCTACCGCACCGCGCTGAATTCGGTGACCAGCGCCTGCACCACGCTGGAGAACAGCTTGCCGACGCACCCCTCGTCGGCCCTGCACGGCGAGTTCATCGCTGCGGTGGACGACTACGTGGAGGCCCTGCGCGGCGCACCACCGAGCCCCGCGGTGCCGTGGAGCCTGGACACTGCCGAGCTGTCGACCGCGCTGCGGCGGGTGCACAACGTGGCATCGACGCTGTCGGCCGACAACGGCGCGGCGCGCATTCTGATCGGCGAACTGACCACGATCACCCGCAGCCTGCAGGACATCGCGATCGATCGGGTGGAACCCGCAGGTGATTCGCGCTAGCCCCGCGCCCATTTCGGCAGGATGAACACCCCTTCGGCCTCGGCGGTAATTCCTTGGGCGTCGGAAACATGGCCGGAGGCAAAGGCTTTGATCCCGTCCGTGCGGGTGATCTGCCCCTCGGCGTGCAGATCGCCCAGCGGGGTGGCCCGCAGATAACGGATGGTCAGGGTGCCGGTGAACCGCGGGCGATCCGAATCGCTGGCAGCCACCTCCCCCAGCACGTGATCGAGCACCATCGCGACCATGCCGCCATGGACGTGCCCGGGCGGCCCCTCGTAGGGCGCGCCCAGGTGAAAATCGGTTCGCACCCCGCCGTCGGGGTCCTTCACCATCACCAGGGGCGGTGCGATCGGATTGCGGATGCCGATTGCCGGGTTGCCCCACGGCATCCGGTCACCGTCGGACGTGAAGCGCACGCCGAACGGGCCGTCGATCTGTTTGGCCCGCAACCGCGCGGTCGCGTCGTCGATCTGGGCCCGTACTGCCGCGACCTCCTCGGCGTCCACCTCCGAACGGATGGAGGCATCGATGAGCGCGCGCACCGAACCTGCCAGCGGCGCCCACACCGACCGCAGACGCTGCACGTCCGCGGAACTGAGACCCTCCACATGGGTGTAACCCGGCATCCCAGCACTAGAACACGTTCGACGCGCCGGTGTCGAGCCACCCGGGTAGCGTCGGCACCGTGACGGATCCCGCCCAGACCGAACCGTATTACCGGCTCGGGTCCTATCACCGGCCGACGGACACGACCTCGCCCGCGGCCCAGGTCTGGTTCGACCGCGGCATGGTCTGGTCGTATGCCTTCAACCACGAAGAGGCCATCCGGTGCTTCGAGCGTGCCCTGCATCTCGACCCGGACTTCGCCCTCGCCCGGTGGGGCATCGCCTACGCGGTCGGCCCCAACTACAACAAAGCCTGGGACGCCTTCGATCCGGCCGACCTGAGCACCTCGCTGGCCCGGGCCCGGGCCGAATTGGGGCGGGCTGCGACGGGCCGGGCATCCGCGCTCGAGCGCGACCTGATCTCCGCCCTGCACAAGCGATTTCCGACGGCCGACCCCGACGACGCCGAGGCCCTGACCGCCGGGCACGCCGCCTATGCCGATGCGATGGCGACGCTGGCCGCGGCCCATCCCGAGGACATCGATGTCCAGACACTGGCTGCCGATGCCCTCCTCAACGTGACCGCGTGGGCACTGTGGGACGGCCGCACCGGTGAGCCGGCCCCGGGATCTCTTGTGGTGGAAGCGAAACGGATCCTCGACGGAGCGCTGGCCACCGCCGCCGGACGGCAACACCCCGGAGTATTGCACCTGTACATCCACGCGATGGAGATGTCGACGACGCCGCAGGCCGCCCTACCCGCCGCGGATCTGTTGCGCGGGCTGGTGCCCGACGCCGGGCACCTGCAACACATGGCCAGCCACATCGACGTGCTGTGCGGCGACTACCGCAACTCGGTGGCCGCCAATCTCGCCGCGGTACGGGCTGACAGAAAGTTCGTCGCACGCGAGGGCGCTCTGAACTTCTATTCGCTCTACCGCGCGCACGACCTGCATTTCGTGGTGTATTCGGCGATGTTCGAGGGCAGTCCGCAGATCGCGCTGGACGCGGCCGAGGAACTGGCCGCCCAACTCACCCCTGAGTTGCTCTCGGTCGCCTCACCACCGATGGCGGACTGGTTGGAAGCCTTTGTCCCGTTGCGGGTGCATGTGCTGGTGCGGTTCGGCCGGTGGGACGACCTGATCGCCGAACCGCTGCCCGCCGATCCCGAGCTGTACTGCACCACCACCGCGACCATCCACTACGGCCGGGGCGTCGCATACGCGGCCAAAGGACAGGTGCAGCTGGCCCGCACCGAGCTGGAGGGCTTCCTTGCGGCCTACCGCAACATCCCCGACACGCGCTACCTGTTCAACAACACCAGCCTGGACATCCTGGCCATCGCCGAACAGATGCTGCACGGTGAAATCGCCTACCGGGAGGGCGATTACACTACCGCCTTCACCTACCTTCGCCGGGCCATCGCACTCGACGACGCCCTGCCGTATGACGAACCGTGGGGGTGGATGCAACCGACCAGACACGCCTACGGCGCACTGCTGCTCGAACAGGGCCACGTCGACGAGGCCGCCCGTGTCTACGCGGCCGACCTGGGCCTGGATCCGACACTCAGCCGGTCCAGCCACCATCCGAACAACGTGTGGAGCCTGCACGGCTATCACGAGTGCCTCCGTCGGCTGGGCCGCGACGCCGAGGCTGTGATCATCGGGCAGCAACTGGAGTTGGCCCAGGCCCGCGCCGACATCGCGGTGCAGGCCTCCTGCGCGTGCCGCCTGCAGGTGACGAACGCCTGCTGTGGCCGCGACTGATCCGTCCGGCATCGCCCCGGGCGTAAACTCACCCGCGTGGCTATCAGCGAGAACGACCTCGGTCGGTTGCGCAGATGTGTCGAGTTGGCCCGCGAAGCGCTGGACGACGGTGACGAGCCCTTCGGATCGATCCTCGTCGATCACACCGGAACCACGGTGTTCGCCGACCGCAACAGGGTCAAGGACGGCGATGCCACCCAGCATCCAGAATTCGCCATCGCCCGTTGGGCCGTCGAGCACCTGAGCCCCCAGGATCGCGCCCACGCCACGGTGTACACCTCCGGTGAGCACTGCCCGATGTGCTCTGCCGCGCACGCCTGGGTCGGGCTGGGCCGGATCGTCTACGCCACCTCGTCGGAGCAGCTGGTGGGCTGGCTGTCCGAATGGGGTGTGCCGGCCGCTCCGGTCGCCGCACTGCCGATCACCACCGTGGCGCCCGGCCTCGAGGTGGACGGGCCGGCGACCGAACTGGCCGAGACCATGAAAGACCTGTACGCGGCGAAGTTTCGTGCCTGAGCCGGCGTGGATCGCGCATGCCATCTGGTGGCAGGTCTATCCACTGGGCTTTGTCGGTGCGTTTCCTGCGGACCAGGCGCCGTCAGCCGACGAACATCGGCTGCGCCGGATCGTCGGATGGCTGGATCACGCTGTACAACTGGGCGCGTCCGGCATCGCGCTCGGGCCGATCTTCGCGTCACGAACCCACGGCTACGACACCACCGACCACTTCCGCATCGACCCCCGCCTGGGTGACGAAAACGACTTCGATCACCTGGTGGCCGAGGCCCGACAGCGCGGGCTGCGCATCCTGCTCGACGGGGTGTTCAACCATGTGGGCACCGACTTCGACCGGTACCGACAGGTCGTCGACGGTGGCCCCGATCATCCTGCGTCCCGCTGGTTTCGGCGCAGCGGCAACGCCTCTCGGTTCGACACATTCGAAGGGCACGGTGAGCTGATCGCGCTCAACCACGATGAGCCCGAGGTGGTGGACTACACCGGCACCGTGCTGCGGCACTGGTTGAGCCGCGGCGCGGACGGTTGGCGACTCGACGCCGCCTACGCGGTGCCCGACCGTTTCTGGGCGCAGGTGTTGCCGTCGGTGCGCCGAGAGTTCCCCGACGCCTGGTTCGTCGGGGAGGTCATCCACGGCGACTATTCCGCGACGGTCCGCGCCGCCACTTTCGACTCGGCGACCCAGTACGAGTTGTGGAAGGCGATCTGGAGCAGCCTCAACGACGGCAACTTCCACGAACTGGACTGGGCGCTGAAGCGGCACAACGACTTTCTCGGCACGTTCGTACCGCTGACCTTCGTGGGCAACCATGACGTGACCCGGATCGCCAGTCAGTTGCAGAATGCCGCGCACCTCGAGCACGCGCTGGTACTGCTGCTGACGACGGGCGGAACCCCGAGCATCTACGCCGGCGACGAGTCGGGCTACCGCGGGATCAAGGAGGAGCGCCGCGGTGGCGACGATGCCGTGCGGCCGGAATTCACCACTGCACCAGATGATTCGGATGCACTGCGACTGCACCGGCACCTGATCGGATTACGCCGGCGCCATCCGTGGCTGCACACGGCGCGGACTGCGCCCCTACTGCTGACCAACACCGGCTACGTATACCGGACCGGCGCCGGCGCCGAGTCCCTGATCGTCGCACTCAACATCGACGACGCACCGCTGCCCTTGTCGCTACCGGACCTCGGGGTGCCGTCGGGCCGGGTGATCGCGGGTTCGGGCGCCCCACCGCAGGACGACATCAACCACACCGAGATTCCTCCGCACGGATGGCTGATCATTCAGCCGCACTGAGTATTTCGAGGGTCAGCGGATCCCCGAGACCGTCATAGAACTTGTCCAGCACAGTCTGGAAGTCGGCTCGCTCGGAGGGGTAGGCGGCCGCGGCGAACAGCGTCATGGACGAGCGGACCTTGAGGCAGTCCGGCCAGCCGAGGATCTGCTCGGCCGACCGCCCGTCGACCTGCGCAACCAGCCGAACACACTCCCACAGCCGTGGCCCCAGAACGTCGTGGGCCAGGTAGGCGCCGGCCTCCTGCAAGGACCCGATGCCGTAATGGTCGGCCGTCGAGGTACGACCGAGGCCCACCACACCGGCAACTCCGGTCTCGGCGCCGAGTTCCAATCGTTAGCCAACCGCGATAAGCGCGAGCGGTGTTGTTACGCGTGTGACTGATGTGGCACATGTTTGACTACCGAGGCAAGCGGCAAACTGCTTGGAACACGTGCAGAAAGGACGGTTGGTTGCCGTTATGAAGTTCCTCAACAAGATTCGCGGAGCGTGGACGCGCCGACTGGCAGCTGCGGCAATGGCAGCCGCTACCCTGCCCGCGCTGATCGGTTTCGCAGGAGGTTCGGCGACCGCTGGCGCATTCTCCCGGCCTGGTCTGCCGGTCGAATACCTCGACGTGTTCTCGCCGTCGATGAACCGTGACATCCGCGTCCAGTTCCAGGGCGGCGGACCGCACGCGGTCTACCTGCTTGACGGCCTGCGCGCCCAGGACGACTTCAACGGCTGGGATATCAACACCCCCGCTTTCGAGTGGTACAACGATTCCGGCCTGTCGGTGGTCATGCCGGTCGGCGGACAGTCCAGCTTCTACACCGACTGGTACCAGCCGTCGAAGGGCAACGGTCAGGACTACACCTACAAGTGGGAGACTTTCCTGACGAGCGAACTGCCGACCTGGCTGGCGGCCAACCGCGGCGTGTCGCAGACCGGCAACGCCGTCGTCGGAATCTCGATGGCGGGCAGCGCGGCGCTGACCTACGCGATCCATCACCCGCAGCAGTTCATCTATGCCGGAACGCTTTCGGGCTTCCTGAACCCGTCCGAGGGCTGGTGGCCGATGCTGATCGGTCTGGCGATGAACGACGCCGGCGGATACAACGCCGAGAGCATGTGGGGCCCGTCGACCGACCCGGCCTGGAAGCGCAATGACCCGATGGTCAACATCAACCAGTTGGTCGCCAACAACACCCGCATCTGGATCTACTGCGGCACCGGTACCCCGTCGGACCTCGACACCGGGACCAACGGCGGCAACCTGATGGCGGCCCAGTTCCTCGAAGGGCTGACGCTGCGCACCAACGTCACCTTCCGCGACAACTACATCGCCGCCGGCGGCACCAACGGGGTGTTCAACTTCCCGGCGAACGGCACCCACGCCTGGGGCTACTGGGGACAGCAGTTGCAGCAGATGAAGCCCGACATCCAGCGGGTGCTCGGCGCACAAGCCACCACCTAGAGATCCACCCACCCGGGGAGCCTGTCGTCACCCCAACGGCAGGCTCCCTGCCTTGTGCGCGGGGTACGTTGGTGACGATGGCTCAGTCCTCGTCCTCGTCGAGTTCTTCGCCGAACGCACGGATGCTCGGCGGGATTGCTGCCGCCGCGGTCTCTCTCGGCATCGCTCAACTCCTCAGCATTCCGTTTGGGGCACCGGCCGATCCGCGCAACGCTGTCGGATCGGCGATCGTGGACCTGACACCAGGTCCGGTCAAGGAATGGGTGATTCAAGCCCTGGGCAGCCTGGACAAGCTGTTCCTCGCCGTCGTCGTGCTGGTGGTGATCGCCACCACCGCCGCCCTCGCCGCGACATATGAAACCCGGCACCGCCCGACCGGCAGCGCGATCTTCGTCGCCGCCGGACTGATCGCTTGCGCGGCCGTGCTCTCGCGGCCCGGCGCAACAACGCTCGACGTCGTTCCCACGGTGGTGGGCACCGCATGTGGGGTGGCAGTACTGCGCCTGTTCGTACAGCGTCTCTGGACCACCCCGGATGACGATGCCGAGCGGGTCGACACCACCAGGCGGATGTGGTTGACCACCGCCGGCCTGCTCGGTTTCGGGGCGGCAACCGGACTTCTCGGTGTCGTTGTCGGCCGGGTGACCAGTTCGGTCGCGGCGGAACGCGACACGTCCGTGATACCTCGACCGCGCGTGCCGGCTCCCCCGATACCGTCCGAAGCCCAGCCGAAAAACGTTGCGTTGCCGAGTTTCATCACCGACGGCGCTGACTTCTACCGGGTGGACACCGCGCTCAGCGTTCCGCAGCTGAGTCGTGACACCTGGCGGCTGCGCATTCACGGCATGGTGGGCCGCGAGATCACCTACAGTTTCGACGATCTGGCCCAGTTCGAAGCCGTCGAGAAGGTCGTAACGCTGACCTGTGTATCGAATCCGGTTGGTGGCGACCTGATCTCGAATGGGTTGTGGACCGGGTATCGACTTACCGACCTGCTACGCGCGGCGGCCGTGGACCCGGGTGCGGACATGTTGTTGTCGACCTCAGTGGACGGATTCACCGTGGGCACCCCGGTCGACGCCCTCAACGATGGCCGCGACGCGATGCTGGCCATCGGCCTCAACGGGCAGCCGCTTCCCGTTGAGCACGGCTACCCGGCCAGGTTGGTGGTGGCCGGACTCTACGGCTACGTGTCGGCCACCAAGTGGGTCACCGACCTGGAATTGACCCGCTTCGACCGGGCCGAGGCGTACTGGACCAGACAGGGCTGGGCCGCGCGGGGCCCGATCAAGACCGAGTCGCGCATCGACGTACCGAAGCGAGGTCAGCGGGTGGCGGCGGGCCCGACCACGTTCGGTGGTGTGGCCTGGGCGCAGAATCGCGGCGTAAGGGGCGTCGAGGTCCGAATCGACGACGGCCCATGGCAACCCGCGCAGCTCGGCGCCGCTTATTCCGACCAGACGTGGCGGCTGTGGAGCTTGCCCTGGCAGGCGGCCGGCCCGGGCAACCACACCATCGCGGTGCGGGCCACCGACAACACCGGAGCGGTACAGACGTCAGACGAGGCCCCTACCGTGCCCGACGGCGCCACCGGTTGGCATTCGGTGAACTTCACCGTCGCCTGAGTCTGCGCCAGCTGAATGCCGCGATCACGACGCCGACCACCGCGGTGATCGGGCCGATGACCGACCAGGTGACGGTGTTGCTCATCGGACTGCCCTGCAACACACCGAATCCCTGCAGCGCCCAGATGAGGCCGAACAGCGCCACGATCCCACCGACCGCGAACGTCACGACGTATCCCCTGTTCATGGTTGGATGCTACGTCGCGCAGACGTCTTCCGTCACGGTCGCAGCACCAATTTCCCTCTGGTGTGGCGCTTTTCCAGCGCGGTGTACGCCGCCCGGACATCGTCGAGGGCGAACACTCCGGCAATTGGCACGTCAAGTTCCCCGTTGGCCGCGAGCTCCGCCAACTCTGTGATGATCGCGATGTCCGCCCCCTCGGCATTGCCGGCACCCTGCACACCGAATTCCTCGATGGCCGGGAAATCGATGATGGTGTCGACGCGTTCGGGAGCGACGCCCAACTCGTCGACGGCCAGCTTCACGTAGCCGCCGCCGAAGAAATCGAGGAAGGCGTCGACGCGACCCGACGGGGATGCTGCGCGGAGCCGGGCGGCCAGATCGTCGCCGTAATTGACCGGTATGGCGCCGTGCGCTGTCAGCCACTCATCGTTCGCGGATCCGGCGACACCGAGAACGGTGGCACCGGCGCGCCTGGCAAGCTGCACCGCGATGGCGCCGACACCACCGGCAGCCCCCGCGATCGCCACGGTGTCCCCGGGTTGTAGCCGCACGGCGCGCACCGCCGCGTAGGCGGTGGCACCCACCACATACAGCGATCCGGCGACCTCCCACGGCAAGGCGGGCGGTTTGAGGGCCAGCTGGGCAGCGGGCGCGGTCACGTATTCGGCATGGCTGGCGCGCTCGTCGGTGAATCCGAGCACCTCGTCACCGACGTCGAACCCACTCACTCCCGGTCCGAGCTCAGCCACCACGCCCGCGAGGTCGCTGCCCTGCCCTGAGGGAAAGGTGGCGGGGAACCGGTCGTGCAGCGCGCCACGACGGATCATCGCCTCGCCGGGGTTGATGCCCGCGGCACGCACTTCCACGAGTACCTCGCCTGCGGCCGGAACCGGCCGCGGCACGTCACGGACCTGCAGGACGTCGATCTCGCCGTATTCATCGAATTGCACTGCCTTGCTCATGATCGTTTCTCCTTCATCCGCACCTCCTACGACCGCGCCGGCCCCGAAAACATTCCAGCAGCGAGACTTGGCGCCGCCGCTATCCGGCGGCCTGCGGATACTCACCCGCGAAATCCACATCGTGATCAACAAACGCGCCGCCTAACTGTCGTTCACTTACGGCGAACTCCAACACCGGATGCACCGGGAACAAACCTGACCCCAGCAAGGTTGAGCGCATCAGACTGAACTTTGGAGGTTTTGATGCCTGAACCAATCGCAGTGCCCGTCCTGTTCTTGAGCGAGCCGATCGTGCTGCCCGGAATGGTGGTGCCCGTCGAACTCGACGATGCCGCCCGCACGGCGGTCGATGCCGCTCAGGCCAGCGAATCCGGCAAGCTGCTGATCGCGCCTCGCCTGGACGATCGCTATCCCACCCACGGGGTGATCGCATCGATCGTGCAAGTCGGGCGCATGCCCGGCGGCGCGGAAGCCGCCGTCGTCCGGGGTGAACGCCGCGCGCACATCGGTTCCGGAACCACCGGACCGGGCGCGGCCCTGTGGGTCGAGGTGGAAGAAGCCGCCGACACCGCAGATTCCACGACCGAGGAAACCAAGGCCCTGGCAGCCGAATACAAAAAGCTGCTGCTGGCCATGCTGCAGCGGCGCGAAGCCTGGCAGATCGTCGACGTGGTCAACAAGATCACCGACCCGTCCGCCCTGGCCGACACAGCCGGCTACGCCTCGTACCTGACCGACGTGCAGAGGCGTCAGCTCCTGGAGACCGAGGACACAGCGACGCGCCTGAGCAACCTCATCCAGTGGACCGGCGAGCACCTGGCCGAGGTCGAGGTCAACGACAAGATCGCCGATGACGTCCGAGCCGGGATGGACAAGCAGCAGAAGGAATTCCTGCTGCGCCAGCAACTGGCCGCCATCCGCAAGGAACTCGGCGAGGGCGAACCGGAGGGGTCCGATGATTACCGGGCGCGGGTCGAGGCCGCCGACTTGCCGGACAAGGTCCGCGAAGCCGCCCTGCGTGAGGTCGGCAAGCTGGAACGCTCCAGCGACCAGAGCCCCGAAGCCGGCTGGATCCGGACCTGGCTGGACACCGTGCTCGACCTGCCGTGGAACGTGCGGACCGAGGACTCGACCGACCTCAAGGGCGCTCGCGAAATTCTGGACGCCGACCACCACGGACTGGACGACGTCAAGGACCGCATCGTCGAATACCTGGCCGTCCGGGCCCGCCGCGCCCAGCGCGGCATGGCCGTCGTGGGCGGTCGCGGTTCGGGTGCCGTGATGGTGTTGGCCGGTCCGCCCGGGGTCGGCAAGACCTCGCTGGGCGAGTCCGTGGCCCGCGCATTGGGTCGCAAGTTCGTGCGCGTCGCCCTGGGCGGTGTGCGTGACGAGGCCGAGATCCGTGGCCACCGGCGTACCTACGTCGGCGCACTGCCGGGTCGCGTCGTGCGGGCCATCGGCGAAGCAGGTTCGATGAATCCCGTTGTGCTGCTGGACGAGATCGACAAGGTGGGCTCGGACTACCGGGGCGATCCGGCGGCCGCACTGCTGGAGGTGCTGGATCCCGCGCAGAACCACACGTTCCGCGACCATTACCTGGATCTCGACCTGGACCTGTCCGACGTGGTGTTCCTGGCGACGGCCAACGTCATCGAGAACATCCCGTCCGCTCTGCTGGACCGGATGGAACTGGTGCAGATCGACGGTTACACCGAGGACGACAAGGTCGCCATCGCCCGGGACTTCCTGCTGCCCCGGCAGGCCGAGCGTGCGGCGCTGACCGATTCCGAGGTGGCGGTGACGGACGCGGCGTTGCGCAAGATCGCTGCGGACTACACCCGCGAGCCAGGCGTTCGGCAGTTCGAGCGGTTGCTGGCCAAGGCGCTGCGCAAGGTCACGACGAAGCTGGCCGGTGCCGGTGCACCGATCACGATCGACGAGCCCGATCTCGTCGAGTACCTGGGTCGTCCACGGTTCACCCCCGAGTCCGACGAGCGCACCGCGGTGCCGGGTGTGGCGACCGGCCTGGCCGTCACGGGCCTGGGCGGCGATGTGCTCTACATCGAGGCCAACGGGAACGACGGCGAACCGAGCCTGAAGCTGACGGGTCAGCTGGGCGACGTCATGAAGGAATCGGCGCAGATCGCGCTGTCCTACGTGCGGGCCCACGCCGAGCAGTTGGGCGTCGACCCGTTGGCACTGGACCGCCAGATCCACGTGCACGTCCCCGCGGGTGCGGTTCCGAAGGACGGTCCTTCGGCCGGCGTCACCATGGTGACCGCACTGGTGTCCATGGCCACCGGTCGACAGGTGCGCGGCGATGTCGGTATGACCGGTGAGGTCACGCTGAACGGCCGGGTACTGCCGATCGGCGGCGTCAAGCAGAAGCTGCTGGCGGCGCAACGTGCGGGCCTGAGGACGGTGTTCATCCCGGCGCGCAACGAACCCGATCTGGACGACGTGCCCACTGAAGTGCTGGCGGTGCTCGACGTTCGGCCCATGACCGACGTGGCCGACATCCTCGTGGCGGCGCTGGAGCCGGCCCGAGAGGCGGCGACGGCCGCCGCGTAACAACCGCTGCGCCGACAGACGTCCGCCGTGGTGACGCCCGAAGTCATCACGGCGGACGTCTTGGTGTGAGGGCGATACGACGGACAGCAGCCTGGGTACCCCTTGTCCGACCCAACGACGGGAGCGCCCATGGACGAAACCGAGCTCGACCAATGGGACGCTGTCGTCACACAGCAGGTGAAGTCGTTGGCGGGTCCGATCGCGAAGTGGTGAGAACGCCGCGGCGGCCCTGCATTCCGGCGCGGTCGTACTGGTGTTTCCCGGCGGGGATTACGACGCCTACCGCCCCACCGCCGAGGCGAACACCATCGACTTCAACGGGCGAACCGGATACGTCCGCACCGCGCTCGCCGCCGGGGTCCCGATCGTGCCGCCCAACCTGCCCCTGCCGACCAAAGTCGTCACCGAGGTCCTGCCTCCGATCGACATCACCGCACGGTTCGGCGCCGATCCCGATGTCGGCGTCGTCGACTCGCATATCCGAGAAGTCATGCAGACGGCCCTGAACCGGCTCGCCTCACATCGCCGGTTCCCGATATTGGGTTAGCAGCCGAGGAAATTGCCGGGCTGGCTGCAGCCGTCATCTCCCCGCCTGCAATCCTTCACGGTGTGACGTCAGATACATCCACGGACGAACGGCACCTTTCCCGTCAGCTGTCGAACCGGCACATCCAGCTGATCGCGATCGGCGGAGCGATCGGAACGGGCCTGTTCATGGGTTCCGGCAAGACCATTTCGCTGGCCGGCCCGTCGGTGCTCTTCGTCTACATGATCATCGGCTTCATGCTGTTCTTCGTCATGCGGGCCATGGGCGAATTGCTGCTGTCCAACCTGCATTACAAGTCGTTCGCGGATTTCGCCGCAGACCTGCTCGGCCCGTGGGCGGGGTTCTTCACCGGCTGGACATACTGGTTCTGCTGGATCGTCACCGGTGTCGCCGACGTCGTGGTGATCGCTGGGTACGTGTCCTTCTGGTGGCCGGACCTGCCGCTGTGGATACCGGCACTGGCCACGGTCGTGGTGCTCATCGGACTGAACCTGCCGACCGTGCGGGCCTTCGGTGAGACCGAGTTCTGGTTCGCCTTGATCAAGATCGTCGCGATCGTGACGTTGATCGTCATCGGCCTCGTGATGATCTTCACCCACTTCAAGGCACCCACGGGCGCCGAAGCATCCTTCGCCAACCTGTGGAACGACGGCGGCTTCTTCCCCACCGGCCCAATGGGATTCGTGGCCGGGTTCCAGATCGCGACTTTCGCATTCGTTGGAATCGAGTTGGTGGGCACCACCGCCGCCGAGGCCAAGGACCCGGAACGCAACCTGCCCAAGGCGATCAACTCGATCCCCGTGCGCGTCATGCTCTTCTATGTCGCCGCTCTGACCATCATCATCGCGGTCACACCGTGGCGCGAGATCGACCCCAGCCTCAGCCCGTTCGTGGCCATGTTCAGCCTCGCGGGCCTGGGAATCGCCGCGTCGGTGGTCAACTTCGTGGTGCTCACCTCGGCGACGTCGTCAGCCAACTCCGGCATCTATTCGACCTCCCGGATGGTCTACGGCCTGGCCACCGAAGGTGACGCACCCACCCTGTTCGGCCGGCTCACCTCCCGGCGCGTGCCCGCCAACGCGTTGTTCCTGTCGGGGGTGTTCCTGCTGACCGGCGTGGTCATGGTTGCTGCCGGCGACTCGATCGTCGCGGCGTTCACCTTGGTCACCACCATCTCGTCGCTGTGCTTCATCTTCGTCTGGACGATCATCCTGGTCAGCTACCTCGTGTACCGCAAACGCCGGCCGGAACTGCACGAGGCGTCGAAGTTCAAGATGCCCGGCGGTGTCGTGATGTGTTACGTCGTCCTGGCCTTCTTCGCCTTCCTGCTGTGGGCGTTCACCCAGAAGGCAGACACCCTGCAGGCCGAACTGGTGACGCCGGCGTGGTTCCTGGTTCTGGGTATCGCCTGGTTGGTGCTGCGGCGTCGCCCCGGACATCTGGCCCGCGAAGCCGCCTTCCACGCCGATCTCGAGTCGAAGGATTCTGACTGACGGTCGCTAGGGTTGCGTCATGGTGGATCTTCGTGATCTGAAGCGACGCATCGTCCACGGCGCCCAACGCCGCATCGTCAACCCGGTCGGGCGCCAGCTGCCCGTCACCATGCTGGAGACCGTCGGCCGCAAATCCGGCCAACCGCGGCACACCGCCGTGGGCGGCCGGGTGATCGGCGATCAGTTCTGGATGGTCTCCGAGCACGGCGACCGGTCCCATTACGTGCTCAACATCAAGGCCAATCCCGCTGTGCGGCTCCGGATCAACGGGCATTGGCGGACGGGGACGGCGCACCTGCTGCCCGACGACGACCCGGTCGCAAGACTGACAGAGCTGCCGACGCTCAACAGCGCGGTGGTCCGCGCCATGGGCAGCGATCTGCTCACCCTCCGCATCGACCTCGACTGACATGGCCTTCGACGCCGATCTGGCCGACCGTATCCGCGAATTGACGGCAACCGAGAGCGGTCTCGACGAGAAGCGCATGTTCGGTGGGTTGGCGTTCCTGATCAACGGCAACATGGCCGTCGCGGCCAGCCGCGAGGGCGGCCTGATGGTGCGGGTCGCGCGGGCCGACAGCGACACACTGCTGCAGCGTGCCCATGTCGAGCCGATGGTCATGGGTGGCCGGGAGATGCGGGGATGGCTGCGGATCGCGGGCCCGGGCATCAAGACCAGACGCCAGCTCCAAACGTGGGTCGCCCGCGGTATCGACTACGCCAAGAGCCTGCCGCCCAAATAGTTTCCGGGACGCCGGTGAGAATCACCATTAACATAGAAGCCGTCTGACAACGACGGGGGCGCACTTCACATGTTGACCGCAGTACGCAAGATTCTCGGCTTCCAGATGACCATCGCCGAGTGGATCGGAACCGCCATCATCCTCGCGGTCCCCTATCTGCTCATCGGCCTGATCTGGTCGCTCACCCACACCAGCCACCTGGCCGGAATGCACGGTGCCGACGCCGTGGTGTCCTTCCTGGGCTCCATCGTGTCCTGGCCGGTCCTGCTGTTCACCAACGTGTGCATGAACTGACGGGGAGACTCCACATGAATTCCATCCCCGCCAACCGGATCTCGATCACTCGGCGCACCGCGCGCTGGTCCGACGACGACGTCACCATCGCCGATGCGATGGACCTCTGGGGCTTCGCCGCGGGCGCAGCCAACGTGATCATGCAGCTGTCCGCACCCGGCGTCGGCTACGGCGTTGTGGAGAGCACCGTGGATTCCGGCAATCTGCTCAAGCATCCATGGAAACGCGCCCGCACCACCTTGAGCTATCTGGCGGTCGCGATCCTCGGCAATTCCGAGGACCGGGCGGCGTTCCGCGATGCGGTCGACGTGGCACACCGGCAGGTCCGGTCCGGCCCGGCAAGTCCCGTGCAGTACAACGCCTTCGACCGCGACCTGCAGATGTGGGTGGCCGCCTGCCTGTTCGTCGGGCTCGAAGATGTCTATCAACTGCTGCGGGGCCAGATGACCGACGCGCAGGCCGAGCAGTTCTATCAATCCGCCGCCACGCTGGGCACCACTCTTCAGGTCAGCGAGCAGCAGTGGCCGCCGACGCGGTCCGATTTCGACACCTATTGGGACACCGAGTGCAGGCGGGTCCAGATGGACGACGTCGTCAGGCGGTATCTGCACGATCTGGTGGACCTGCGGATGATCAACCCGCTGCTGCGAATACCGTTCCGGCCGCTGCTGAAATTCCTGACCACCGGATTTCTGGCGCCGGTGTTCCGAGAAGCCGTCGGCTTCGGTTGGGGCCGGGGCCGGCAGCGATTGTTCGAATGGCTGTTCCTGGCCGTGGTATTCGGCAACCGGTTCCTGCCGGTGTTCATCCGCCAGGGCGGCAGTTATCTGCTGCTTGCCGACGTGCGCCGGCGGACGGCGGCCGACAAGGCGCTGATCTGATGAACCGGATCCAGCGGATCCTGGGCCACCGGGTCAGCGTCGAGCAGATGCTCGAGACCTTGATGTGGCTGGCCCTGCCCTACCTGGTAATCGGACTGGTCTGGACGTTCTTCCATCCCGAACAGGTGCAGTTGATCGAGTCGAGCCTGCTGACCAAGTTTCCGGCCGGCGCCGATCTGGTGGCCTTCGGCCAGGTGACGCTGCTGTGGCCGGTCCTGCTACTGGGCGCCGATGTGTGCGTTGCGACGTGAGCGCAGCAGCCGCGCGGCCGGGCGCACGTCGGGAGTCACGGTAAGTCGACGCTACCGTTCCCGCCGCCGCGACAGTTGGCTAGGGTCTTGCGTCGTGAAGGCTTGCCTCGTCGTAGTTGCCGCCGCCGCCGCTGCGCTCACCGGATGCGCGTCGGGAACCGTCGTCAACACCGACGATGCCGCCGCACCCCCGCCCACGAGCAGCACCGCACCGCCGCCGCAGTTCGGGACCGCGAACCTGGTCAACGCCGCCGAATACGCCATCGAGGTCAACGGTCGCAAGGGTTACTACTTCAGCACCCCGAGTGGGCGCTGGCAGTGCGCGATCCTGCCTCGCGACCGCGCCGGGTGCCAACCGGCGGGTGGCGCCTCGACGATGAGCGTGACGGGCGCCCCCGAGACCGTGCCCGATGCCACTGGCGGGAGCGCAGCACCGAATGCGCTGGTTCTCGACCGGGATGCCGACGCGCATTTCGCCAACCTCGCGCAGCCGGATTTCACGCAATCGGCCGCAGTCGTGCTGCCGTTCGGCAAGGTGCTCGCGGTGGCGGGTTTCCGCTGCAACGTCCAGGAGCAGTCCGGGGTGTCCTGCGTGCGGGAGGTGACGGGCCGAGGTTTCACGTTCTCCGCCGAGGGCTACACCCTGCACTACACCGACGTCCCCTAGCGATGGCAGATGATCAGGATCGGCACCTCGGGCTGGTCGTACGACCACTGGACCGGGGTGCTCTATCCGCGGGGTACCCGGGCGAATGCGAGGCTGGCCCACTACGTCGGTGAGTTCGACACCGTGGAACTCAACGGCAGCTTCTACCGCTGGCCCACCGATACGACGTTCACCGGGTGGCGCGACCAGATGCCCGAAGGTTTCACCATGTCGGTCAAGGCGCACCGCGGGTTGACCCACTACCGGCGGCTGCGATCACCGGAGCCCTGGACCCCACGGTTCGAGCAGTACTGGCAACTGATGGGCCCCCACAACGAAGCCCTGCTGGTCCAGCTTCACCCCGCCCTCGAGCGCGACGACACACTACTGGCCGATTTCCTGTTGCAACTCCCCCGCGAGGTCCGGGTGGCGATGGAACTGCGACACCCGTCGTGGCACAAGCCCTCCGTGTTCCGGCTGTTGGAACGCTTCGGCGCCGCCTACGTCGTGATGAGCGGTCCCGGGTTGACCTGTCGTCCGGTGACCACCAGCGACCTGGTCTACGTCCGCATGCACGGCCCGGGCGACGACCACAACCGCATGTATGCCGGTTCGTACTCCGACGACGAGCTGCACCGGTGGGCACAGCGCGTCCGCCGGTGGGACCGCGACAACCACCGCGTCGTCGTGTACTTCAACAACGATCTCGGTGGTCACGCAGTGCGCAACGCCCGAAAGCTGAGGCTGTTGGTCGCGGGCGAGTAGGCTGGATCGACATGACAACGTCGTCCACAATCGCGATCGTCGGCGGTGGCCTGGCCGGAGCCAAGGCCGCTGAAGCACTGCGGGACAACGACTTTGACGGCCATGTCGTGCTGTTCTCCGCCGAGGACCACCTGCCCTACGAGCGGCCGCCGCTGTCCAAGGAATATCTGGCGGGCAAGAAGAAACTCGGCGACTTCACCACCGATCCGGCGTCCTGGTACCGCGACCACAACATCGACCTGAGACTGGGAACCGAAGTCAGTGCCGTCAACGCCGCCGAGCACACGCTCTCGCTGCCAGACGGCACCACCGTCGGCTACGACAAGCTGCTGCTGGCCACCGGGTCCTCGTCACGTCGGCCACCGATCCCAGGATCGGACGCCGCTGGTGTGTACTATCTGCGCACTATCGACGACGCCGAGGCCCTGAGCGCGACGTTGACCCCCGGTTCGACACTGGCCATCGTGGGAGCCGGATGGATCGGACTGGAAGTCGCCGCCGGTGCGCGCGACCGCGATGTGAACGTCAGGGTCGTCGAGTCGGCACACCTTCCGCTGCTGGCCGCCCTGGGCGCCGAGGTGGGTGAGGTGTTCGCGCATCTGCACCGCGAGCACGGCGTCGATCTGCGACTGGACCAGTCGGTGAAGGAGGTCACCACCGACAACGGCACCGCCACCGGACTACGGCTCGGGGACGGCTCGACCGTCGCCGCGGACGCGGTACTGATCGCCGTCGGCGCGGCACCGAACATCGGGCTCGCCGAACAGGCCGGGCTGGCCATCGCCGACGGCGGAGTGCTCGTCGACGCGTCGCTGCGCAGCAGCGATCCCGACATCTACGCGGTGGGCGACATCGCGGCCGCGCAGCATCCGCTGTTCGGGGTCCGGATCCGCACCGAGCACTGGGCCAACGCGCTCAAGCAGCCCGCGGTGGCGGTCGCGGGCATGTTGGGCTCGGGCCCGGAATCCGCCCGGGAATACTCAGAACTGCCCTATTTCTTCACCGATCAGTACGACCTCGGAATGGAATATGTGGGCCACGCCCCCGAATATCAGCGGGTGGTTTTCCGCGGCGACGTTGCTGGGCGCGAGTTCGTGGCCTTCTGGCTCGACGCCGACAACCGCGTACTGGCGGGGATGAATGTCAACGTGTGGGACGTCCTTGACGACGTCAAGGCGCTGATCCGATCGGGCGCCCCGGTGGATCCAGATCGCATCGCCGACCCGTCGCAGCCGTTGCCCACCCGGTAGCTGCGGGCGCCACGCCTGCCCGGCGGGCGAATACCGTGCAGCACAACAACATTCTCGCGCGGTCCGGGGTACACGCTAACGTGCATGAGACACGTGCAGGTATCACCCCGGCCCGCGTGCAATATCCACGATGGCAGGAAGGTGAGCATCCGGTGAATGTCGCGTCCGAGGAGCTGACCGGCACCGAGCAGGCAGTCCTGCTGGTATTGATGGCCGAGTCCCGCCCGCTGCCCAACGCCGAGCTGGAGCGGCTCGGGCCCAAACTCGACAAACCGAAGCGCGACCGACTCAACCGGTTGGGCCTGATCGAGACCACCGGCACCCGGCCACTCGTCCACGAACTCACCGACGCAGGATGGGCGCTGTGCCGGTCCCTGTTCGGTGCGGACGCCCCGCCCCGGTCCACCGGGCAGGGCAAGGCGTTGTACACCCTGCTGGGTGCGCTGCACCGGTACTTCGAACACGCCGACCTGGTTCCCGCCGACGTGTTTCTACCTGCCGATGTGCCGTCCGACCAAGCCCCCGAAGTCCAGTTGCGCACCGCCTACGCCGGGCTGACCACCCGGCCCGGCAGCTGGGTCAGTCTGCTGCGGCTGCGCCAGGCCGTCCCTGGTCTGCCCCGTCCCACCGTCGACGCCGCACTGATCAGCCTCTACCAGCAACCCGGCGTCAGCCTGATCCCCGAGGAGAACCAGAAGGTGCTCACCCCCGCCGACCGCGACGCCGCGGTGGAGATAGGCAACCAGAACAAGCATCTGATCGCGATCGAGTCCTGATGGAGTTACAGCACCGCGAAGCGCTCAGCGCGCTTCGCCTGACCTGGGCGCCGACCGCCGACGATCTGTGGCATTCACAGGGCGCGCTGCACGTGCGCGGGATGCACGACCGGCCGATGGCCGATGTGATGGCCGCCTTCGGCGATGCCGAACGGGAAACCGACTCCAGCCCGCTGGGTGTGGTGGTGCGGGGCCCCGCCGGGTCCGGCAAGACCCACCTCCTCGGTCAGGTCCGCGAACAGGTGCAAACCGGCGGCGGTTACTTCTTCCTGGTCGAACTGCTCGATGCGGCGAGCTTCTGGCAGTCCGCCCGCGCGGGCATCCTGGAAAGCCTGGGCCGGCCTGGCAGCGAGCGCGAGACCCAACTCAAAGACCTCCTGTGGGAGCTGTCCTCGGTGGCCCACATCTCCCGGGCCAATCGCCGCGCAGTGATCGGCGACGACGACCTGACCCCCGAGATCCTCAATGATTTCGTCAACTCGCTGCACAAGGTCCACCGCCACACTGTCAAACGCGCGCACCACACCCTTCGCGCGCTCGTCCTGTTGGGCTCCGGCGATCTCGAGCTGCAGGACGTCGGCGAGGCATTCCTGACCGGCAGCGGTGAACGAGAATCCTGGGGCCTGCCCGCGCCGACACTCACCGCACAGGAATCGGTCCGAGACATCTCGCGCCTGATCGCCCTGGCCGGGCCGGCGGTCCTGGCCCTCGACCAGATCGACACGCTGCTGGCCCAGTCGGCGGATCGCACCGATACCGCAGGGGCCTCCGCGGACTCCAGTGGAACTGCCCGCTCCGCGGGCAACCGCGACCTCGAGCACATCGCGCACGGGCTCATGTCGATCCGCCAGACCATGCGCCGCACCGTGGGCGTGGTGGCTTGCCTTCCCGCGGCCTGGGAGGCGATCCAGGACCGCGCCACCGCCACCGTGCAGGACAGATTCCGCACCACCGCGCTGCTGCAGGGCCTGCCGACGCCCGACGTCGGCCGCGCCATCCTGGAACGCCGGTTCACCGCCAGCTACTCGGCCATCGGATTCACCGCGCCGTACGCGAGCTGGCCGATCCTGCCTTCGGCGTTCGACGAGGCCACCCAGTACACGCCGCGTCAGCTGCTCAAGCGCGTCGACACCCATGTCCGCCGCTGCCTCGAACGCGACATGATCGAAGAGCTCACCCAACTGACCGGCGAGGTGGGAGACACCCAGGAAGCCGCCGCGGGAGATACCGCGCCGGGTGACACCGGCGAACTGGACCGGCGCTTCGCCGACTACCGGCGCCGCGCGGTGACGGTCGCCGCGCTCGACCCCGATGGCGAGGACACCACCATGCCTGGCCTGCTGTCGGCGGCCCTGGATGCGTGGATCACCGAACTCGGCGAGTCCGGACAGGCGTTCCGCCCCGATCCGCCCCCGGGTCAGCGGGTGGTGCTGCACGGTCGGCTCCGTCAGACCCTCGATGCCGCCACCGACGACGAACGGCACTGGGCATTCCGCGCCATCTCGTCCGGCAACGCCGTCGCGGTACAGAACCGGCTCCGAAAAGCGTGGGAGGCAACGGGTTTCAACCCAGACCGGCGCCAGCTGTTCCTACTGCGCAACACCGCGTGGCCCAAGGGCGCCAAAACCGCCGTGATGATCGCCGAGTTCGAGGCGGCCGGTGGCCGGGTGCTGCCGATGAGCGAGGACGACGTGCGCACGATGACAGCGCTGCGCGACCTCATCGACGACAACCACCCCGACCTGCCCGAGTGGCTGCGCCGACGCCGTCCCGCCCACGGGATCGGCTGGCTGCGTACCGCTCTCGGGGACATCGCGGGTGATCCCCCGCCACCGGCCCAGCCGTACGTGGACACCGAGGTCCCGACCGGGCCAATACGTGTGCAACCGCCCGCACCGGTCATCGAACACTCGCCCACCGCGGTCACGTTGGGACTGGACAGCCTTGGCGGGCGCCCGGTCTCGGTCGATCTGGCCGCACTGCGCAAACACACCGCGATCTTCGCCGGCTCCGGGTCGGGCAAGACGGTGCTGATCCGGCGCCTGGTCGAGGAGTGCGCGCTGCGGGGCGTCTCGTCGATCGTGCTCGACCCGAACAACGACCTGTCCCGCCTCGGTGCGCGCTGGCCCGACAATCCGCCGGGATGGAGCCCGGCCGACGACGAACGCGCCGACGCCTATTTCGACAACGCCGAAGTGGTGGTGTGGACGCCGCGCCGATCGACGGGGCGCCCGTTGTCCTTCCAGCCGCTCCCCGATTTCGCCAGTGTCATCGATGACGACGACGAGTTCTCCGACGCCGTCGAATCCGCCGTCGCCGCACTGGAATCCCGTGCCCTGATCGCCGGCAACACCGCCAAGGCCGAGCGGTCCCGCGCAGTCTTGCGCGAGGCGCTGCGGTTCTACGGCGCGAGCCCCTCCGTGTCCCTTGGCGGCTTCATCGACCTGCTCGACAATCTGCCCGCCGACGTCAGCGCGTTGGGCGGGGCGCAGAAGCTGGCTGCCGAGCTGGCCCAGAACCTGCGCGCGGCGACCGTCAACGATCCGTTGTTCGGTGGCACCGGGACGGCCGCCGACCCAGGAGTGCTGCTGACCCCGTCCCCGGGATACCGGGCGCGGGTGTCGGTGATCAGCATGGTCGGTCTGACCAGCGATCAACAACGCGAAGGGTTCGTCAACCAGTTACAGATGGCGCTGTTCGCCTGGATCAAGCGCAACCCGGCCGGGGATCGGCCCCTGGGTGGGCTGCTGGTGATGGACGAGGCGCAGAACTTCGCGCCGTCCAGCCACACGACCGCCTCGACGCACAGCACCCTGGCACTGTCCTCGCAGGCGCGAAAGTACGGGCTCGGATTGGTGTTCGCCACACAGTCTCCACGCGGTCTGCACAACCACATTCCGGGCAATGCCACCACGCAGTTCTACGGTCTGCTGAACTCCCCCGCTCAGATCGCGGTGGCGCGGGAGATGGCCCGGGTGAAGGGCGGCCACGTACCCGACATCAGCAAGCTGCGGTCGGGTCAGTTCTATCTGGCGCTGGAAGGCAACGCCTTTCACAAGATCCAGACGCCCTGGTGCCTGTCACACCATCCGCCCAGCCCCCCGACCACTGACGAAGTGCTGGCGCTCGCCGCTCAGAGCAGGGTCGCGCTGCCGTCGGCGTGAACCTGCACCTTGGCCCCGGCGATGTCCTGGGACATGGTCGCCGCCGCCTGAGACTCGTCCACGATGCGCGCCAGCGTGCGTCCGTCGGCAGGAGTACGCACGGCCAGGAACGCCCGCTCCGCGGTGCCGTCGCGGCCGACCGGGGTGGTCCAGGATTCCACGGTCCCGGTGCCGGTGAAGTCCACTTGCAGTTGACGGGTGGGCTGCGCGTCGACCTCGGATTGCACGTCCTGCCAACGGAATTCATGGGCCGGCGGCTCGGTGCCGTACACGCCGAAACTGTGTTTGGTGAGGTAACCGCCGTTGGCGGTGATCAGCCCGCGGGTCCCCGGATTGGCCACCAACCGCTCGGCCATGGTGGCGATCGAATGCGACACGTAGTTGTTCCACGGCCCTCCGGCGAAGGTCAGCCCGCCGGTCACCGTCAGCGGCCGGGCCGGGTCGGCCAGTGGCAGACCGATTTCGGCCGCCGCCACCTGCACCGCCGACGGGAAGCAGGAGTACACGTCGACGAAATCGACCTCGTCGACGCCCAGTCCGGCCAGCTCCAAGACCCGGCGCCCGGCGATCCGGATGGCCGGTGACCGGTAGAACTCGGCGCGCTCGCCGATCGCGTAGGTGTCGTGCGAATCCGTCCCCGCGTACGGGAAAACCCAACGGTCGGCCGGGATCTGGAGGTAGGTGGCTTTTTCGACGGTGGTCAGGATCAGCACCGCTCCCTGGTTGACCATGTTGTTCGAGTTCATCAACTTGGTGTAGGGCCAGCTGATCATCCGGTTGTCCGGGCCCGGCTGCCAGATCTGCTCGGCAGGCACCGCGTCGGAGCTCCAGGCGTGCGGGTTACCCGCCGCGACGGCACTGAACTGTGACCACAACTCACCGATCCGTCTGCGGTGCTCATCGCTGGACTCGCCGGCCGCGATGCGCAGCGCCTGCTCGAACATCGGATACACGTGGGCCGGGCGGTCCAGGTTGATCCGGATCTCGGCCTCACCGACCATCGGCACGCCGTCATGCGCACCCTGCGCCTCCGGCACCGATTCGTCCTGGCGCGTCCAGTCCGGTTTGACGCCGGCCGCGCGCAGCCGGCTGCGGGTTCGCCAGGTCTCAGCGCCCGCGATCAGCACCACCTCGGCCCGTCCGCCCTGCAGATCCAGGCAGGCCTCGTTCACCAGCGACTGCGGGACGTTGCCGCCCACCCCCGTATAGCGGGTCGCCGCCTTGTCGGCCCGGATGCGTTGGGCCAACAGCAAACCCGGATCCCGGTAGTGCCAGGACAGCAGATTCACGATCCGTACCGAGTCGACAACCTCCAGCACCCGGGGATCGGCGGCTTCCCGGGCGGCCGCGACCATCAGATCGACCGGCTCGACGTCCGGATTCTCCTGCCGCTGGTTGACCTGGCCGTAGCCGATCAGTACCGGGGTGCGTGGGTCGAGTGTCCTGGGGACGGTCATGTCCACGAACCTAGCCGACGCGATGGATGGCCCCGCGTGGCGTTGGTTGACCGGTACGAATTCGGGTACCCGGATCGCAGGCACGATTCACCGACACCCACCACTATGAGGATATGAGCGACGCGACTGGATCATCGGTACTGACCGACACAGAACTCGAGCAGCTCAACGCTTACTGGCGGGCGGCGAACTACCTGTCGGTCGGCCAGATCTATCTACTGGACAATCCGCTGCTCGATGAGCCTCTGGCCGCCGAGCACGTCAAGCCACGACTGCTGGGCCACTGGGGCACCACCCCGGGCTTGAACCTGCTGTACGCCCATCTCAACCGGATCATCCGCGAGCGCGACGCGGACATCATCTACGTCACCGGGCCCGGCCACGGCGGTCCGGGTCTGGTGGCCAACGCCTACCTGGAAGGTACCTACAGCGAGGTCTACTCCGCGATCGGGCAGGACACCGACGGTCTGCGGAAACTGTTCCGCCAGTTCTCGTTTCCCGGTGGGATTCCCAGTCACGTGGCCGCCGAGACACCCGGCTCCATCCATGAGGGTGGCGAACTCGGATACGCGCTGGTGCACGCCTACGGCGCCGCATTCGACAATCCGGACCTGGTAGTGGCCTGCGTGGT
Source organism: Mycobacterium sp. DL440 (assembly GCF_011745145.1). NCBI lineage: Bacteria > Bacillati > Actinomycetota > Actinomycetes > Mycobacteriales > Mycobacteriaceae > Mycobacterium > Mycobacterium sp. DL440. The sequence goes on along the minus strand of NZ_CP050191.1, from coordinate 2,639,144 downwards.
CGGCGACGGCGAGGCCGAAACGGGCCCGCTGGCCGCCAGCTGGCATTCGAACAAGTTCCTCAACCCGGTCGTCGACGGCGCGGTGCTGCCGATCCTGCACCTCAACGGGTACAAGATCGCCAATCCCACAGTGCTGTCCCGCATTCCGGCCGAAGAACTCGAATCACTCATGTACGGCTACGGCTATCGGCCCATCACCGTCGCCGGTGACGACCCGGACAACGTGCACCAACAGTTGGCCGCGGCCATGGACGAGGCGTTCGACCAGATCGCGGCGATCCAACGCGCGGCCCGCCTCGACGGCGAGCCGGGCCGTCCGCTGTGGCCGATGATCATCCTGCGCACCCCCAAGGGCTGGACCGGCCCGCACGAAGTGGACGGCAAACTGGTCGAGGGCACCTGGCGCTCCCACCAGGTACCACTTTCCGAGACCCGGACCAACCCGTCGCACCTGACCCAGCTCGAGACGTGGCTGCGCAGCTACCGGCCCGAGGAACTGTTCGACGACACCGGCGCGCTGCGCCCCGATCTACGGGACCTCGCACCCTCGGGCACCCGGCGGATGAGCGCCAACCCGCATGCCAATGGTGGACTGCTGCTCCGTGACCTCGACCTGCCGGACTTCACCGACTACGCGGTCACCGTGGAGAACCCGGCGACAGCCACCGCGGAAGCCACCCGAGTGCTCGGCACATTCCTGCGTGATGTCATCGCCGGCAATTCGGACCGTTTCCGGCTGATGGGTCCCGACGAAACCGCCTCCAACCGCCTGGCCGCGGTGTTCGAGAAGACCGACAAGGCATGGCAGGCCGAGACACTGCCCGTCGACGAGAACCTGGCCCCCGACGGCCGGGTGATGGAAGTGCTGTCCGAACACCTGTGCCAAGGCTGGCTGGAGGGCTACCTCCTCACCGGGCGGCACGGGCTGTTCAACTGCTACGAGGCCTTCGTCCACATCGTCGACTCGATGCTCAACCAGCACGCCAAGTGGCTGTTCAGCAGTTCGCGCCTGCCGTGGCGCCGGCCGATAGCGTCCCTGAACTATCTGCTGACCTCCCATGTGTGGCGCCAGGACCACAACGGTGCGTCGCACCAGGATCCGGGTTTTATCGACCACGTCGCGAACAAACGTCCCGAGGTCGTACGGGTTTACCTGCCGCCGGATGCCAACACCCTGCTCTCGGTGGCCGACCACTGCCTACGCAGCCGCCAGTACGTGAACGTCATCGTGGCGGGCAAGCAGCCGGCCCTGACGTACCTGACGATGGACGAGGCCGTCGCGCACTGCACCCGCGGTTTGGGGATCTGGGAATGGGCGAGCAATACGACCGGAGAACCAGATGTGGTGCTGGCCTGCGCCGGCGACATCCCGACCCTGGAGACCCTGGCCGCCGCCGACATCCTGCGCCGCAAGCTTCCCGACCTGTTGGTCCGGGTGGTCAACGTTGTCGACATCATGCGGCTGCAACCCGAGTCCGAACATCCACACGGATTGTCCGATCGCGAGTTCGATTCGATCTTCACCACGGACAAGCCGATCATCTTCGCCTATCACGGCTACCCGTGGCTGATTCACCGCCTGACCTACCGCCACACCAACCACGATCAACTCCACGTACGTGGGTTCAAGGAGCGAGGTACGACGACGACGCCGTTCGACATGGTGATGCTCAACGACCTCGACCGGTTCCACCTCGTCATGGACGTGATCGACCGGGTCGACGGCCTGGCGGTCAGGGCTGCCGGACTGCGCCAGGAGATGGTCGACGCCAGACTGGCCGCCCGCAGCTACACCCGCGAGCACGGCGAGGATGACCCGGCGATCTCCGGCTGGACTTGGGCCGCGGATTGATCAACCCGGTGTGACCTGGGTAATTGCGCCACGCCGGTACGATTGGCAAGTTATGTCTGAGCAGAGCGCCGTGGCCGCGCACCCACATCCGCTGATGGCCCAGCTCTCTGCGTTGCACCATTTCCGCATCTATGCCGACATCGGGATCGTCGTCGTCATCTTGACGCTGACCAACCTGATCGCCCATTTCACGACGCCCTGGGCGAGTATCGCCACCGTCCCGGCGGCTGCGATCGGCTTGTTGATCCTGGTCCGGGCCCGCGGGCTGGGGTGGACGGAACTCGGGCTGGGCCGTGAGCACTGGCGCTCGGGTGCCGGGTACGCGCTGGGTGCCGTCGCCCTGGTGGTCTCGGTGATCGCGATCGGCGCGATGCTGCCGTGGACGCGGCCGATGTTCATGAACGATCACTATGCGACGATCTCCGGCGCGCTGATCGCGTCGATGGTCATCATCCCTCTGCAGACCGTGATTCCCGAGGAATTGGCGTTCCGCGGCGTTCTGCACGGGGCCCTGGACCGGGCCTGGGGTTTCCGCGGTGTCGCGGCGGGCGGCTCCTTGTTGTTCGGTCTGTGGCACATCGCGAGTTCATTCGGGCTGACGAGCGGGAACGTCGGCTTCACCCGGCTGTTCGGCAGTGGGATCTTCGGCACCGTCATCGGTGTGGTGATGGCGGTGCTGGCCACCGGCGCCGCCGGCTTCGTGTTCACCTGGCTGCGTCGGCGCAGCGGCAGCCTGATCGCGCCGATCGCCCTGCACTGGTCACTCAACGGGATCGGCGCACTCGCAGCCGCCCTGGTGTGGCACCTGTCGACTTAACTTCCGGCGCACGAGGCCTAATTCGCGCCTCCGGCACGAGGCCTAATTCGCGCCTCCGGCACGAGGCCTAATTCGCGCCTCCGGCACGGCGACGCGCCCGGAACTCACGGTTCTTCAGCATGTTCCCGCAGCTGGACATGTCGCACCAGGTGCCACCGTGGTTGCGGGACCGGTCGTAGAACGCCCACGTACATTCGTCGTTCGCACATGCCTTCAGCCGGGCCCAGGTACCGTCCCGCTGCGCGTCGCGCATCACCAGCAGTAGCTCGAGCAGGCGCTCACCCACGTTCGTGCCTGCCGCTGACAACCGCACCTGCCCGTCCGGAGCCAGATCGACTTTCGCGGTGGACATGTCGGTCAGCGCCTGCAGCACCGCAAGGTGATCGGCGTTCGGCGCCGGGCCGCCGGTGTGGTGGATCAGCAGTGCACGCAACGCCTCGCGCACCCTGCGCACCAGGTCCAGCTCGGCCTCCGTCGGGCCGACACCGGCAGCGAGCAACCCATGGGCGGCCAGCCACGGTGCCGCGTCGTCGGGATGGGCGAGGCGATCCGTTCCGGCGGGCAGCTCGATTGTGTTGACCAACGCCTGAATCCGGGCCAGCGGCCCGGGCGCGGGTTTGGTCTCGGTGTCTCCCGCCCACCTCGTCGTCATGACACCAAGAGTACCGCCGTGACTGCTTAATTGGTTTGACTAGTCATTCATGACCGGCGTACGGTCTTAGACAGTCATGATCTCCGGACTCGGCACCACGGAAACTACGAGGTATCGCCATGAACGACAACCGAATTTCTGCGACACCAGCGCTCACACCCCGTCGTGCACCCGTCCCCCGCCGCCCGTCCATCCGAGCCCGTCTGACCGCACGGATTCGATCCGGCCGCCTCGACGCCATGCTGGCCGTCGGCACGCCGACACCCCCGGGCAGCGCCATCGCGGCCCGCGCCGCCCGTCTCACGTCGATCTCCGAACGTGTTGCCATCGCCCGGGCGCTGCGCCGCTGTGTACACGACAGCGCCAATGACTCCATCGCCTGGTCATCACGAATACCGTTGCACCGCAAAAATATTGCCGCAGCCGAGGCGACCATCGACGCGATCACCCTGCGACTGCATTCCCCACTGCCGGTCGAAGCACGCGGGATGGCCCGCCTGAACCGGGTGATCAACGACGGGCTCGGCCCTCTGTACGCATTCGGTCACGGAGATCTCGACGGCCGACTGAGCGCCGCGCTCGCCGCGCTCTGAGGCCGCCGCTATCCGCGCAGCACCGCAGCGCCCGCAATGCGTCCGGCGGCCAGATCGGCCAGCGCCTCATCCGCGCGGTCCAGGCCGTACTCGGGAGTGCTGACCGCCATCCGGTGCGCACCGGCGAACGCCAGGAAATCGCGGGCATCGGCACGGGTGTTAGCGGTGACCGAGCGGATCTCGCGTTCGAAGAACAGATGCTGTTGATAGTTCAGGCGCGGGATATCGCTGAGGTGGATTCCCGCGATCGCCAGGACGCCGCCGCGGTCCAGGGCCGCGAGCGCAGGCAGCACCAGCTCCCCCACGGGAGCGAACAGGATTGCGGCATCCAAGGGTTCGGGTGGCGTGTCAGCACTGCCCTGCACCGAGGACGCGCCCAGCGCCACCGCCAGTTCGCGGGCACGCTCGCCTCGGGTCATCACATGCACGCGAGCCCCCTGCGCCAACGCCACCTGCGCCGTCAGATGAGCGCTTCCGCCGAAGCCGTAGAGCCCCAGCCGTCCACCCGGCGGCAGGTCGGTGCGCAACAGGGCGCGGTAACCGATGATGCCCGCGCACAACAGCGGCGCCAGCTCGACATCGGAGTATCCAGTCGGCAATCGCAACGCGAATGCTGCAGGCACGGTGGTGAATTCGGCATAGCCGCCGTCGGCATCCCAGCCGGTATACAGCGAGGACGGGCAGAGGTTCTCCCGCCCCCGTAGGCAATAGACACACTGCCCGCAGGTGTGCCGCAGCCACGCCACACCGACCCGATCGCCGGGGGCGAACCCGCCACCGGTATCGGCACCGACCGCGACAACCTCACCGACGACCTCGTGCCCGGGGATCACCTGCGGCCGGTGCACGGCCAGATCCCCTTCGGCCACATGCAGATCGGTACGGCACACCCCGCAGGCCAGGACCTTGACGAGCAGTTCGTCAGGGCCGGGCTGCGGGGTGGACACGGTTACCCGTTGGAGCGGACGCGAACTCACCGGACCGGGGGTGACGACCTGCCAGGCCGTCATGGTCCCCGTGTCCATCACCGGCGCCGAATCAGCTGCCCTTGCGCACCATTCCGACAATCCACAGCAGGATCACCGATCCGAGGACGGCGGTGAACAGGGTGAACCACCAGCCGCCGCCTCCTGTGTTGAGGAAGAAGCTGAGCAGGAATCCGCCGATGAGCGCACCGACCACGCCGATGACGATGTTCATCAGAATGCCGGAGCCACCGCCCTTGACGATCTTGCCGGCGATCCAACCGGCGATCGCACCGATGATGATGTAACCGATCCAGCCAACACTCGTCAGAGTGGAGGAACGCGCCAGGATTTCGGTAGCCGCCATTAGGTCCATTGCAGGTCTCCTGCCTGTCACTGGCTATGCCCAGCGGGCTCGCTGAGCCACACCCCAGATGTACCTCCCGAAAGTAACAATTCGGTTGGTCAATTGGGAACGATCAGCGTTCGGCCTAGCCGACTCTTGTGATCCCGCAGGCCCGGCGTCACGCCGGGGGCTGCATCTCCGGCGGAGCGTTGGTGACCGGCACCGGCACCCCGACACCGGGATGGGCCGGGTCGGCCGGCGGTGGCGGCGCGTTGGGGTCAGGAGCGGCCGCCGCCGGCGGCGTCCACGGCCGGATCGAGTTGGCCAATGTCGCAGCGGCGGCCTTGTCGACCGGGTGGGTCGCCGAGCCCAGCCAGACCACGAACCAGCGTTCCGGAGCGCGCTGCCCGCGCGGGGTCCCCGGAGGCGGCGGTGCACCGACCACTCCGGCCCAGATCTGACCGTTGGGCTTGTTGGCGTCGGTGAACTTCACCTCGTAGTACGAGGCGACACCGGTAAGCCCGTTGGCGTCCAGCGGCACGGTCTCCTGACCCACCCGGGTTCCGGGGAAGGGCATGAAGAATTCACCCATGTCGGAGGCCAGCCGGACAGCCGCCTTGGCATTGTCAGCCTCGGCGCCTGCGAACAACTTCAGATCCAAGCGTCCGAGCAGCACGCTGGTGTCGTTCGGCGGCTCAGGCGTGCCCTCCGGCGGGATCTTGGTCAACAACGCCTGCCCGTATGACAACTGGGTCGCGTCGGAGACCTTCCATCCGCCGGGCACGACGTAGCTGAAGCCGCCCGCGGCGTTGTCCACCCGTCCGGGTTCCGGCGCGGGAGCCGGGACGGGAGCGTTCGGGTCAGCCGGCGCGGGCGCCGGAGCGTTCGGATCCGCAGGAGCAGGTGCAGGTGCGGGCGCGGCTGGAGCGTTGGGATCGGCGGGTGCTCCGGGGACGGGAGCGGGCGCGGGTGCTCCGGGTGCCGGCGCTGGGGCGGGTACTCCGGGAGCCGGCGCGGGAGCAGCCGGAGCTGGGGCGGGCGCACCGGGCACCGCTGGGGCGGGCGCCGGCGCCGGGGGCGCCGGCACGGGATCCGCATACGCCACCGCCGGCAGCGCGACGGCCGCGGCGGTCGCGCTGGTCACCGCAACCAGTGCCAGTTTCTTCGACAGACCTCTGCGCCGATGTGACATCGCATCCGACTCGTCCATGGGGATGAAACTACCGTGTTACGGCCGTGACGCAAGTGTGAGTTGCTCGTAGAGTGCTTAAAAGTGAGATTGCTGTTCCCAGCAAATAGCCAGGTAAGCGCACTAAGGGCTGATTGCTGACACACAGGTGTGCCGGGCGCCACGCCGGAGCTGGCAACCCACTCCCGACACTCGCCGCGCCGGTCCCTCAACAGGTGATTCGGGCCTGCGCACGCCCGCGTTACGTGAAGGACCCCGGAGTCACTTCCGGTGTCCCGCCGGGTGGACGGCAACCTCCTGCGCCTTCACCGAGAAATACACCGTGTCGCCCGGGGCCAGCCGCAGCTCGGCGGCCGACTCCGCGGTGATGTCAGCGGCCAGGCCAGGTGCGCCGTCGGGCTGCTCGTCGGCCCGCACCCGGATGCCGGGCCCCCGGCTGTCGAGCTCGGCGACCGTCACCGCGACGGTGTTGCGCGGGCTGCCATGCGGGTCATCCCGGTACACCGAGACCGACGCCGGCGAGAACAGGGCGACGGCCGGCGCGCCGGGCTGCACGGTGGCCGCCGCCGTGCCGTACCAGTTCGTGTGCCACGCGGTGCTCAGCACGCCGTCGGTGGCGGCCGTGCCCCCGATCAGGTTGACGCCGGCGAACCTCGCCGCGAAGTGACTCTTCGGCGTGGCCAATACTTCTGCGACAGAACCACTTTCGACTATACGTCCACCCTCCACCACGATCACCCGGTCGGCCAGCGTCAGGACATCGAGCAGGTCGTGGGTGATCAGCACCGCGGACCTGCCCCCAATGGCGAGCACGCGGCGTAACACCTTGCGCATCGACGCCGCCACCGCCACGTCCAACCCCGCCAGCGGTTCATCGAGCAGCAGCACCTCGGGGTCGGCGGCCAACGCCCGGGCCAGTGCCACCCGTTGCGCCTGACCGCCCGACAGCCTGCGGGGCCGCCGATCGGCCAGATCCGTGGCGTCGACCTCGGCCAACCACCGGCGAGCGTTCTCATAGGCAGCGCGGCGGCCTGTCCGGTGCCCACTGCGTGCACCGAATGCCACGTTGGCCAGCACGCTCAGGTGCGGGAACAGCAGAGAGTCCTGCAGCAACAGGCCGACCCGGCGGGCATGCGTCGGTACGTCCACACCGGTAGCCGTATCGGTCAGCGCCCGGCCCCCCACCCGCACACTCCCGGCATCCAGGCCGACCAGTCCGGCGATCGAGTGCAATGTGGTCGATTTACCCGCACCGTTGGGGCCCAGTACCGCGAGCACCTCCCCGGCCGCCACCCCGAATTCCAGGTCCAGACCACGGTTTTCGACGACGACTCGCACCTGCAGCGTCATGTCCAACCACCCGCCCGCAGCCGGCGACTGCCGAGCCCGATGACCACCACCGCCGCCACCGCCACCAGCAGCACCGACAACGCCACGGCGGCATCGGCGTCGCTCTCGCGCTGCAGGTAGATCTCCAGCGGCAGGGTGCGGGTCACTCCCTGGCGTGACCCCGCGAATGTCAACGTGGCACCGAACTCGCCCAGGGAACGCGCGAAGGCCAGGACAGCTCCCGAGACCAGGCCCGGCCCCAACAGAGGCAGCGTCACCCGCCACCAGACGGTTCCCGGCGACGCACCCAACGTCGCCGCCACGACCTCGAAATCCGCACCGGCGGTGCGCGCGGCGCCTTCCAGCGAAATGACCAGGAACGGCAGGGAGACGAAGGTCTGCGCCAGCACCACCGCGACCGTGGTGAACGCGATGTGCACCCCGGCGGCCTCCAGGTACCGACCGACCAACCCCAACCGCCCGAATGCGTAGAGCAGCGCGATACCACCGACCACCGGCGGCAGTACCAGCGGCAACAGGATCAACGGCCGGACGATTCGGGTTGCGGAACCTTCGGTGCGGGCCAGCACCAACGCCAACGGGACACCGAACAGGACACACAACACCGTGCTGGCCAGCGACGTCTCCAGGCTGAGCTTCAACGCCGCCGTCGACGACGGGCTGGAGATCAGTGTCCCGAACTGCGGCCAGTCCACCTTTGCCACCATCGCCACCAGTGGCAGCACGACGAATATCGCGCCCACCGCGGCGGGGAGATATATCCAGCGTGGAAGCCGTGGCGAATTCGTCACGGCACAGCCTTGCCGACCACGTCGACGCAGGTCGCAGCGCTGGGTCGGATCATCTCGGCCACCTTATGCGAGCCGGCAATTGGCGCGCCGAGTTTCCCGACCTAGCTACTGTCCAGTAACATTGGCCGTTGGTCGCCCCCGTCCGGCGCGGCGACCCCCAGGTACACGGAGGTACATCATGGCGGAGGTGCTGGTCACCGGCGGCGACACCGAACTCGGCCGCGCGATTGCGGCAGGTTTCCTCGATGCCGGCCACAACGTGATCATCGCCGGCGCCCGCCGCGAAGACCTGGAGTTGACGGCCAAGCAGCTCGACATCGCCTCGATCGTGTTCGACAACACCGATCCCGCCAGTGTCGAGAACGCCCGCGCGCAGTTCCCCCACTACCTCGACACCCTGGTCAACGTCCCGGCCCCGCAGTTCGAGACCAAGGACCCTCGTACCTTCACGCTGGCCGATCAGGCCACCGCCTGGCGCAGCGTGCTGGATGCCACCGTGGTCTCGGCCGTGCTGACCGTGCAGATCGTAGGCGACCAGCTGCGCTCGGGCGGTTCGATCGTCAACGTGGTGCCCGCGAGCCCGCGTGAAGGCAGCATCGAAGCCGCCGTCAAGGCGGCCCTCAGCGACTGGACCGCCGGCCAGGCAGCGTACTTCGGCACCCGCGGAATCACCGTCAACGCCGTCGCCCCCGGCCTGTCCGCCGAGCCGAGCTATGACGGCCTCGGCAGCACGCCGCCGTCGGTCGCCGACGAGTTCGCCCGTCTCGCGGTGTTTTTGAGCACGCCGGCAGCTCGCCACATCACCGGGCAGACGATGCACGTCAGCCGCGGTTCAATGGCAACCCTGGGTTAGCGCGCTAGGGTCGGAGAAGTGACAATCCGACTCGGACTCCAAATCCCCAACTTCTCCTACGGCACCAGCGTCGCCGAGCTGTTCCCCACCGTCATCGCCCAGGCGCAAGAGGCCGAGGCGGCCGGCTTCGACACGGTCTTCGTGATGGACCACTTCTATCAGCTGCCCGGTCTCGGTACACCCGACCAGCCCATGTTGGAGGCCTACACCGCGCTCGGCGCACTGGCCACCGCGACCCAGAACGTGCAACTGGGCACCCTGGTCACCGGCAACACCTACCGCAATCCGACCCTGTTGGCCAAGGCCATCACCACGCTCGACGTGATCAGCCAGGGCCGCGCGATCCTCGGCATCGGCACCGGCTGGTTCGAACTCGAACACGACCAGCTCGGCTACGAATTCGGCACCTTCACCGAGCGTTTCGACAAACTTGCTGAGGCGCTGCAAATCATCGTGCCGATGCTCGCGGGCGAGCGCCCGACATTCTCCGGCAAGTACTACCGGGCAGTCGAGGCGATGGCCAACCCTCGGTTCCGCGACCGGATTCCGCTGATGATCGGCGGCAGCGGCGAGAAGAAGACCATTCCGCTGGCGGCACGGCACTTCGACCATCTCAACGTCATCGCCGGCTTCGACGAGTTGCGGCGAAAGGTGGAGGTGGCCCAACAGCAGTGCGAGGCGATCGACCGCGACCCCGCAACGCTGGAAACCAGCGTGCTGCTCACCTCGCTCGTCGACGAGAACGTGACAGTCGACGCGGTGCCCGAAGCGTTCAGGCAGCGCACCGTCGCCGGCAGTCCCGAGCAGATCGCCGAGCAGGTCAAGACGAAGGTGCTCGATGCCGGCATCGGCGGCGTGGTCCTCAACCTGCCGACTCAGCTGCACGGCTACCGTCCCGGCGACATCACGGCAGTCGGCGAGGCACTGAAACCACTGATAACCGGGTAAACATTCGGTTCGGTTGCCCATCTCACCGCACAGGCAGGAATGGCGCCGACTAACCTAACGGTTATTACAAGTGGCAAACACGTCCGCTAGGAGCAGCAATGAGCCACCCCGGAGCTACGGCAACGGATCGGCATAAGGTAGTCATCATCGGATCCGGTTTCGGCGGCCTCAACGCCGCCAAGACTCTCAAGCGTGCCGACGTCGACATCAAGCTAATCGCCCGCACCACGCACCACCTGTTCCAGCCGCTGCTGTACCAGGTGGCCACCGGGATCATCTCCGAGGGAGAGATCGCCCCGGCCACCCGCGTCATCCTGCGCAAGCAGAAGAACGCTCAGGTGTTGTTGGGCGACGTCACCCACATCGATCTGGAGAACCAGACGGTGGATTCGGTGCTGCTCGGGCACACCTATTCCACGCCGTACGACAGCCTCATCATCGCCGCCGGCGCCGGACAGTCCTACTTCGGCAACGACCATTTCGCCGAGTTCGCTCCCGGCATGAAGTCGATCGACGATGCGCTGGAACTCCGTGGCCGCATCCTCGGTGCGTTCGAGCAGGCCGAGCGCTCCAGCGACCCCGTGCGCCGGGCCAAGCTACTCACCTTCACCGTCGTGGGCGCCGGACCCACTGGCGTCGAAATGGCCGGACAGATCGCCGAATTGGCCGATCAGACCCTGCGCGGCAGCTTCCGTCACATCGATCCCACCGAGGCCCGGGTGATCCTGCTCGACGCGGCACCGGCCGTCCTGCCGCCCATGGGACCGAAGCTGGGCAAGCGGGCCCAGGAACGGCTGGAGAAGATGGGGGTCGAGGTTCAGCTCGGCGCCATGGTGACCGACGTCGACCGCAACGGCCTGACGGTCAAGGACTCCGACGGCACGCTGCGGCGTATCGAATCGGCGTGCAAGGTCTGGTCGGCCGGTGTCTCGGCCAGCCCGCTCGGCAAGGATCTGGCGGAGCAGTCCGGAGTAGAGCTCGACCGGGCCGGCCGGGTCAAGGTCGGGGCGGACCTGACGCTTCCGGGTCATCCCAACGTCTTTGTGGTCGGCGACATGGCCGCGATGGAGGGTGTGCCGGGTGTCGCCCAGGGGGCGATCCAGGGTGGCCGTTATGCCGCCAAGCTGATCAAGCGCGAGGTCGCCGGGACCAGCCCGAAGATCCGGGCCCCGTTCGAGTACTTCGACAAGGGCTCGATGGCGACGGTGTCGCGGTTCTCGGCGGTGGCCAAGGTCGGCCCGGTCGAGTTCTCCGGGTTCTTCGCCTGGGTGTGCTGGCTGGTGCTGCACCTCGTGTACATCGTCGGGTTCAAGAGCCGTCTGGTGACGGTGCTGTCGTGGGGTGTGACCTTCTTGAGCACCAAACGCGGTCAGCTCACCATCACCGAACAGCAGGCCTACGCCCGCACCAGGATCGAGGAGCTCGAAGAGATCGCTGCCTCGGTGCAGGAAACCGAGAAGGCGGCATCCTAGGACCCTGCGGCGTCAGGCGGCAGCCGGTCACCTTGCCAGGTGGCCAGGCTGCCACCGGCGGCCAGCGCCAGCACGGTTCCGGGAGCCTCGAATATGGGTGCCGGATAACGCAATTCGCTGATGCAGGCGCGAGGGGCGGCCAATGCGTCATCGGCCACTGCCCCGCATCCGAGTTCGATGCGGTGACGCAACAACGGCGCCGAAGCGACGTCGGCATGCATCGCTGACGACCAGAAACCTTCCCGCTCACCAGATCTGCCGATCTGTACCCGCTCCCGGATCCGCACCCGTGCGGACTCGGCCAGCTGCAGTCGCGTGGTACTGCGATGCGACGAACCCCCGGCCACGACGGTCGGCTGCGGATCGAGATCCAACTGCCCCACGATCTCCAGCTCCCAGTGCGCCGTCGACTGCAGAGTAGCCCCGCCGGGCAGCACCATTGTTGCCGCAGCGGCGCGAATCCGCAGCCGGGCACCGGGTTCCACCACCACCCGGAAAGTCATGGTGTCGCCGCCGAGCGGGGTGGCAGCCGTGGAGACCAGGTGCACCGTGTCGGGTTCGGTGCATCGTCCGGCCAGACCGCCGCGCGCCTCGATCCGCGGCAACCGCCCCGGCGAGGCCACGATCACGACGGCGGAGTGCATCACGACGGCGGTGCCTGCGCGGCCGTCAACTGTTCGCGCACCCACGCCAGTACCGGGCCCGCTGTCGGATCGTCGGTCAGCGAAACCAGCGCAGTCGGCCGGTGTGCGCGGGCCTTCGCCGCATCGCGGCGCATCACGTCCAGATCGGCACCCACCAGCGGCGCGAGATCGGTTTTGTTGACCACCAGCAGGTCCGAGTACGTGACACCGGGGCCGCCCTTGCGCGGCACTTTGTCTCCCCCGGCCACGTCGACGACGAAGATCTGCACATCCACCAGCCCCGACGAGAACGTCGCCGTGAGGTTGTCGCCGCCGGATTCGACGAGGATGAGATCCAGTGCCGGGTTGGCCTCGATCAGATCGTCGATCGCATCCAGGTTCGCGGTGATGTCGTCACGGATGGCAGTGTGCGGGCATCCCCCGGTCTGTACCGCGGCGATCCGCTCGTCGGGCAGCACCGCGTGCCGGCGCAGGAAGTCGGCATCCTCGGTGGTGTAGATGTCGTTGGTCAACACCGCCAGCGACAACTCCTCGCGCAGCTGCCGGCACAGCGCCGCCACCAGGGCGGTCTTGCCGGACCCGACCGGACCGCCGACACCGATGCGCAGCGGCTCACCGGGCTGACGTACCCGCTTGGGCCGGTCCACGTGGGTGTGCGGTTCGCCGTCGAGGAAATGCGGTGGCATGGTGGGCCTTTCGAGTGCGGTGACAGAGCTAGGAGGCGAACAGCGGCCGGTCGCGTTCGGTGTGACGCTGCGCCAGGACGTCGAGCAGCGGATCGGACAGGTCGGCCAACCCGGTGACCGCCTCGGCCGTCACCTCGTCACACAACCCGGACAGCTCGAAGGTCAGGGCCGCGACATCAGCGGGGTCCAACGCGAGCAACCGCTGCGCAGCAGTGGCCGAACCCGTCATGGTGGTGTAGACCACCGACAGTGCCGTCTGATCCGGATCCAGCCCGGCCGCCGCGCCAACCGCGCCGGCCGCAACCGGCAGGTGCGGCCGGGGACCGAGCATCTGCCACGACTGCAACGGCCAGACCCGCCTGGCCAACCGGACCAGTCCGCGGCCCTGGGCACGGGAAGCGTCACGCGCCGCCGGAGCCGGTGTGCGGGCATCGGTCTCGGCATCGGCAGCCTCGGGGTCCAGGGCCCCGGTGTGTACTGCCACCGCCACCGAGGCAGCGACCACCCCGCTGGTACGGATGCGCCGGACCAGATAGGCGCGCAACGTGGTGAGGTCGGTGAGCAGGCCGCTGGTCACTGCCTCCTCGACACCGCCGGAGTGCACATGCCCGCCCGTCGGCAGCCGCGAATCGGCCAGGGTCAGAAGTGTTGCCAGGCTGGTCATCTAGAAGCTACACATCAGAACAGGAAATATCGTTGCGCCATGGGCAGTTCCACCGCAGGCTGTTCCTGCCACACCTGCCCGTCGATCCGGACGGTGAACGTGTCCGGATCGACCTCGATGTGCGGCATCGCATCATTGAGTGGCATCTGGGCCTTCCCGACCCGCCGAACATTCTTGACCGCAGCCAGCTTTCGGCGGATGTCGAGACGATCTGCCAGACCGTCCTCGATCGCCTGCGGCGCGACGAAGTGCACCGACGTGGCGGCCGCCGCGGCGGGCGCCGCGCCGAACATCGGCCGCGGGAGCACCGGCTGCGGGGTAGGGATCGAGGCGTTGGCATCGCCCATCGCCGCCCAGGTGATCATGCCGCCCTTGAGCACCGCGTGCGGGCGCACCCCGAAGAATGCGGGTTCCCACAACACCAGATCGGCGAGCTTGCCGACCTCGACCGAACCGACCTCATCGTCGAGACCGTGGGCGATGGCCGGGCAGATGGTGTATTTCGCGACGTACCGGCGGACGCGGTTGTTGTCCGCCGCACCGTCGCCTTCCAGCGCGCCACGCCTGCCCTTCATCACGTGAGCGGTCTGCCAGGTCCGCAACACCACCTCGCCGATCCGGCCCATCGCCTGGGAGTCGCTGCCGATCATCGAGATGGCCCCGATGTCGTGCAGCAGATCCTCTGCCGCGATCGTCGACGGTCGGATCCGGCTCTCGGCGAATGCCAGGTCCTCGGGCACGCTCGGATTCAGGTGATGGCACACCATGAGCATGTCGAGGTGCTCGTCGAGGGTGTTGACGGTGTGCGGCCGGGTCGGATTGGTGGAGCTGGGCAGCACATTCGGGTGCGAGGCGACGGTGATGATGTCGGGTGCGTGCCCGCCACCGGCGCCCTCGGTGTGATACGCGTGGATACCGCGGCCCTTGATCGCGGCCAGCGTGTCCTCGACGAACCCGGCCTCATTGAGGGTGTCGGTGTGGATGTTGGCTTGCACCCCGGCGGCTTCGGCGACCGTCAGGCAGGCATCGATAGCCGCGGGCGTGGTGCCCCAGTCCTCGTGCAGCTTGAATCCCGCTGCGCCACCGCGCAGCTGCTCCCACATCGCCTCGGCGCTGACGGTGTTGCCCTTGCCCAGCAGCGCGACGTTGAGCGGCCAGGAGTCGAGCGACTCCAGCATTCTGGCCAGGTGCCAGGCGCCCGGGGTGACCGTGGTGGCCTTACTGCCCTCGGCCGGACCGGTTCCGCCGGCCACGATCGTGGTGATGCCGCCGCCGAGTGCTTCCGCCATGAGCTGCGGACAGATCAGGTGGACGTGACAGTCGATCGCGCCCGCGGTCAGGATGCGGCCGTTGCCCCCGATGATCTCGGTCGAGGGACCGACGACCAGCGCAGGATGCACCCCGGTCATGATGTCGGGATTGCCGGCCTTACCGATCCCCACGATGCGTCCGTCACGGATCCCGATGTCGGCCTTGATGATTCCCCAGTGGTCGATGATCACCGCACCGGTGATGACGGTGTCCGGTGCGCCGTCCGCGCGGGTTGCCCTCGACTGGCCCATCGACTCGCGCAGTACCTTGCCACCGCCGAACACCGCCTCGTCACCGGCGTGCCGGGGTCCGCCGCTGCGGTCCTCGGTGATCTCGACGAAAAGGTCGGTGTCGGCCAACCGGATCCGGTCACCGGCGGTCGGGCCGAACAGCGCCGCGTAGCGCGCACGGGTCAGCTCGGTCATTGGGCATCCAATCTGCCGGGCGCGTCGAGACTGATTCCGTACACCTCACGGGCGCCGCCGAGCGGCACCAGTGAAACGCGCTGGGCCACACCTGGTTCGAAGCGAACCGCGGTACCGGCCGGGATGTCGAGGCGATGCCCTCGGGCGGCCGCGCGGTCGAAGTCCAACGCGGCGTTGGCTTGTGGCAGGTGTACATGACTGCCTACCTGCACCGGCCGGTCGCCGGTGTTGACGATGTCGAGAATCAGCCGTGGCGCACCGGAATTGAGCGCGATGTCACCCTCACCGAACACGATCTCACCGGGGATCACAGCGCGGCTCACGAGATCGGGTTGTGGACGGTGACCAGCTTGGTGCCGTCCGGGAAAGTGGCCTCGACCTGGACGTCGTGCAGCATCTCGGGCACTCCCTCCATGACCTGCGCGCGGGTCAGCACATCGCGTCCGCTCACCATCAACTCCGCAACCGTCCGACCGTCGCGGGCGCCTTCCAGCAGGTGATCGGTGATCACCGCCACGGCCTCGGGATGGTTGAGCAACAAGCCGCGGGCTTGTCTGCGCCGCGCCAGGTCCGCGGCATAGGAGATGAGCAGACGATCCTGCTCATGCGGGGTCAAACGCATAGTGCGCGATCCTGCCATGACGAGCGGGGATCGGCAGCGCTCGCCGTCGCGCCCGAAGCGCTACTCGGCGATGTTCTGCAGTCGCACCTGACCGCGGGCCACGAGCTTGTCGTTCTCGTCGGTGATGGTGATCAGCCACAGCTGCTGCCGACGACCTCGGTGGATCGGCGTGGAAACCGCTGTGACAGTGCCGGATCCGATGGCGCGCAGGAAATCGGTGTTGTTGTTGACCCCGACCACGGTGCCGCCGCCGTTCTCCGACAGCCAGATGTGGCCCGACACGCTGGCCAGGCTCTCGACGATCGAGCAGTACACGCCGCCGTGCACGATGCCCCAGGGCTGCAGCAGCTTGTCGTGAATCGTCAGCTGCGCGCGGCCGCCGTCGGGCGTGAGCTCGAGGTAGGTCAGGCCCAGTTCGGTGTCGAAGCCTTTGCCCAAGCCTTCAGGGGTTTCAGTGGTCACAGCCCTCGTGTCTACACGCCGTATCGCCACAAAGATGCGGGCGGGTCCCGCGTATCAAACGCGGAACCCGCCCTCGAGCGGACCGGGGGTCTCTGCAGCCCTCAGGACTCCGGCACGGTCCGTTAGCCTCGTATCTACATACTAGGCAAGGCTATCCTAATTAAGCAAGACCTTCCCCGCCCGGCCACAGCCCCGGACCGGCAGGCCGAAACCGACCAGGGCATCGAGCACCGCCTGCCCGCGCCTCATGCTCACGACCTCACTCGACCCGGCCAGCAGCGGGACCTGGGTGGCCGCGCCGACCACAGCCGCGCCCACCATGTGCCACATGGCCGCGGCCGAAATCGCGCCGTCACTGATCTCGACCAAGCGGGCGAACAACGGCTCAAGCGCCCGATGGCTGCGATGGGCTACCCACGTCGTCAACGCCGCCTCACTGGGCAACGCGACGATCCCGTCACGGGACGCACTGGCCAGCCGGGCGGCCCGGCCGGAAAAGCACGGATCCCCCGGCAGGCCGCGCAGGGTCGGGTCCACGACACCGACCCAGTCGATCGCACCCTCGGAGTCGACGTGGACCCACAGGTTCTCCAGACCGGTGTCCCAGGCGCGTCCTTCGAGTACCAGGAGCGGCACCACCCGACCGATGACCACATGGGTGAACGTGGCGGCCAGCTGCTGGGCCACCGCGGCCCGATTGCCCGTCTCGGCCATCGCGGCGTCGAACATCCCCTGCAACCGATCGGCGGACAGCGCCTCGGTCAGAGGCCACCACCGCCGGCGCGACAGGTCGCCCACCACGGCCACGCCGTAGACCCGCGGACACTCCGCGTACAGCTCACGTAGACGCCGACTCGACTCGTGCAGCGGCAGCGTCCGCTCGATAGCCATACCCGCGATCAGCGGATCTTCGATCAAGACCGTCATGTCACCTCCGAAGGCTCCAGTTTGACTTAGGTTAGCCTTACTATAGTCACGTGAAGCACGAGAGCTACCCCCTGTGACTGGATTCACAAGATGCCCGATAAAGGGCGCTGACCTTGCCCTAAACCGATGCAGAAGACAGGCCGGAGATCCACGCCGGATACATACGACGCGCGGTAGTAAACCCGTAGTACGCTGGCTTTACTGCTCAGGAGAGTGAACGGAACATGGCCAAAATGACGCGTCTCGGGGAGCTTGAGCGCGAGGTGATGGACCACTTGTGGTCCGCACCCGAACCCCAAACAGTGCGCCAAGTCCATGAGGCGCTGGCCGCCCGCCGCGACTTGGCCTACACCACGATCATGACGGTGCTCCAGCGACTGGCGAAGAAGAACCTGGTCGTGCAGCACCGCGATGACCGCGCGCACCGCTACGCGCCCACAAATGGTCGCGACGAGCTGGTCGCCGGCTTGATGGTCGACGCCCTCGACCAGGCCGCGGACTCCGGCAGCCGCCAGGCCGCACTGGTCCATTTCGTCGAAAGGGTCGGCGCCGACGAGGCTCAGGCCTTGCGCCGGGCCCTGGCCGAACTGGAGAGCAAGCACCAGCTGCCCCCACCGGCTGGCAATTCGGGCACTGACTGAGAGACACTTACGGCGTGTCCGCGCTGGCCTTCACCCTCGTCGCGCTGGCCCTGGTCGGGCCGGTACCGGCAGTGCTGGCACGTGCGGTGTGGCCCCTGCGCGCCCCGCGTGCCGCAATCGTGCTGTGGCAGTCAATCGCCCTGGCCGCCGTGCTCTCGGCTTTCTCGGCCGGTATCGCCATCGCGAGCCGGCTGTTCGTTCCGGGGCCCGACGGGCGGCCGACCGCGACCATCACCAGCGAGATCGAGGCCCTCGGTTGGCCACTGTGGCTGCTGCTCGTCGTGGTCTTCACCCTCACCCTGTTCATCGGGGGGCGGCTCTGTCTGGCCGTGATCCAGGTGGCGGTAGCCACCCGGCGCAGGCGCGCCCATCACCGCATGATGGTCGACCTGCTCAGCAAGTCCCGCGACGCGGTGCCGGCGCATCTCTGTACAGCGCACCGCCCGCTCGCCGGTGACGGGCTGCGCATCCTCGACGTCGCGCAGCCCCTGGCCTACTGCCTTCCCGGGGTCCGCAGCCGTGTGGTGGTGAGCGAGGGAACGTTGACCACGTTGTCCGACAACGAGATCACCGCAATCCTCACCCATGAAAGGGCCCACCTGCGCGCCCGCCATGACCTGGTCCTGGAGATGTTCACCGCCGTCCATGCCGCCTTTCCGCGGTTCGTCCGCAGCGCCAACGCGCTGGATGCGGTCCGGCTGCTGATCGAACTGCTGGCCGACGACGCCGCGGTCCGGACGGCAGGCCCCACTCCCCTGGCCAGGGCGCTGGTCGCCTGCGCGAGTGGCCGCACCCCCTCGGGCGCACTGGCCGCGGGTGGGCCGACCACCGTGATCCGCGTGCGACGCCTCGGCGGCAGGCCCAACAGCGTGGCCATGGCGGTCACTGCCTATCTGGCCGCCGCGGCCGTGCTGGTGGTGCCTACCGTCGCCGTTGCCGTCCCCTGGCTCACCGAGCTTCACCGCCTGTTCGCCGGACTGGGATAGACCCCTGTCCAACAGGCGTTCTGACATAACAAAACAACGAAAGGCTGCTGCATGAGCAAGACCGGCACTTCCGGCACGGCGCAGATCGGAGTCACCGGCCTGGCCGTGATGGGATCCAACCTCGCTCGTAACTTCGCCCACCACGGCTACACCGTCGCACTGCACAACCGGTCGATCGCCAAAACCGATGCGCTGCTGGCCGAGCACGGGTCCGAGGGCAAGTTCGTGCGCAGCGAGACGATCGCGGAATTCCTTGACGCCCTGGAGAAACCGCGCCGGGTGATCATCATGGTCAAGGCTGGCGATCCGACCGATGCCGTCATCAACGAGCTGGCCGACGCCATGGAGCCCGGCGACATCATCATCGACGGCGGCAACGCCCTCTACACCGACACCATCCGCCGCGAGAAGGCGATCCGCGAACGCGGCCTGCACTTCGTCGGCGCGGGCATCTCCGGCGGCGAGGAAGGCGCGCTCAACGGCCCATCGATCATGCCCGGTGGCCCCGCCGAGTCCTACAAGTCTCTCGGCCCGCTGCTGGAAGAGATCTCGGCCCACGTCGACGGCGTGCCGTGCTGCACCCACATCGGCCCGGACGGCGCCGGACACTTCGTGAAGATGGTGCACAACGGCATCGAGTACTCCGACATGCAGCTGATCGGCGAGGCCTACCAGTTACTGCGCGACGGCCTCGGCCTGGATGCGGCACAGATCGCCGACGTGTTCACCGAGTGGAACAACGGCGACCTGGACAGCTACCTGGTCGAGATCACCGCAGAGGTGCTCAAGCAGGTGGACGCCAAGACGGGCAAGCCCCTGGTCGACGTGATCGTGGACGAGGCCGAGCAGAAGGGCACCGGACGCTGGACGGTCAAGTCCGCTCTGGACCTCGGCGTGCCGGTGACCGGTATCGCCGAAGCCGTGTTCGCCCGCGCACTGTCCGGTTCGGTGCCCCAGCGCAAGGCCACCACCGGCCTGGCCTCCGGCGATCTCGGCGAAAAGCCCACGGATGCAGCACAGTTCACCGAGGACATCCGTCAGGCCCTGTACGCCTCGAAGATCATCGCCTACGCCCAGGGCTTCAACCAGATCCAGGCGGGCAGCGCCGAATACAACTGGGGCATCACCCCCGGCGACATGGCCACCATCTGGCGGGGCGGCTGCATCATCCGGGCCAAGTTCCTCAACCGGATCAAAGAGGCCTTCGACAACAACGCCGACCTCCCGACCCTCATCGTCGACCCGTACTTCCGCGACGCCATCGAGGCGGCGATCGACAGCTGGCGTCGCGTGGTCGTCACCGCCACCGCGCTGGGCATCCCGGTCCCCGGCTTCGCGTCGGCACTGTCGTACTACGACGCGTTGCGCACCGAGCGGCTGCCCGCGGCACTGACCCAGGGCCTGCGCGATTTCTTCGGCGCGCACACCTACGGGCGTACCGACGCCGAGCCCGGCCAGAAGTTCCACACCCTCTGGAGCGGCGACCGCAGCGAAGTCCCTGCCTGAGTAGGGTCAGTGGCGTGAGGTTGCAGTGAGATTCTTGAACGGGCACATCCCGCCGTACGACCTGACCTACAACGACGTCTTCGTCGTCCCCGGCCGGTCGGATGTGGCATCGCGGTTCGACGTCGATCTGTCCACCAACGACGGATCCGGCACCACCATCCCGGTGGTGGTGGCGAACATGACGGCGGTGGCGGGCCGGCGCATGGCCGAGACCATCGCGCGTCGTGGCGGCATCGTGGTGCTGCCGCAGGACCTGCCGAGCACCGTGGTGGCCGACACCGTTCAGTTCGTCAAGAGCCGCGACCTCGTGGTGGACACGCCGGTGACGCTGGGCCCCGAGGACTCGGTGTCCGACGCCGCGGCGCTGCTGCACAAGCGTGCCCACGGCGCGGCGGTGGTGGTGTTCGAGGGACGCCCGATCGGTCTGGTCACCGAGGCCAGCTGCGCCGGTGTGGACCGGTTCGCCCGGATCCGTGATGTCGCGGTGACGGACTTCGTCACCGCACCGGTGGGCACCGACCCGCGACAGGTGTTCGACCTCCTCGAGCACGCACCGCACGATCTCGCGGTGCTCACGGCGGCGGACGGCTCCCTGGCCGGGGTTCTGACCCGTACCGCAGCGGTGCGGGCCGGCATCTACACCCCGGCCGTCGACGCCGCCGGACGACTGCGCGTCGCCGCGGCCGTCGGGATCAACGGTGATGTCGGCGCCAAGGCCCGTGCACTGGCGGAGGCCGGGGCGGACCTGCTGGTCATCGACACCGCGCACGGTCATCAACTCAAGATGCTCGACGCCATCAAGTCGGTGGCATCGCTGGACCTCGGCCTGCCGCTGGCGGCGGGCAACGTGGTCTCCGCCGAGGGCACCCGCGACCTCATCGAGGCCGGCGCCTCGATCGTCAAGGTCGGGGTGGGCCCCGGCGCGATGTGCACCACCCGGATGATGACCGGTGTGGGGCGTCCGCAGTTCTCCGCAGTCGTCGAATGTTCGGCTGCGGCAAAGGAACTCGGTGCCCACGTGTGGGCGGACGGCGGCGTCCGGCACCCGCGGGACGTGGCACTGGCGCTGGCCGCCGGCGCCGCCAACGTGATGATCGGCTCCTGGTTCGCCGGAACCTATGAATCCCCCGGCGACCTGCTGCACGACCGGCAGGAACGGCCGTACAAGGAGAGCTACGGCATGGCCTCCAAACGTGCGGTGGCCGCCCGCACCGCCGGGGACAGCCCGTTCGACCGCGCCCGCAAGGCCCTGTTCGAGGAGGGCATTTCGTCCTCGCGGATGAACCTGGACCCGGGACGCGGTGGAGTCGAGGACCTGCTCGACCACATCACCTCGGGGGTGCGCAGCACCTGCACCTATGTCGGGGCCACCAACATCACTGAACTGCACGAGAAGGTAGTGCTGGGCGTGCAATCGGCCGCCGGATTCGCCGAGGGTCATCCGCTCCCGACGGGCTGGTAATCCGCCGGGTCGCGATACTATTGGGGTTCTGAGTACACCGAGCGGACGATGGCATATGCCCTCGCGTCCACTCGGTCAGATCGAACGAAAGGGTTCACGTGCCGCAGGCACCCACCGAGGCCTCCGGTTCTGAACCGGCCTCCCGGGTGGAACACCAGTCACTTCTGAGCGCCGAAGCTGACGACCCCTCTCCTAGTCGGCCGGGCCCCGGGCCCGGCGAACTCCTGGTGACGATCTGATGGGCAGCTCAACCGACGTGGTTTTCTCGTTGCTGTCGATCCTGGCGATCGTCCTACTCACCCTCGGCACCGCGGTGTTCGTGGCCGCCGAGTTCTCGCTGACCGCACTGGAGCGCAGCACGGTCGAGGCCAATGCCCGCACCGGCGACCGCCGCGACCAACTGGTCCGCCGTGCGCACCGCACGCTGTCGTTCCAGCTCTCCGGCGCCCAGGTAGGCATCTCGATCACCACGCTGGCCACCGGTTACCTCGCCGAACCCGTGGTCGGGGAACTGATCCGCCCCGGCCTGGATGCCATCGGCCTGCCCGCCAGATTCGCCGGCGGCCTGTCCCTGTTCCTGGCGATCCTCATCGCGACGTCGTTGTCGATGGTGTTCGGCGAGCTCGTGCCCAAGAACCTGGCCGTGGCCCGCCCGGTCCCGACGGCACGCGCTGCGGCACCGTTCCAGCTGCTGTTCTCGCTGCTGTTCACCCCGGTCATCCGGCTGACCAACGGCACCGCCAACTGGATCGTCCGCCGCCTCGGCGTCGAGCCCGCCGAGGAACTGCGTTCGGCACGCTCGGCCCAGGAGTTGGCGTCGCTGGTTCGGAATTCGGCCCGCAGCGGGTCGCTCGATCCCACCACCGCGTTGCTGGTGCACCGCTCACTGCAGTTCGGTGAGCGCACCGCCGAGGAACTGATGACTCCGCGCTCCAAGATCGAGGTACTCGACGCCGGCGATTCGGTGACCGACCTGATGTCCGCCGCGATCCGCACCGGGTATTCGCGCTTCCCCATCGTCGAGGGCGACCTCGACGAGACGATCGGCGTCGTCCACATCAAGCAGGTGTTCTCGGTACCGCGCGAGGACCGGGACCGGACCCGGCTGGCCGCGCTGGCGCTGCCGGTGGCCACCGTGCCGTCCACCCTCGACGGCGATGCCGTGATGACCCAGATTCGGGCCAACGGGTTGCAGACCGCACTCGTGGTCGACGAGTACGGCGGCACCGCGGGCATGGTGACGGTCGAGGATCTGATCGAGGAGATCGTCGGCGACGTACGTGACGAGCATGACGATGCCACCCCCGACGTGGTGCCGGCCGGGGCCGGCTGGCAGGTATCCGGGCTCCTGCGCATCGACGAGGTGGCGACCGGCACCGGATTCCGTGCTCCCGAGGGCGAATACGAGACCATCGGCGGGCTGGTCCTGCAGGAGCTCGGCCACATACCGGAGACCGGCGAAGCCGTGGAGCTCACCGCGTTCGACCCGGACGGCGATCCGGACAATCCCACTCGATGGCTGGCCACGGTGGTGCGGATGGACGGTCGCCGGATCGATCTGCTCGAGCTGATCAGCCTCGGCGACGAGGAGAACAGCCATGGGTGACGAGGAGAGCAGCCATGGGTGACATCCTCGGCGTACTGCTGACTGTGCTGCTGCTGGCCGCCAACGCGTTCTTCGTGGCGGCGGAGTTCGCGCTGATCTCGGCCCGCCGGGACCGGCTACAGGCGCTCGCCGAGCAGGGCAAGCGCAGCGCTGTGACCGTCATCCGGGCCGGCGAACACCTGTCGCTGATGCTGGCCGGCTCTCAGCTGGGCATCACCATCTGCTCGATCCTGCTGGGCCGGGTCGGCGAACCCGCCGTCGCCCATCTGCTGGAGAAACCATTCGCG
Organism: Mycobacterium sp. DL440; assembly: GCF_011745145.1. NCBI lineage: Bacteria > Bacillati > Actinomycetota > Actinomycetes > Mycobacteriales > Mycobacteriaceae > Mycobacterium > Mycobacterium sp. DL440. The sequence continues at coordinate 2,615,087 of NZ_CP050191.1, read as the reverse complement.
CTGATCGGCGTGTCCGACGCCGTTCTGCACACGGTCTCGTTCTTCATCGCCCTGGCCGTCGTGGTGACCCTGCACGTGCTGCTCGGCGAGATGGTGCCGAAGAACATCGCCATCGCGGGGCCCGAGACAGCGGCGATGCTGTTGGTCCCGCCGTACCTGGTGTACATCCGCGCAGCCCGGCCGTTCATCGCCTTCTACAACTGGTGCGCCAACACCACCCTGCGCGCTTTCCGCGTCGAACCGGTTGACGAGCTGGCCTCGGCCGTGTCGACCGTCGAGCTGTCGGAGATGATCGCCGAATCGGTGTCCGAAGGCCTGCTCGACACCGAGGAGCACGGTCGATTGACGCGGGCCCTGCAAAACCGCAGCCGCACGGTCAACGACGTCGCGATGCCGTTGAACGAAATTCACGCGATACCCGTTGCGGCCGAAGGCAGCGGGCCGACTGTGGGCGCGGTCGAGCAGGCTCTCACCGAGACCGGCTACTCGCGCTTCCCGGTCACCGATACGTCGGGGACGGTGATCGGATACCTGCACATCAAGGATGTGCTGCCGAAGATCGGCGACCCCGATGCGGTGCTGGATGTGTCGATGGTGCGGCCGCTGCCGCGGGTGCCGGCCTCGTTGCCGTTGCCCGACGCGCTGTCCCGGATGCGACGCAGCAACAGTCACCTCGCGCTGGTGGTCGATGAGCGCTTGCGCGAAGAGCGTGGGCACGATGAGCGCTTGCGCGAAGAGCGTGGGCACGATGAGCGCTCGCGCGAAGAGCGTGGGCACGATGAGGATGGGCACGGCGAGGAGCAGGAGCGCACTGACGGTGCGGACGGGCATGACGGAGAGGTGTCGGGGACCGTCACCGCGATGGTCGCCCTGGAGGACCTGGTCGAGGACCTGGTCGGAACGGTACGCGACGGCACGCACCGCATCTGACTCGTCGGACCTGGTGGAGGAGACATGGAAGGACACGCTGAATCTGACGCGGCCCGACTGACCCTTCCGGGTGCCGCCGAAGCCGAGCAGGTGCTGGCGGCCCCGGACTGGGCTGCAAGAGCAGAGTCACACCGGCGCCGCGCCGACGACTTCCTCACACCGCACGTGCGCCGCCGACACGCCGGTGAGCCGCACCCGGTATGGGATTTCCTGTTCACCTACTACAGCCTTCGCCCGCGCCAGCTACGTCAATGGCATCCCGGTTCCGGGGTGGTGCTCGCCGGCGACGGATCCGGCGCGTATCTGCGCCGCACCGGTTACGGCCCGCACCGGCACGGCGTCACGGTGCGGGACGACTACCTGCGCTCCCGCATCGAGACGGTCCGATTCGTGGCCAGGTTGATGCGTGCGACCGCGACGCGGGCGCCGCGGATGAACTGCTTCGGACTGCACGAGTGGGCCATGGTCTATCGAGCCCCTCAGCTACGCCACGACCAGGTTCCGTTGCGCCTCGGTACCGCCGGGACCGATGGCGTCGTCGAGTCAATGCCGTTACGGTGCAGCCATTTTGACGCATTCCGGTTTTTCACCGACGCCGCGGTGGGCCGCAACGACCGGCAACTGAGCCGGGAGCAGCAGATCGACGCCGAGCAGCCCGGCTGCATCCACGCCGCGATGGACACCTACAAATGGGCGTACAAACTGGGCCCGCTGGTGCCGTCGGAGTTGGTGATGGACGCACTCGATTTGGCCGCCGACGCGCGGGCACTCGACATGTGTGCCAGCCCATACGACTTGAGGCGCTATGGTTTCGAGCCGATCGCCATCGAAACACCGGCCGGGCGTGCCGAATATGTCAGAGCCCAACAGCGCATCGCCGAACGGGCGGCGCCGTTGCGGGTCACTCTGGCAAACCGGTGTGAGCTGTTGCTCACCAGGCTGGACGGCTGAAAGGCCGACGTTACCAATGGGTAAGCTGGATAAACGGCAGGCATCGCACGGTGCCTGGAGCCGAGGGAGGAAACGCGCATGACCAATCGCGTGACTGTCGGAAACCTGCGCGTCGCGCAGGTGCTGCACGACTTCATCACGAACGAGGCACTGCCGGGCACCGGCGTCGACCCGGACAGCTTCTGGTCCGGCGTGGACAAGGTTGTCGCTGACCTCACTCCGAAGAACCAGGACCTGCTGGCCCGTCGCGACGATCTGCAGGCGCAGATCGACAAGTGGCACCGCGCTCATGTGCTCGAGCCGGTCGATCCCGAGGCCTACAAGCAGTTCCTCACCGACATCGGCTACCTGCTGCCCGAGCCCGCCGACTTCACCGTCACCACCTCCGGCGTGGACGACGAGATCACCTCGACCGCGGGCCCGCAGCTCGTGGTGCCGATCCTCAACGCCCGTTTCGCGCTCAACGCGGCCAATGCCCGGTGGGGCTCGCTGTACGACGCGCTGTACGGCACCGACGTCATCAGTGAAGAGGACGGCGCCGAAAAGGGATCGGGCTACAACCAGATCCGCGGCGACAAGGTGATCGCCTACGCACGCAACTTCCTGGATCAGGCCGCGCCCCTGGCCGCAGGAACCTGGGCCGAGGCCACCGGCCTGAAGATCGACGACGGACAGTTGGTCGTGACCCTGGGCGACGACCTCTCGAGTGGCCTGGCCACGCCCGAGCAGTTCGTCGGCTACACCGGCGAGCTGGGCCAGCCGCAGTGGTCGGTGCTGCTGGCCAACCACGGCCTGCACATCGAGATCCTGATCGACCCCGATTCCCCCATCGGCTCGACCGACGCCGCGGGCATCAAAGATGTCGTGCTGGAATCCGCGATCACCACGATCATGGACTTCGAGGACTCCGTCGCCGCCGTCGACGCCGAGGACAAGGTCCTCGGCTACCGCAACTGGCTCGGCCTGAACCGGGGCGACCTGGCCGAGGAAGTCGCCAAGGGCGGGAAGACCTTCACCCGCGTCCTCAACCCCGACCGCACCTTCACCACCCCGGACGGCGAAGGTGAGCTGACCCTGCCCGGACGCAGCCTGTTGTTCGTGCGCAACGTCGGTCACCTGATGACCAACGACGCGATCGTGGACGCCGACGGCAACGAGATCCCCGAGGGCATCCAGGACGCGCTGTTCACCGGCCTGATCGCCATGCACGGGCTCAAGGACGACGAACCAAACGGTCCGCTGAAGAACAGCCGCACCGGGTCGGTCTACATCGTGAAGCCCAAGATGCACGGCCCCGACGAGGTTGCCTTCACCTGCGAGTTGTTCGGCCGCGTCGAGGACGTGCTCGGTCTGCCGAGTGGCACGCTCAAGGTCGGCATCATGGACGAGGAACGCCGCACCACGGTCAACCTGAAGGCGTGCATCAAGGCCGCCGCTGACCGCGTGGTGTTCATCAACACCGGCTTCCTGGACCGCACCGGCGATGAGATCCACACCTCGATGGAGGCCGGCCCGATGATCCGCAAGGGCGCCATGAAGGCCCAGCCGTGGATCAAGGCGTACGAGGACAACAACGTCGACGTGGGCCTGGCCACCGGCCTGGCCGGTAAGGCCCAGATCGGTAAGGGCATGTGGGCCATGACCGATCTGATGGCCGACATGGTCGAGCAGAAGATCGGTCAGCCGAAGGCCGGCGCCACCACCGCGTGGGTGCCCTCACCGACCGCGGCCACCCTGCACGCGATGCACTACCACCAGGTGGACGTCGAGGCAGTGCAGAAGGATCTGACCGGCAACAAGCGCGCCACGATCGAAGAGCTGCTGACGATCCCGCTGGCGGACTCCTCGTTGACCTGGTCACCCGAAGAGATCCATGAAGAGGTGGACAACAACTGCCAGTCGATCCTGGGCTACGTGGTCCGCTGGATCGACGCCGGCGTGGGCTGCTCGAAGGTGCCCGACATCCACAACATCGCCCTGATGGAAGACCGCGCCACACTGCGGATCTCCAGCCAGCTGCTGGCCAACTGGCTGCGTCACGGCGTCATCACCGAAGAGGACGTCAAGGCCAGCCTGCGCCGGATGGCTGCAGTCGTCGACGAGCAGAACGCCGGGGACCCCGACTATCTGCCGATGGCGCCCAACCCGGACGCCAGCATCGCGTTCGGTGCGGCACAGGAGCTGATCCTGTCGGGAGCCCAGCAGCCCAACGGCTACACCGAGCCGATCCTGCACCGGCGCCGCCGCGAGTTCAAAGCGAGCACCGCCGGGAAGTGATTAGACTTCGGCGGGTCCGGATGACTAGTCGGCGCGAGACGTACAGGGGTTAGGAATGGGCAGGCACAGCATTCCCGACCCTGAGGATGCACCCGACGAGCCCGACCACGGGCACGTCGAGGACTCCGCTTACCGGGACGATTACGAACGTCCCCGCCACGAGCAGTCACGGTATGCCGGAGACGAATTCGACCCGCCCGGGCGTGGGCCCGATCGCGGCTACCGGGATGCGCCCGCGTACCAGGACGGGCCCGACTATCGGGACGACCGTGGGTACCGGGCCGAGCCCGATTACCGCGCACCCCAGTACGCCGACGGGGACGACGACTACGAATCGGACTATCACGATTCGGAGTACGCCGATTATGACGAATCGGATTACGCCGAGGACGACGCGTACGACGGCGAATACATCGACGGATACCGCGACAAGTACTCCGACGACTACGACGCGGAGTATGCCGACGATCAGCCGACCGCCCAGTTCGGCGCCGTCGGCGAACCCCCGCCGCCGTCGGGCCCGGCCGGCCGCCAACACGGCGGGGACTGGGACGGCGGTGAGTGGACGGGCAGCCATCGCGCAGTGCAGTCCGGCCGACGCGGTGTCAGCGTGAGTGTGATCGTCGCACTGGTCACCGTGGTGGCCGTGGTCGGCGCGGTGATCCTGTGGAAGTTCTTCGGCGATGTCCTCGCCGGTCGCAGCGACGCTGCCGCCGCACGCTGCGTCGACGGCGAACTCGGCGTCGCCGTTATCGCCGACCCGACGATCTCGACACACATCGAGGGGCTGGCCAACGCGTACAACGAGTCGGTCAGCCCGGTCGGTGACCGCTGCGTCAAGGTGCGCGTGCAGTCCGCTGAATCCGACCGTGTGGTCAGTGGGTTTGCCAACACGTGGCCCAGCGAACTCGGCGACCGCCCCGCGCTGTGGATTCCGGCCAGCGGCATCGCCGAGGCGCGACTGGAGGCGACCGCGGGCGCCAAGACTGTCAGCGACAGCCGATCCCTGGTCACTTCACCGGTCCTGCTGGCGGTCCGCCCGCAACTCAAGGACGCACTGACACAACAGACCTGGGCTACTCTGCCGCAACTTCAGAGCAGCCCGGCGGCGATGAATGCGCTCAAGCTGCCCGGGTGGGGCACGCTCAAACTGGCGCTGCCGACCCACAGCAACGGCGATGCCGCCCCGCTCGCCGCCGAGGCCGTCGCCGCGGCGACGGCTCCGTCGGGCGCGCCGGCGACCTCCGGCATGAGCGGCGTGAACAGCCTGTTCCACGGGCAGCCCAAACTCGATGACTCCGAGCTGGGCACCGCCATGGACGCGTTGCTCAACGCCTCCGATCCGGCGACCGCGCCGGTGCACGCTGTGGCCACCACCGAGCAGCAGCTGTTCCTGCGGGCCACCTCGCTCGACAACGTCAAGTCCTCGTTGGCCGGCTGGCTGCCGCCGGGCCCCACCGCCACCGCCGACTATCCGACGGTGCTGCTGGCCGGGGACTGGCTGGAGAAGGAACAGATCACCGCAGCCAGTGAGTTCGCCCGCTACTTGCGCAAGCCCGAGCAACTCGCCGAGCTCGCCAAGGCGGGGTTCCGTGCCGAGGGGACGACGCCGCCGTCCAGCGATGTCACTGCTTTCAGCCAGCTCGCCGCGCCGTTGTCGATCGGTGACAACGCCGTTCGGGTGACGCTGGCCAACGCCACCGCCACACCGTCGGGAAACCCTGCGGTCACGATCATGCTCGACCAGTCGATGCCGAACGAGGAGGGCGGCAAGTCACGGTTGGCCAACGTCGTGGCAGCGCTCGACAGCCGGCTCAAGGCACTGCCCGATACCGCCGCAGTCGGCCTCTGGACCTTTGACGGCACCGAGGGGCGCCCGGAGGTTACGACCGGGCCGTTGGCCGAGCCGGTCAACGGGCAGCGTCGCTCCGATGCGCTGACCTCGACGCTCGACGAGCAGTCCGCCTCGGGCGGCGGCGCGGTGTCGTTCACCACGCTACGAATGCTCTACAACGAAGCACTGTCGAAATATCGTGAGGGCCAGAGCAATTCGATCCTGCTGATCACCACCGGACCGCACACCGATCAGAGCCTGGATGGGGCCGGGCTGCAGGATTTCATCCGCGGCGCATTCGACCCCGCCCGTCCGATCGCGGTCAACGTGATCGACTTCGGCACTGGCTCGGACCGAGCCACGTGGGAGGCCGTCGCACAGGCCAGCAGCGGCACCTACCAACATCTGTCCAGCTCGGCCTCACCCGAACTGGCCACCGCCGTCAACACCATGCTGGGCTGAGCCTCACCGCCCTGCCGCGCCGGTGCGCGGTGACCGCGCCGCGCTAGGCGAAAGCCTCGACCGGCGGGCAGGAGCACACCAGATTCCGGTCGCCGTAGGCACCGTCGATACGACGCACCGGCGGCCACACCTTCGGACGGAAACCCTTACCCAACGGGTAGGCAGCCTGTTCGCGCGTGTAGGGGTGATCCCAGTCGGCGACCAACAGGCACTCGGCGGTGTGCGGAGCGCCGCGCAGCGGGTTGTCGTCCACCGACCACTCCCCCGAACCGACCCGGTCGATCTCCGCGCGGATCGCGATCATCGCGTCACAGAACGCGTCGACCTCCGTCAGGCTCTCGCTCTCGGTGGGTTCGACCATCAGCGTGCCGGCCACCGGGAAACTCATGGTCGGCGCATGGAAACCGTAGTCCGCCAGGCGCTTTGCCACGTCGTCCACGGTCACCCCGGTGGCCTTGGTGATCCCCCGGAGGTCCAGGATGCACTCGTGGGCGACCATGCCGTTCTCGCCGGTGTAGAGCACCGGGTAGTACTCGTCGAGACGCCGGGCCACATAGTTGGCCGACGCGATCGCAGTCAGGGTCGCGGTACGCAGCCCTGGGGCACCCATCATCCGGATGTAGGCCCAGGTGATCGGCAGGATCGATGCCGACCCGTAGGGGGCGGCCGAAACCGTGTGCTCATCGGGCAACTCATCGGCCAGCGGATGGCCCGGCAGGAACGGCGCCAGATGCGAGCGCACCGCGACCGGTCCGACGCCGGGGCCGCCGCCACCGTGCGGGATGCAGAACGTCTTGTGCAGGTTGAGATGGCTGACGTCGCCGCCGAAGCGGCCCGGGCGGGCCAACCCGACCAGCGCGTTGAGGTTCGCACCGTCCACGTAGACCTGGCCACCCACGTCGTGCACGGCCGCGCAGATGTCGGCGACGTCGTGCTCGTACACCCCGTGCGTCGACGGATAGGTGATCATCAGCGCCGCAATACGATCGGCATGTTCGGCAATCTTGGCACGGAGGTCGTCGAGGTCGACGTCGCCGTTCTCGCGGCAGGCCACCACCACGACGCGCATGCCGGCCAGCGCGGCCGAGGCGGCATTGGTGCCGTGCGCGCTCGACGGGATCAGGCACAGATCACGTTCGGTGTCGCCACGCGAATCGTGATAGGCCTTGATCGCCAGCAGGCCGGCGTACTCCCCCTGGGAACCGGCGTTGGGCTGCAACGAGATCTGGTCGTAGCCGGTGATCCCGATGAGCCAGTCCTGCAGGTCGGCAATCAGCTTACGCAGACCCGGATTGTCCGACGCCGGCGCGAACGGGTGCTGCCGCCCGAACTCGGGCCAGGTGATCGGCTCCATCTCGGCGGCCGCATTCAGCTTCATCGTGCAGGAGCCGAGCGGAATCATGCTGCGGTCCAAGGCAATGTCCTTGTCCGCCAGCATCCGCAGGTACCGCATCATCTCGGTCTCGGTGCGGTAGGAGTTGAATGCCGGATGCGTCAGGAACTCCGATGTGCGCGTCGCGATCCCGGTGTTCACCGGATCGGCCGCGGGGGCGACTCCGAACGCTTCGAGGACGGCGGCCACGTGCTCATCGGTGGTGGTCTCGTCGCAGGACACCGACACGTGGTCGGCGTCGACGCGCCACAGGTTGATGCCGTTGGCCTTGGCGGCCGCGACCACCGCGTCGGCGCGTCCGGGAACCCGGGCCAGCACGGTGTCGAAGAACGTGTCGTGCACCAGCGCATCGCCGAGTGCGGCCGCGATCGCGGCGGCATGGCCGTGAACGCGGCGGGCGATCGCGGTCAGACCTGCGGCGCCGTGGTAGCTGGCGTACATCGCGGCCATCACCGCCAACAGCACCTGCGCGGTACAGATGTTGCTGGTCGCCTTGTCCCGGCGGATGTGCTGCTCGCGGGTCTGCAGCGCCAGGCGGTAGGCCGGCGACCCATCCGCGTCGACGGACACACCGACCAACCGACCCGGCAACTGCCGGGCGTGCTTGGCATGCACCGCCAGATAGCCGGCGTGCGGACCGCCGAATCCCATTGGCACGCCGAACCGTTGGCTGGTCCCGAAGGCGACGTCGGCCCCGATCTCACCCGGCGGGGTGATCACCGTCATCGCCAGCAGGTCGGCACCCACGGCCACCAGTGCGCCACGCTCATGGGCAGCGGAGATCAGGCTCGTCCAATCCACAACGCCGCCACTCGCGCCGGGCAGCTGCACGATGACACCGAAGAACTCACCGTCGGGCAGCCCCTGGCGAAGGTCCGTGGTGACGATCTCGATGCCGAGCGGCTGCGCGCGGGTGGCCAGCACGGCCGCGGTCTGCGTGTACACATCGGTGTCGACCAGGAGTCGATTCGTCTTGGCCTTGCTCGCGCGGTGCATCAGGGTCATGGCCTCGGCCGCGGCAGTGCCCTCGTCGAGCATCGACGCTCCTGCGACCTCGAGTCCGGTCAGATCCGACACCATGGTCTGGAAATTGAGCAACACTTCGAGCCGGCCCTGGCTGATCTCGGGCTGATACGGGGTGTAGGCGGTGTACCAGGCGGGGTTCTCAAGAATGTTGCGCCGCAGCACGGCGGGAGTGAAGGTGTCGAAGTAGCCCTGGCCGATCATCGAGACCGCGGTCGTATTGGAATCGGCCAACTCACGCAGCTCGGCCAGCGACTGCTCTTCGGTGGCGGGTGCGGGCAGGCCCTCCAGGCCTGGGGCGACCCCGTCGGCGTCGAGCGCATCGAGAATGCCTGCGGGCAGTGCCTTGGCGGCGAGTTCGTCGAGTGACGCCACTCCGATCACCTCGAGCATGGTGGCCACGGCGGCGGCGTCCGGGCCGATGTGACGATCGGCAAAACGCGGTTGATGCTGGTCGGACACGACACTCCCCTGAGGCGCAGACGTGCTGAGACGTCGTAGCAGTCCCTCTCCCTCTGTCGTCGACCCGGTCCGGGCGCCTGAGAGATTCAGCCCCCGCTACAGGACCTTTCCCCATGGGCGGGTACCCAGCGGGCACCACTTTCCAGAGGCATCGGGGCCTGGCGCGGTCCTGGGTGCCTGAGAGGTTGACGGAGAGGTATTGCTCCTTCGGCGTCCGTGACTGGCTGTCACGAAACTCTCCCGCACGAGGGCGATGCGTCGGCAATTCTACCGGCCACTCACCTATGCCCGCGAACAGACACTTAGGTACCCGTCAACGTCGAATTTCGGGTACCTAAGTGTCTGCTCGCGGGAGGAACTGTGCGGAAAAGTCAGCCGATTTTGCGGTCGCGACTTTTGCGCCGCGAGGCCAGCTCATCTTCGGGTGACGCGATGGACTCGCCACCGTCGGCACGCTCGCCCGGGAAATCGGCGATGGTGCCGGTCAGCTCACGCATGGCGCCGGACACCGCGATGCCGAACACACCCTGACCGCCCTGCAGCAGATCCACGACCTCTTCGGCCGAGGTGCATTCGTAGACCGTGGTGCCGTCGGAGAACAGGGTGATGTTGGCCAGATCCTGCACACCGCGCTGGCGGAGATGGTCGACCGCGACCCGGATGTTGTGCAACGAGATGCCGGTGTCCAGCAACCGCTTGACGATCTTGAGGACCAGAACGTCCTTGAACGAGTAGAGGCGCTGGCTGCCCGAGCCGGCCGCACCCCGGATGGAGGGAACGACCAGGGAGGTGCGCGCCCAATAGTCGAGCTGCCGGTAGGTGATGCCGGCGATCTGGCACGCACTGGGGCCGCGGTAACCGACGAGTTCGTCGGGCACCGAATCGTCGGGGAACAGCCCACCCTGCACGGGTTCGCCAGCTGGCCTGACAGGCGGCTCCGCGCCGCTCCCGGTCGCCAGATCCAACTCTTCCTGCCGTGGCGTGTCACCCACTGTGAATCCTCTCGCCGATCGAGCTCGCCCGCGTCGTACTTATAGGTCCCGCACCGCAGCAATCTCTACTGTGGCGGTTTGCTGTGAGCTCGAATGTGTCGAGCATACGCTTCCCGCCGGGCCCTGATTGCCCGCTGCGAAGAAAGTATGGCGTTCGAATTCCCGCCCGATTGACTCCCGCGCCGCGTGTTGACACCGGTATGCCCAGTTGAGACGTATCCGTGATCTGCGGTGGCACAGCAGGGCGGGCGGCCGTCATGTCGCCTTGAAGTCGTCCGGCGAAACGCTGTCCAGGAACTCCTTGAACTTCTCGACCTCGTCCTCAGGCACACCACCGCCCGTGCCGCCGTCTTGATCATTCTCGTCGGGAATCAGCAGGCCGGCCTCGGCCAGCACCGCCTCCTCGACGTAGATCGGCACGCCGACACGCAGGGCGATCGCCACCGAGTCCGAAGGCCTGGCCGACACCGTGATGTCGCGGTCGAAGACCAGGTCGGCGTAGAACGTGCCTTCCTGCAGATCCACGATCCGCACCTCTTTGAGTGAATGCCCCAGGGCGGCAATGACATCTCGGATCAGGTCGTGAGTGAGCGGCCGGGCGGGCTCGACGCCCTGTTGTTCCAGGGCGATCGCGGCAGCCTCCGACTGCCCGATCCAGATCGGCAGGTACCGGTCACCGTTGGATTCCCGCAACAGCAATACGGGCTGGTTCTGCGGCTGCTCCACCCGAATGCCGACCACGCGAACCTCAGCCATCTGTGCCTGCCCTCCGCACCGCCGTGCCGTTTCGTCGAATCTTCGTCCTTCGCCAGTTCGCCTCAGGGGTCCCGACTTAGACGAGCTAGCCGTCAAAACGAGTCTAGTCCTCAGCGATCCAGAACGTCGCGTACGGCGGACTTGATCAGTGACGTGTGGAGCGTGATCGCCAGGGCGGCCACTTCACGGGCCAGATCGTCGGCGCGATCGCGCGCACCGGCCTTGCCCGCCTTGCCCACCGGGCCGGCTATCTGGGAGATCAGGTCGGACTGCCGGTCTGCCGCGGACCGAAATGCCCGTAGGTGCCTGGGCTCGACGCCGTAATCACCCAGGGCCCGCGCACACTGGGCGATCACCACGGAATGTTCGTCGAAAAACCCGGCGGGCCCGGCGGTGATGATGCCGTTGCGGACCAGCGCCCCGAGCATCTCCTCATCGATACCCGACCGGGTCAACAGATCTTCACGCGACAGCCGGACCTGCGTCGGCGCCACCCCAGATATGCCGGCGGTGCCGTCCACCCCGTCGCCTCCGCGGTCTGCACCGTCGGACACCCCCACCAGACGGGGCACCGGATAGGCCGATCCGGCCTGCGGCAACTCACCGTCCGGCAGGGCATCCAGCTGAGTCTTGATCACTTTCAACGGCAGATACTGGTCACGCTGGGCGGTGAGGATGAACCGCAACCGCGCACAGTCGTATGCAGTGAACCGCCGGTACCCCGACGCGGTGCGCTGCGGTGTGACCAGCCCCTCGGCCTCGAGGAACCGGATCTTGGAGATGCTGACGTCCGGAAAGTCGCCCCGCAGCAGGTCCAGCACTGCGCCGATCGACATCCCGGTCAGCGCAGGTCTGTCGGGGGCAGTCATATCGGCTAGCTGGTCGGGCCGCTGTCGTCGTCAGATCGTGGGCCGGTGAGGAACACCAGGCGGAACTTCCCGATCTGCACCTCGTCGCCGTTGGCGAGCACGGCCGAATCGACCGGCTCGCGGTTGACGTACGTGCCGTTGAGGCTGCCGACATCGACAACCTGGAACTCGCCGCTCTCCAACCGGAACTCGGCGTGTCGACGGCTCACCGTCACGTCATCGAGAAAGATGTCGCTGTCCGGGTGACGCCCCGCCGACGTGGTCGGCTGATCGAGCAGGAAACGCGATCCGGCGTTCGGTCCACGCTTGACGACGAGCAATGCCGAACCCGCGGGCAGGCCCTCGACGCCGGAAACAGCGCCTTCGGTACCAGCCGTTGCGGGCGCATCCAGTTCGTTCAAAAAGTCCGCGCGAAAAACCGATGTGGTTTCCACCGTCACGTCTTCCGACTGGTCGGCCCCCAAATTGCTGTCCTTTTCCGTCACCCGCTGCTCCTCACTGGCTGCTGTGGCGTTGGCCGGCGCGGCCCCAGCCCATCGTCGGTCTCACGTCGACCGTACCGCGCATCAGGCATCGTTGTGTCCACCACCGCCGGATCCGATGGGGAAGATATCTGCGCGCCGGGTACTGCCGAACCGGTCCTGGCGACCGGCCTTCGAAACCCTAACAATCCCTCACTCGGTCACGGCGGCGCGGTAGCCGTCCGCGTCGAGCAAACCAGCCAGGGCGTCCTCGAGCGTCCCGTCCTCGAGCCGCAGATCGACCAGCCAGCCTTCGCCGTAGGGGTCAGAGTTGACCAGCTGCGGGCTGCCGTCCAGATCACCGTTGACCGCAACGACTTTCGCCGCGACGGGGGCGTAGAGATCCGACACTGACTTGGTGGACTCGACCTCGCCGAACGCATCGCCGGCGGCCAGCTGGGCGCCGACATCAGGCAGTTGGACAAACACCACATCGCCAAGGGCGGACTGCGCATAATCGGTGATGCCGACGCGCACCGTGTCGTCACCGGTGCGCTGCACCCACTCGTGCTCCGAGGTGTAGTACAGGTCGGCTGGGATCTCGCTCACGGCGCTCCTTTATTCGTGGAGTTGGTTGCTGTGCTCATTTGATGCTCACTTGACGGGCTGAGCGTATTGGCGTGGTTTCGGTTGTCGCAAGGCGGTGACGTCGACACGCTCGGCTTGTTGTATCACCATCGTGCCGCCGACCCGCTTGACACTGTCCATTGCCCCGCCGGGAATGTTCATCGCCGCCGCCAGTGTCGGCGGGTCCCCTATGGCCAGAACCGAATACGGTGGCCGCAGAGTCACCTCGTCGACGGTCAGCGCCCCGGGGGTACCCATCATCCACGTGTCGAGGCCGACCCGCACCGCGGACTGCTGGTCTCCGCCGCGGATCTCGATGGCCTCGGCGCCCGCCGCGCGCAACTCGTTGATCACGTCGAGCAGAGTCTCGGCGGGCACCCCGGGCGCATTGTCTTCGATGGTGAGCGTCACGCCCGGGCCGGTGGCGGCCACCGTCCCGATCTGGATGGACAGCGCCTCCAACCGGGACTGGGCATTCTCGATCGCGGCCTGATCACTGCTGCCCGAGGCCTGCAGCTGCTGCAGTGTCCGTTGCAGGTCGGCCACCTCGGTGTTGAGCGAGCCCTCACGTTGCTGCAGGGAGTCCAGCAGCACCAGCAGATCCGCCGGACGCGCGGTCTCCAGCGAATCCCCCGACTCGTTCTGGCGAACCTGCGTGACGATCGCCATGCCCAGCAGGATGCACAGCAACACCCCCAGCGCGCCGAACATCAACTGCGAACGGCCACGGCGCATGACCCGCAGATTCCGGAACCGGCGCGGCGAGACGTCGGCGGGCATCTCGTGGCGGCCGTGGTGCTCTGCGTGATGTTCGGGCTTGGGCTCGGGCTGGGTTTCAGCCTTGGCCTCGGGCGGGGTTTCAGGCTCGGGCTCGGGCTGGGTGTCTGCCTCGGCCGGTTCGGCCGGGCGGTCCGGCTCATCCTGGGGTGGGGGCTCCGCTTCGCTCATGTCAGGCGCCGAACAACCTGCGCCGTAGTGCAGCGGCGTTGCCGAAGATCCGGATGCCGAGGACCACGATGATCGCCGTCGACAGCTGGGTACCCACGCCCAGCTGATCACCGACGTACACGATCAACGCCGCCACCAACACGTTGAACACGAACGAGACCACGAACACCTTGGCGTCGAATATGCGCTCCAGGTAGGCACGCAACCCGCCGAACACCGCATCCAATGCCGCCACCACGGCGATCGGCAGATACGGCTCGACGAAGTCGGGAACGCTGGGGTGGAACACCAACCCGAGCACGATCCCGACGACCAGTGCGACGATCCCGATCATCTAACGGTCCATCCTGTGCACGTCAGGGCTATCCAATCTCTTTGGCGAAGTTGACATCTCGCACCGACACCGCGGGCACGGTCAGCCCGTCACCCGCACTCACATTCACCCCTACCCCGTAGGAAGTCTCCAACAGCCGCAACCGCTGCAAACCCGGAGTGCGGTCGAAGGCATCGGCCATCCCCTTCGGTGGTCCGATGGCCACAATGGCATACGGACTGGTGATCGGCTGATTGTCGACCAGAATTCCACCCCCGGCCTGCCTGATCGTGACGCCGGCGCCGACCCGCACGCCACCCACCGACACCGCCTCTGCGCCACTGGCCCACAGCGAGTTCACCACCAACTGGAGGTCCCGGTCGAGAATGATCTGCTGGCCGCCGGCAACCCGCTGTTTGGACACGTCACTCAGGTCCTTGGACAGGCCGGGGTCGGTGACCGTCACGGTCAGCCCGGGACCGATCATCGGGATGGCCGCCGCTTCGATGTTGGCGGTGTCCAGGCTGCCGAGCAGATGCTGGCCGTTCTCGTCCATACCGAGCCGGCTGCGGCGCTCGGCGTCGACTTGATCGACCAGGGCATCGCGTTGGGAACTCGCCCCGTCGGCACCGATCTGTGCCGCGCGCACCCGCCCGGCCAGAGTGTGCTGGGCTTCGCGGGCGGCCGGCGCCGCCGTCTGTGCCTGGCCGGCAGCCACGGCGAACACCGTGGCGATCGCCCCCGCGCCGACCACCAACCACCCGAAATCGCGGACTCGCCGGCGCGGCCGGTCACCGGCCTCACGCGCCGCGGCGGCCGCGGCATAGCCGGGGTCGAGGTGCTCCGACAGGAGCGACCGCAACAGTGAGGGCAGCGGGATTCGCTTGGGCGCGTGGGCCTCATGGTCATTGAGTCCGGCCCCCGACTCGTAACCGCCCAGGGTGCTCATGCCCGTTTTACGGGGAGTTGTCGCACCACCATGCCCACCTGCACCAGATACAGCACCGCCGACCACAGGTAGAGCGCCACGCCCCACAGCAGGAAGGCCCATCCGCAGGCCAGCGCGACCCGACTCCACGTCGCGTCCCACTGGCCGAGCAGCACCCACGGGAAACCCGACATCAATGCGAAGGTGGCAGCCTTACCCAGATACGTCACCGGCAACGCGGTCAGTCCCCGGCGGCGCAAGAGCGGCAGCGTGGCGGCGAGCAGCACATCGCGGCCGAGCAGGGTCAGCACCACCCACCACGGCACCACGCCGTACAGCGCCAGGGCGACCGGAACCGTGATCATGTAGATCCGGTCGACGAGTGGGTCGAGCAGTTCGCCGAGCCGCGATGACTGGTTGTCGACCAGGCGAGCGATCTTGCCGTCAGCCCAGTCGGAAAAGCCGCTGAACATCAGGATCGCAACGGCCCACCCGTTGGCGTGCGCACCGAACAGCAGCCACAGGAAGACCGGCACCAGCACGAGGCGCAGCGCACTGAGCGCGTTGGGCACGGTCAGCACCCGATCCGACGAAGATGGTGCGGCCCGGCTCTCTGCGCTCCTGCCCTCCGGAGCAGGCGCGTGGTCCATGCCTAAAACCTAGCGGAACACACCCGGCAGGCTCAGCGCCGACATGGTGTCGTCGTTGAGCGGGTTGTCGTGGACCATGTACGTCCACGTCGATGTCGGCCGCGCCAGCTTGGACAGATCGATACCCGGCTCGTCCTCGATATCCTCTGCGGTGTCGAAGGTCTGCTGGGCGGCCTCGATGGCGTCGGCGGCCAGCGAGGCGAACGCGTCGACGGCCATCCGGTGGAACTCGTCGAGCGGGTTCTGCCGTCCCAACGCCCGCAGGTGGATGCTCTCGCGGATGTCGGCGAGGAACGCCAGGTGGTCGCACCAACCACGGTCGAGGTGATAGAGCATGATCAACCGGCAGATCTTGGTCAGCCTCTCCTCGGCATCCTCACCCAGCCCCTCGGCCAACTTCGCATACCGCTCCGGTGACCGAGCTTCGAGCTCCTGGCGTGCGGTATCGGTGCGCAGCAGGGTTTCACGACGCTCCACGATGATCGCGCGCTGCTGGGCGATGAGCTGGTTGTAGCGCCAGGTGTTGGCGTGCACGTCGAGCAGCCTGCCCTCGGCGACCCGCTGCGCGTGGTCCAGCAGACCG
The DNA here is from genome assembly GCF_011745145.1 of Mycobacterium sp. DL440. Taxonomy (NCBI): domain Bacteria; kingdom Bacillati; phylum Actinomycetota; class Actinomycetes; order Mycobacteriales; family Mycobacteriaceae; genus Mycobacterium; species Mycobacterium sp. DL440. The sequence goes on along the minus strand of NZ_CP050191.1, from coordinate 2,598,628 downwards.
GCGGCCTTGGGTGCGGCGACCCGGCCGTCCTCGTCGGTTTCTCCCGGCAGCTTGGTGTCGTCGAGGTGGGCGGCCACCACCTCGTCCTCCCAGCTGGAGAAGAACACCGTCGAGCCGGGGTCGCCCTGACGTCCGGCCCGCCCGCGCAACTGGTTGTCCAGGCGTTCGGTGTGATGCCGGCCCGTGCCGACCACGTGCAGCCCACCGAGGTCGGCGACCTTCTCCTTCTCGGCCGAGTCGTCACCCACATCGGATCCGCCCAGCCGGATGTCGGTGCCGCGACCGGCCATCTGCGTCGACACCGTGACCGAACCGAGCTTGCCCGCCTCGGCGATCACAGCCGCCTCCTCGGCGTCGTTCTTCGCGTTGAGCACGACGGCGGGGACGCCGGCCTTGACCAGCCTGCGGTGCAGGTCTTCGGACTCGGCCACGTCGTGGGTGCCGACCAGCACGGGCTGGCCCGTTTCGTGCACCTCGGCGATGTGCTCGACGATGGCATGGTTCTTGGCGGCCTCGGTGAGGTACACCCGGTCCGTCTCGTCCTCGCGGACGTTGGGCATGTTCGGCGGAATCGGCGACACGCCGAGCTTGTAGAACTGGCGCAGCTGTTCGCCGGCGGCCAGCGCGGTACCGGTCATGCCGCACACCGTCGGATAGCGGTTGATCAGCGCCTGCACCGTGATGGTGTCGAGCACCTCGCCGGTCTCGGTGGTCTCGATGCCCTCCTTGGCCTCCACCGCGGCCTGCAGGCCGTCCGGCCAGCGCTGAAGTGAGGCGATACGCCCGCGGGACGCGTTGATCAGGTGGACCGCTCCGTCGCGGACGATGTAGTGCACGTCGCGCTGCAGCAGCACGTGCGCGTGCAGGGCCACATTGACCTCGGTGAGCGTGGTGGCGACGTGCTCCTCCGAGTACAGGTCGATATTGCCCAGGCGAGCCTCCAGCTTGCGGGCACCGGCCTCGGTGAGGTGGACGTTGCGGTTGTCGTCGTCGGTGTCAAAATCCGTTCCGGCGACGAGGTCGCCGACCATGCGGATGACCTCCACGCGGGGCTGCTCTCGGTGGCTGGTGCCGGCCAGCACCAACGGCACCAGCGCCTCGTCGACCAGCACCGAGTCGGCCTCGTCGATGAGCGCGACATCGGGATTGGGCGACACCAGGTCGGCGACATCGGTGACCAGCTGATCACGCAGGACATCGAAGCCGATCTCGTTGACCGACGCATAGGTGACGTCGCACTCGTAGGCGGCGCGGCGTTCTTCGGCCGTCGAATCTTCGGTGATCCAGCCGACGGTCAGGCCGAGCGCCTCCAGCAGCGGGCCCATCCATTCCGCGTCGCGCTTGGCCAGATAGTCGTTGATGGTGATGACGTGGACGTGCCGGCCGCCGATGGCGTAGCCGGCCGCCGCGATCGCCCCGGACAGGGTCTTGCCCTCACCGGTGGCCATTTCCACGATGTCCCCGGCGAGCATGCGCAGCGCCCCGAGCAGCTGTACGTCAAAGGGACGCAGGCCAGTCGTCCGGTCGGCGGCCTCGCGGGCGAGCGCCAGGAATTGCGGCATGTCGGCCGATGCGGCCAGGTCCGCCAGCTCGAGCAGCTTGGCAGCCTTGGTGAGCTGCTCGTCGTCGAGTTTGGCAGCCTTGTCTTCGAACTCGGCCGCACCCTTGACCTCTGAGAGCGACCGGGCCTCGTTGCGCTCGGTACTGGCCCCCAGTAGTTTCCAGAACTTGCTGCTCAAGCGGCCCGGTTTGGCGCTGGACGTCTTCGGCACATGTTCACGGTACGCGGACGCGCAGAGAGCCCTCGGCCGAGCCTGCCCGGGGTTCGTCGGGGTACTTTGCCCGCATGGACATGTTCACCCCGACACTGGACTGGGGCAACGAGCTTCCGACGTCGCTGATGTGGATCGCCAAAGGTTGGCTGATCGCAGCGGTGTCCACGATGGCGATCCTGTTTCTGCTCGCCAAGTTCACGACGTGGGGCCGGCAGTACTGGCGGATCACCCGCGGCTACTTCACCGGTCCCGACAGCGTCATCGTGTGGGCCTGGCTGGCGGCGTTGCTGCTGTCGGTGATCACCAGCGTGCGTCTTACCGTGCTCTTCAGTTATTACGGCAACGATCTGATGACCAGCTTCCAAGTCATCGCCGGCGGCATATCCAGCGGCAACGAGGCAGTCAAGGTGTCCGGCCGGGATGGCTTCTGGATGGCGATGACCGTGTTCGGTGTGCTCGCGGTGCTCAACGTCGCCCGCATCATGCTCGACCTCTATATGACCCAGCGCTTCATGCTGCGATGGCGCGCCTGGCTCACCGACCGGTTGACCAGCGACTGGCTCGACGGCAAGGCCTATTACCGCGCTCGTTTCATCGACCGGACGATCGACAACCCTGATCAGCGCATCCAGACCGACATCGACACCTTCACCGGCAGCACGGACTCCCTGCCGAACCGGCCCAACAACACTTCAACCGCGACCTTGCTGTTCGGCGCCATCAACGCCATCGCCTCGATGATTTCATTCACCGCGATTCTGTGGAATCTGTCGGGCGCGATCACCTTGCCGTTCGTCGGCGTCGAACTCCCGCGCGCGATTTTCTGGATCGGCATCGTCTACGTCCTGTTCGCCACCGCGGTGGCGTTCTGGATCGGGCGGCCGATCATCACGTTGTCGTTCAACAACGAGAAGTACAACGCTGCTTTCCGGTACGCCCTGGTGCGCCTGCGCGATGCTTCGGAAGCGGTGGCGTTCTACCGCGGTGAGATCGCCGAGCGCACCGGGCTTCGACGGCTGTTCGCGCCGGTGGTCTCGAACTACAAGCACTACGTCAACCGGATGACCAAGTTCCTCGGCTGGAACCTGACCATCGACCAGGCGCAGGAGCTCATCCCTTATGTCGTGCAGTTCCCCCGGTTCTACAGCGGCGAGATCACCCTGGGCGCGCTGTCGCAGACCGCCAGTGCGTTCCGCAGTTTGCTGGACGGACTTTCGTTCTTCCGCGGCGCGTACGACAACTTCGCCGGTTACCGCGCCGCCATCATTCGTCTTCATGGCCTGGTCTCGGCCAACGACGCGGCCAGAGATCTGCCGGAGGTGACCACGACACCGTGTGTGGACGGCACGGTACGGCTCACCGACATCGAGGTTCGCACACCCGACGGGCGACAGCTCATCAATCCCCTCGACCTGCACCTGCAGGTGGGCGACACACTCGTGGTCACCGGCCCGTCGGGCAGCGGCAAGACCACGTTGCTCCGCAGCCTCGCCGAGTTGTGGCCGTTCACCTCGGGCACGTTGACCCGTCCGTGCGGCCCGAACGAGACGATGTTCCTGTCGCAGCTGCCGTATGTTCCGCTCGGCGACCTCCGCGCGGTGGTGACTTATCCGGGTGAAGAGGGGTCGGTCGACGACGAGACCCTCAAGCGGACCCTCGACGAGGTGGCCCTGTCGCACCTGGTCGCCCGGCTCGACGACGTCCAGGACTGGGCGAAGGTGCTGTCTCCCGGTGAGCAACAGCGGATTGCGTTCGCCCGGATCCTGCTGGTCAAGCCGAAGGTGGTGTTCCTCGACGAATCCACATCCGCGCTCGACGAAGGTCTCGAGTTCATGCTCTATCAGCGGGTGCGCACGGATCTGCCGGACACGATTCTGGTCAGCGTCAGTCACCGCACCACTGTCGAGCAGCACCACACCCATGAACTCGAGCTGCTCGGTGACGGCGAATGGCGACTCGGCCGGATCGAAGACGACACGACCGGCCTGGTCAAGCAACGCTGATCAGGCGGTAGTTCCCGGTAACTTGCCGGGGTATGGATATGTTCACCCAGTCTCTGGACTGGGGCAACGAGATCCTGGCCTCGCTGTGGTGGGTCGCCAAAGCCTGGGCGATCGGTGCGGTGGCCCTCGTGGCCACCGCAGCCGTGCTGGCGCGTCTCACCACGTGGGGCCGTCAATTCTGGCGGGTTACCGGCGGCTATTTCCTTGGCCGCGAAAGCATTCCGGTGTGGGTACTGCTGGGCGTACTACTCCTGTCGGTGATGTTCTCGGTGCGCATGGACGTGCTGTTCAGCTACTACGTCAACGACCAGACGACAGCGCTGCAGGTGGCGTTCTCCGGCGCCGGTTCGGGCAATGAAGCGGTGCGTCGCTCGGGTATCGACGGTTTCTGGCATTCGATCCTGATCTTCGGGCTGCTGGTGGCCGCCGACATCACCCGCACCTTGCTCGACCTGTATCTCATGCAGTACTTCATCGTTCGCTGGCGGGTCTGGCTCACCCACCGGCTCACCGGGGACTGGCTGGACCAACGGGCCTACTACCGCGGCAGATTCATCGCCGGCTTCGGCGGTACTCCGATCGACAACCCGGATCAGCGCATCCAGCAGGACATCGACGTCTTCACCACCGGTACCGGACCAGAAACCAACACACCGACTGTCGCCACCGCGCAGACGCTGTTGTTCGGATCGGTCTACTCGATTGTGTCGGTCGTGGCGTTCACGCCGATCCTGTGGAATCTGGCCGGCCCCTTGACGTTTCTGGGCGTGACGGTACCCAAGGCATTGTTCTGGATCGCGCTGCTGTGGGTGGCGATCACCACGGTCGTGGCGTTCTGGATCGGCAGGCCGATCATCCGGCTGACGTTCCGTAACTCGCTCACCAACGCCGCTTTCCGGTATGCACTTGTCCGCGTCCGCGACGGCGCCGAAGCGGTCGGCTTCTATCACGGTGAACGCACCGAACGTGGCACTCTGGCAGATCGGTTCGCCAAGGTCATCGCCAATTACCGGCGACTTGTCCTGCGGGGCGTGGCGTTTCTCGGCTGGAATCGATCCATCAACCAGATCATCGATCCGCTTCCGTTGATCGTTCAGGCACCACGGTTGTTCGCGGGTCAGCTCACCTACGGCGACGTCCTGCAGTCGGCGAGCGCATTCAACCGGGTGCAGAGTTCGTTGAGCTTCTTCCGCTCGGTGTACGACGCATTCGCCGGATACCGGGCCGCGATCATCCGACTCGACGGACTGGTCGCCGCCAACGAACAGGCAAGGGCGCTACCGCGATTGGATATCGGCGTGAGCGCCAACGGCGGAGTCGAACTCGAGGACGTCGAGGTGCGGTCACCCGAAGGCGATCTGCTGCTGCACGACCTCGACATGCAACTGGCACCGGGTGATTCGTTGGTCATCACCGGGCCGTCCGGCACCGGGAAGACGACGTTGCTGCGAAGCCTGGCACGGCTGTGGCCGTACGGATCGGGGACGGTGCGTTATCCCGAGGAGGGCGAGGTGATGTTCCTGTCCCAACTCCCCTATGCCCCACTGGGCGATCTGCGCACGGTGGCCTGTTATCCGGCACCGACGGGTACCTACGGCGACGACGAGATCCGGGCAGCGCTCAACACGGTCGCGCTGGGAAATCTGTCCTCCCGCCTCGACGAGGAGGCCGATTGGGCAAAGGTGCTGTCCCCGGGTGAACAGCAGCGGATCGCGTTCGCCCGGATCCTGTTGGCGAGGCCGTGTGCGGTGTTCCTGGACGAGGCCACCTCGGCGCTCGATGCCGGTCAACAGCACGCGTTGTACTCGACCCTGCGCACCGAATTGCCCGACTGCATTGTGGTCAGCATCAGCCATCGGGACAGCGTCAACCGGCTCCACGACCGCCGCCTGGAATTGCTCGGCGGCGGTCGGTGGCAGCTCGCGCCCGTTGGCTTGCCGACTTAACAGGTCTAGCCGGGGAACCGGCCTAACCTGCCGCCGCGTGCGTACCGGCGCGGCGCCCGAAGAACGATCCTTCGCCGAGTTGCACGCCGCTGGCGTAACCCAGGCCGTCCTGCGCGATGTTGGACGCGCAGGCCCCCGCCGCGTAGAGACCCGCGATCACGCTGCCGTCCTCACGCAGCACCTCGCCGTCGATGGAGACCGTCAGCCCGCCCATGGTGAATCCCGAGTACATGGCGACGCCGAGCGACAGGTTGAACGCCGCGTACGGGCCGGTGGTCTGCGCGGCGATGTAGTCGGGTTGCTTGTGGAAGTCGGGATCCTCACCATTGGCCGCGTTCGTGTTGTAGCGGTCCAGCGTCGCCGCCAGGTTCCCGGCCGGGATGCTCAGTGCCTCTTCGACTTCGGCGATCGTCTCGTAGCCGTCGATGAACTGGATGAGCGGCATGGCCGGCATCTCCATGTGAGCCTCGTCCACGATGAGGTATGCCTGTTGATCGGGCTGCTGCAGCACGAACGCCGAGGTGCGCGAATGGTAGGAGTCCTCGGTGACGAAGCGTTGACCCTGATTGTTGACGATCACGCCGGTCAACAGGATCTCCGGAGGGTAGGCCGCGGCGGTGATGAACAGCTGGTCCATGCCGTTGGCCACGCCGCCTGCCGCGACGCCCATCCGGATACCCAGGCCGTCGTCGTTGGGGTTGCCCAGGATGTAGGGCTCCACCTCGCCGTGGTGTTTGGTGCGACGCTTCTTGCCGAGCGCCGGGGTGTACTCGGCAACCATCTCGGGGTTCATCGCGAATCCCCCGGCAGTGATGATGACCGATGTCGCTTTGACGCAACCGGTTTCGCCGAAGTGCTTCCACTTCACGCCTACCACCGTGCGGTCATCCGCACCGCCTTCCACGATCAGATTGGTCGCCCCGACCTCGTAGCGGATCGTGACACCCAGCGTCTCAGCGCGTTTCAGCAGAAGATCGATCACCATCGCCGCGCCGCCCAGCTCGCCGGGCACGGGGACCGAGTGACCGCGGGGCGCCGGCTTGGCCTGCTCGGTGAACGGCCACACCTTCTCGTTACCGGTGTAGGACAGCCCCTCGGTACCCGGCGGGACCACCACCTTGCCCGGATAGAAGCTGCGCTCGAACTGAAAGCCCAGTGCCTCAAGCCAATTGAAATGTTCGACGCTACCGTCGCTGTAGGCGCGGATCTTGTTCAGATCGGGTTCGCGCGAGACGGCGACCAGGTACTTGTACATCTCCTCGGCGGTGTCGGGGTGCCCGGTGGCCTCCTGCACCGCCGTGCCGCCACCGAGATAGAAGTGCCCACCGGCCATCGCGGTGGTGCCGCCGGCCGCGGCAGCCTTCTCCAACACCAGGACCCGGGCTCCCTGCGCGGCGGCGCTGACCGCCGCACAGCCTCCGGCGATGCCGAATCCGATCACCACGACATCGAACTCGTCGGACCAGGACTCGACGTCCGCGGCCTCGACGACCTCGGGGATTTCCTTCACTGCTGCTCCTGTTTCACATACTCGAAGAACGCCCGGATCTCGGGCGGGATGTAAGCGATCTCCAGATAAGGCACCCCGGCGCCGGCGGCCGACAGGTAGGCGAATCTCATTCCCCCGGGCATCTCGCCCTGGCACGCCACCGGCGTCCCGGCGCCTTCGGCGTCGCGCAGTCGCGCCTCGAACGCCTCCGGGTCGGCCGCCTCGACGCAGATGTGGTGCAGGCCCGCCCCGTGCCGTTCCAGGAACTCGGTGTAGATACTCTCGCCACTGACCGGCGCAATGAGTTCGAGCTGGGTGTCGCCGGCGTAGCTCAGCGAGATGTCGGCCACGAAATCGGCGGGCCGGCCGTGGTGGCGGCAGGTCTCCGGGCTGAAATGCACCTCAGGCATACGTACCCACCGCCGTGCCCCCAGCAGGGTGGTGAGGGCCTGTTCGGTGGCGTCCAGATCCGCGGTAACCCACGCGATCTGGACAGGTGTCTGATTAGGCATCGCCCATGAGAATATCGCCCGGCCGCCGGGTTGGCTAGAACGTGTTCTAGTTAGCGGAACACACCGGTCAGGGCTGCCCGGCCAGATTCGAGACCTCACCGGCAGGCGACCCGCCACCGCGAGCCTGCCCACTGGCATTCTGCCAGGACACCGCAGCCGGATAGTTACCCCACGTGCTGTTGAACATCCCGACGATCGCGGCATGGCCATCGGGCATCACCACGTACACGGGGCCACCGGAATCGCCCTTCTGGCTGACCACGCCGTTGGCCATGGTGAACCACCCGTTGTTGACGGCCTCGATGGTGCCGCAGCTTTCACCCGTGACCACACCGAAGTGACAGACCGGCGCACCCGGCGTCGGCATCACCGAAGGATCCTCCACCAGCGTCCGCCCACCCGGCAGGATGTTGTTCGCCGCGACGTCGCCGGCCAATTGGATGGTCTCCCAATCGGAAATCATGTGGTTGGTGTCAACGGTGGCGCCGTCGGGCGTGTTGTCCTGGAAGGAACCCAGGTGCCCGATGAAGTTGCCGTCGCGGTCGTCCACAGGTCCGCCTCCCCGGCAGTGGCCCGCCGTGAACGCGACCCGACTGATCGGATCCACGTAGCCCAGCGTGCAGACATTCGTGCCCTGCCGGACCTCCATACCCGGGTACACCAGTGAACCCCCGGCGGCTGCAACCGGCGCCGGACATACCAACAACCCCGCCACCGGCACCCCGGCCAGCGCCCGCATCGCCCCACCTAGCCACTTCTTCACGGCCGGCCTCCCTCGCTGTACGGACGTGGTGAATGTCACCCTACCGACATCAATATCGGTTCAGGCGGCAACTTTGTTACCGGGGGTACCCACATCCGTTGAGATCCAACGCCAGAAACAACGACGGCCCGGACCAGATGGTCCGGGCCGTACGTCTGTTCAGGTCAAGGAATCGTCAAGACCTGTCCGGGGTGAATCAGGTCGGGATTGGCGATGCCGCTGGCATCGGCGATCTGCTGGTAGCGGTTGCCATCGCCGTAGAAACGCTCGGCGATCGCCCACAGGGTGTCGCCGGAGACCACCGTGTAGGTGCGCGGCTCGGGTGCCGGCGGGGGTGGCGGCGGCGCAGCCGGCTCGGGCGCGGCAACCGGCTCCTCGACGGCGGCCGGGGCAACCTCGACCTCGGGCGCGGCGGCCTCGGGCGCCGGCGGTGGCGGCTCGGAGGTTGCGGTCTCAGAGTTCCACGCGGGGCCGTCCGCGGCGTACAGCACCAGGTTGCGGTCGTCCTGGAGGACCAGCTTGACGTCCTTCTTGCCCTTGGTGTCGGTGTGCCACACCGGCTTCTCGGACGTGTACAGCACGAAGTTGCCGTCGGTCTGCACCTCCGCCCGCTGCACGTCCTGGCCGTTGGTGGAAGTCGACCAGACCGCCTGGCCACGTGCTTCCAACACGAGGTTGCCGTCATCCTGCAACGTCAGCGTGTACGCGCCGTTGTTGGAGGTGAGTGACCCCCCCTTCTCCAGCTTCTGTCCTTCGGTCAGTGTGTCTCCCACGCAATGCCCCTTTCGTGACCGTGATCCGGGTTGTAGCACCCGGGTTCTGTAGACCTTACTGATTTCGAGTTTGCTTTGGTGCTATTCGGCTCGGCTCGAATTCAAACGTCACACAAACACTGGGAAACGCTGGAAAGCTCCAGAGCACAAGCCATGGGATCGGCAGGGGCAGCGGGAATAGTAGCTCGCGTCAATTCCCATGCCGGCCAATGGTTCTGACCATGCCGTCGGTGGCCGGGGCCACCCGGATCACCCGACCGGCTGGGATTCGGAATACTCGACGGGCCGCCAGCCCGGTGGGCCGAAAACGTAGCCCAGCCTCTCACGCAGACGGCGGGCCCGCCGCACGTCGCGGGCGATCGCCACATATTCGTGGGTTTGCAGCTTCCAGATGTTGAAGGTGTTCACCGGCTTGGTCAGCCCGTAGTGCGGGCGGAACACCTCCGGCTGGAAGGTGCCGAACAGCCGGTCCCAGACGATGAGGATGCCGCCGTAGTTGCGGTCCAGATACAGCTGATCGCGCCCGTGATGCACGCGATGATGTGACGGGGTGTTGAAGATGAATTCGATTGGCCGCCACAACTTTCCGACCCGTTCAGTGTGAACCCAGAATTGATAGACCAGGTTCACCGAGAAGCTCGCGAACACCAGCCACGGCGGGATGCCGAGCAGCGGCAACGGAATCCAGGCCAGGATCTCACCGCTGTTGTTCCATTTCTGGCGCAGCGCGGTGGCGAAGTTGTAGTACTCACTTGAGTGGTGGGCCTGATGCGTCGCCCAGATCAACCGCACCCGGTGCGCAATCCGATGGTAGGTGTAGAACAGCAGATCCACCCCGACGATCGCGATCACCCAGGTGTACCACCGGTCCCCCGGCAGGTGCCATGGCGCCAGGTACGCGTAGAGCGCGGCATAACCCAACAGCGCCAGCAGTTTCCATCCAGCCGTGGTGAGGATGGACACCAACCCCATCGAGATACTCGTCCACGCGTCGCGGGCGTTGAACGCGCCTGCGGGTGCCCGTCGAGATTCGATGTGCTCCAGGCGACGCGCGGCAATCCATTCGACGGTCAACAACACCAGAAAGAACGGGATCGCGAAGAACACCGGATCCCGCATCGGCGGGGGCAGAAAGTCCAGGACGGACCGGATCATGTCCATGTAAGTATCTTCGGTTCAACGGAAATTGAGTATCTGGCTGCCCCAGGCCGCGTGCAGATCACGGTCCAGGTCGGCGATGGTCTTGTCCTGTTTGTCGATGAGCAACGTGGCGCGGTCCTCGCGGCGATAGGGGCGCCATACCGGCTCTCCCGGCGCTCCCGTCGGTTGTCCGGTCGTCGCGAAGTTGACCCACCGGCGGCGCAGCCGCCCCGACACCGCACGTCCGTGCTTGAGCCCGCCCAGCTTGAATGTCGGATCCTTCGGTCCGGCAACCAGATTGCCCCAGACGTAGGGCAGTTCGGTGGCGTGGGCGGCGCCGAGTCGCAGCAGTCTCAACATCGGAGTGGTGTAGTCGAAGCGGTACAGGTGCACCGGGGCGACGGCACTGTGACCTTCGGCGAACCACAGTGTCGGCATGCGGAATCCGACGTCGCGCGCCATACCCAGCCCGATCGCCTTGGGCCGCAGGCCCGCATAGGCCGATGTGATCTGGGCTTCGGTCGGAAGTTGCAGGCCGGGTTGCTCGGCGGCGATCGCGGAGAACATCGAGCGCAGCGCGCCGGGGGTGATCGGCACCAGTGGAGACTTCATCCAGCGGAACACGGTGGCCTCGTGCTCGTTCGTGCCGATGATCAGTGGCACCGGATGGGTGCGCCCCGCCCTTGCCGCCGAGACCGGATAGTCCGGAACCACATCGCCGTCGACGATCGGGGCGAACGCCAGCAGGCCGGGTGTCTGGATCGGGACCGCGTCGTAGCGGTCCTTGGCCGCGGCCAGGATCGCCGGTATCGGTACGCCGGCGAGTTGCCCGATTTCGTCGCGCTCGATTCCCAGCCGCTCAAGGAACCGCGCGGCCTCGGCACCGGACCGGTCTGCGTCGTACACCGATGTCGCCGGTGAGCTCTGCGCTATCGCCGCGCTGAACAACCCTTCGGCGGCCGGGCTGGCCAGCAGGGTGGTGACGATGCCGCCGCCGGCCGACTCACCGAACAGGGTCACCCGCTCCGGGTCACCACCGAAGGCGGCGATGTTGTCGCGTACCCACTCCAACGCGCACAGCACATCGCGCAGCCCGAGGTTGGTATCGAACCGGAGCCCCTTCGCACCTGGCTGCCCGTTGAACCCGGACAGGTCCAGGAAGCCGAACGGCCCCAGCCGGTAGTTGATGGTGACGACCACGACATCGCCCTCGGCGGCCAGGACTGCCCCGTTGTAGAGCGGCTGGCTTCCCGAACCCAGCACGTAGGCGCCGCCGTGAACCCACACCATCACGGGCTTGCCGGCGCCGGGCTCGGTGCCGGCCGGTGCCCAGACGTTGAGCACCAGGCTGTCCTCACCCTGGCGGCCGCCCAGGTCGAGCGGGATCCTCGGGTCGGTGATCTGCGGGCACACCGGCCCTGCCACGGTCGCATCGGCGGTCTCGTGCCAACGCGCGGGCGGTTGCGGCGCCCGCCACCGCAACTCGCCGACCGGCGCTGCGGCGTAGCGAATACCGAGCCACTGCTGGACCGTTCCGTCGTCGGTCCCGCGAACCGGCCCGTTTCCGGTCTCGACGACGGGCCCACCCCTGGTGCGGGCGGACGTCGGATCGGTCATGGGGACTCCTCGGTGAAGCTTGAGCGAACTCCCCCACGGTACTCACCGCCCGGGGTGGGCTCGGCTAGGTTTGTCCGGTGCGGAAGTGGGCCTTGTTGATCGCGGCCGTCATCACCGAGGTCACCGCCACATTGTCGCTGCGCGCGTCGCAGGACCACGCCGGGTGGCTGGCACTGGTGGTGGTCGGCTATTTGACGGCATTCGTGTTGTTGACACTGGTGCTGCGGACGGGCATGCCCGTCGGTGTCGCCTACGGCATCTGGGGTGCGCTGGGTACCGCGGCCACCGCTGTGCTGGCTGCCGCGTTGTTCGGCGATCCGTTCACGTGGCCGATCATGGCCGGTATCGGTCTGATCATCGCCGGCGTGCTGCTGGTCGAACTCGGGTCGCACCCGCGTCAGGCCAAACCATGATGTGGCTGGCCCTGACCGGGGCGATCCTGGTCGAGGTGTTCGCCACGCTCGGGCTGCGCGCGTCGGACGGCTTCCGCCGCAAGGCGTGGATCGCGCCGGTGATCACCGGGTACGTGATGTCCTTCTATCTGCTGTGGCTGGCCCTGTCGTTGGGTGTGCCCGTGGGCATCGCCTACGGAATCTGGACCGCCTGCGGGGTCGCGCTGGTCGCCGTCATCGCCAAGTTCTTGTTCTCCGAACCGCTCACCCCGGTGATGATGCTCGGTATCGCGCTGATCGTGTCAGGTGTGTTCACGATCGAGCTGGCCGGCATCGGCCCTGGAACGGCGCACTGACGACGGTCGTCCCGGCAGCACCCCGGCCAACAGGGCGGCGACCATCCCGGCGAGCGGGACGACCAAGAGGCCGACCCGCAACCCGGCGGCGTCGGCGACGAACCCGACCAGCAGTGGCGCACCGAAGAACCCCACCCTCATGAGCCAGGTGACCACGGTCAGCCCGGTCCCGGATCGCAGCCCCGGCAGCTGATCGGCGCCGTGCATCGCGGCCGGCACCAGAGTGGCCACCCCCAGACCCGCCAGCGCGAAGCCCGCGATCGTGGTGGCGATGTTCGGGAACGCCAGCGCGGTCCACATCCCGGCGGCGGCGACGAGTCCGCCCACCCGCGCCACGGTGGCCTCTCCGAACCGGTCGACCAACCGGTCGCCGATCAGCCTTCCGACGAACATGAACCCGACCAGTGCGATGTACCCGAAGACCGCCAAAGCCGGTGGTGTGTGCAGGCTGTCACGCAGATACAGGGTGGCCCAGGAACTTCCGGCGTCCTCGACCGTGGCGCCTGCGATGGCGATCAGCACCAGGGCCAGCAGGATCAGGTACACCCGTGGCCCGGCCCCCGTCCCGGCCGGGGCGTGCGCTGCCGGGTGATCGTCATGGTCGGGCCCGGGCATCAGGTGGCGGTAGGCGGCCAGAGCCACCGCGCTCAACAGCACGGCGATCACCGAGAGATGGATGGCGCGCGGGATCCCGAGGGCGATCGCACCGGCACCGGTGAGCCCGCCGAGGATCGCACCGGCGGCCCACACCGCGTGCAGTGAGTTGATGATCGACCGGCCGTGTTCGCGCTGCAGTCGCAGCCCGTGTGCGTTCTGCGCGACGTCGACCACCGAATCGCACGCCCCGGCCAGGAACAACGCGGCCGCCAACAGCAGCGGTGTGTTCGCCAGGCCGGCCAGTACGACGAAGGCAGCCAGCGCCACGGTGCCGATGACTGCCACCCGTGCGCTGCGAAACCGTCGAATCAGGGTCGCCGCAGTCAATCCTGCGACCAGCGCGCCGCCGGCGAACGAGGCGACAGCCGCGCCGTACACCGCATTGCTCAGGTGCAGATCGGTTTTGATCTCCGGATAACGGGGCAGCAGATTGGCGAAGATCGCGCCGTTGGTCAGAAACAACGCTCCCACCGCGATGCGGGCCCGGCGTAAGGCGGATACCACTGAGCCGACACTACTGCGCGGCTGACGGGTCAGCCGGCCGCCGCCACCAGCCGTTCGCTGACCTGCCACAGGTCGGCCGCCTTGGCCGCGTCGTAGGAATCACGCGAGGACCGTATCCGGCGGCTCCCTTCGAAGTACGCGCCGGTGACGCCGTCGAGGTCCGGACCGGCCACCAGCGCGGCGAGATTGTCTCCGGAGCGTCGCGTGCTGTTGACATTGGGCAGTATCCGCAGGACAGGCATGAGCAGACGCCAGGCCATTCGCTGAACGCCCGAGTAATCCCTGGCCAGCCCCGAGCCCGGCATCAGGCCCGGATCGAACGCGTTGACCGTGATTCCGCGGGCACCGTGGCCCAGCCGCCGGTCCAACTCATAGCCGAACAACAGGTTGCACAGCTTGGAGGTGGTGTAGCGACGCCGGCCCTCTTCGCCGGTGAGACCGTCCGGCGGAGGGCTGAGCAGGTCGTCGGCCGAGGTGTAGCGGGGAGCCGGCATACCGGTGAACTTGTCCGGATCGTGGGTGCCGCTGCTGACCACCACGATCCGTGCCGGTGTGTCCAAGTGCTCGAGCAGATGCTGCACCAGGGCGAAATGACCGAGATGGTTGACGCCGAACGTCATTTCGTATCCGTCCGCCGTCGTCTGCGCACCCGTAACCATCTGCAGCCCGGCGTTGCACACCAGCGCGGTCACCGGCGGCACGTCCAATCTCGGCAATCTGCCGGCAAAGTCGCGCACCGACCGCAGCGAGGCCAGATCGAGTTCACCGACCGTGGTGCGACCGGGGCTGCCGAGCCGTGCCGCCGCGTCGGCGCCACGCGCGGCATCGCGCACGGCCAGCACCACGTGCCACCCCGGATCGGTCTCCAGGAGGGAACGCGCGCATTCGAATCCGAGCCCGGTGTTCGCGCCCGTGATGATCGCGGTCTTGTCGCTCACTGTTCGTCCTCCAGGATTATCGGGACCAGAGCGGTGACGGCTTGCCACAGTCTCCGGTACATGCGCACGACGTCGGTGGTGCCGGGTTCGAGGTGGTTGGCGAAGAACACGCCGTCTGACTGCGCGACGGCGAAGGCGGTGAGTTCGGCGACCACCCGCTCGGCGCGGTGTGGCGGCAGGCCGTCGGGCAGCAAGCGGCGGACGGCGTCGGAAAATCGCCCGATCGCGGTGTCACGCACGCGACGCACCACCTGCGTCACCGTCGGATCATCGCTGCGTTCCAGGGACAGCAGGTAGAGGATCCGCAGGAATTCGGGGCGCTGCGACTGCAGTTCGGCGAGGACCGCCAGTCGTTCGTCGATGCCGCCTTCGCTCGGTATCGCCGCGAAGAATCGTTCGGCCCCGCGGGCCATCACCGCCGCGAGGACTCCGTCCTTGGAGCCGAAATGCCAGTAGATGGAGCTGGCCGGTAGGCCGCAGGCCTTGCGGATGTCACTGATCGAGGTCGCGGCGTAACCGCGGGTGGCGATCAGCCGCTCGGTGGCCTCGAGGATCTGCTCCCGCGAGTCCGCGCCCTGCCGTTGCCTTCGGGTGGCTGGAGACATCATGTCAACCTGTCTGTAAGGATCGTTACAGACAGGCTAACAGTGCTCGCGGGCAGCACGATCGCGTTCTGGGCACCAAGATTGTCACCATGACCTCTTCGTCATCGGCCCCGTCGTCGACCCTGCTGGAGTTGGCCCGCCGCTACGGCGTCGCCGCGGAGTTCGACGACTGGACCGGCCGCCGTACCGCAGTCACGGAGTCCACCCTGGTCGCCGTGCTGGACGCGCTGGGAGTGAAGGCCGGCACCGAACGGGAGCGCGCGGACGCCTTGGCGGCGCACGACCGGCAGCACTGGCAGCATCGCCTGCCGCCGATCGTGCTGGGCCGGGCAGGAGTGCCGTCGAGTTTTTGGGTTCACGTCACACATGGTGATCCGGTAGACCTCACGCTGTTGCTCGAGGACGGCACCGAACGCGGCAGCTTACGGCAACTCGAGAACAACCGGCCCCCATACGATCTCGGCGACCGGTTGATCGGTGAGGCCAGTTTCGAACTGCCGGCGGACCTGCCGCTCGGCTATCACCGGCTGCGGTTGAGCGACGGAGAATTCCATACCGAGACGGCCGTGGTGGTCTCCCCGGCCACCGTGGGACCGCCCACCCGACTGGGCCGCCGCCGAGCCTGGGGTCTGGCCGTCCAGCTTTACAGCGTCCGCTCGCAACACTCCTGGGGCACAGGCGATCTCACGGACCTCACCGATCTGGCCGTATGGTCGGCCGCCGCGCACGGCGCCGGGTTCATTCTCGTCAACCCGCTGCACGCGGCCGCCCCCACAGCGCCGATGGAGCCCTCGCCCTATCTGCCCACCTCCCGACGCTTCGGTAATCCGCTCTACTTGCGCGTGGAGTCCATCGCCGAATTCGCTGCGGTCCGCAACCGCGGCCGGCTCCGGGGCCTGCGCAGCACGGTCAACAAACGCGCCGACCGCTCCCCGACCATCGACCGCGACGCGGCCTGGCAGGCCAAACGCACCGCCCTGGAGCACGTGTACCGGGTTGAACGCTCGGCAGGCCGGGAACTGGCGTACGCCGCCTACCGGGCCCGGCGCGGCCGAAGCCTGGAAGAGTTCGCCACCTGGTGCGCGCTGGCCGAACAGTACGGCGCCGACTGGCATGCCTGGCCGCACGCACTGCAACATCCAGCGAACCCTGACGTCGCCGCGTTCGCCGCGGCCCATCCGGTCGCCGTCGATTTCCATCGCTGGCTGCAGTGGGTTCTCGACGACCAACTCAGCGCGGCTCAGGCCGCGGCGGTTCAAGCCGGGATGGCGTTGGGCGTCATGAGTGACCTCGCGGTCGGCGTCGATCCCGACGGTGCCGACGCGTGGGCCCTGCAGGATGTGCTGGCCCTTGGAGTCACCGCCGGCGCCCCACCCGACGAGTTCAACCAACTCGGCCAGGATTGGTCACAGCCCCCGTGGCGGCCGGACCGGCTCGCCGAGCAGGCGTACGAGCCGTTCCGGGCGTTGGTCGAGATGGCGCTCCGGCATGCCGGCGGGGTGCGCATCGACCACATCATCGGCATGTTCCGGCTGTGGTGGATCCCGAAGGGCGCCGCACCGACCGAAGGCACCTATGTGCGCTACGACCACGACGCGATGATCGGCATCATCGCGCTCGAGGCGCACCGGGCCGGTGCGCTCGTGGTCGGCGAGGATCTGGGCACGGTGGAACCGTGGGTGCGTGATTACCTGCGCGAGCGCGGCCTGTTCGGCACCTCGATCCTGTGGTTCGAGTCGGACGAGTCCGGAAAGCCCCTACCCGCCGAACGCTGGCGCGAGTACTGCCTGTCCTCGGTGACCACGCATGACCTGCCGCCGACGCCCGGCTATCTGGCGGGCGAGCACGTGCGATTGCGGGAGGAACTCGGCCTGCTCACCAGGCCCGCCGATCAAGAGTTGGCCGCGGACCGCGCCGCGCAGGCGGCCTGGCTCGACGAACTGCGCCGGGTCGGTCTGCTCGGACCCGATCCAGACACCGATCAGATCGTGACGGCGCTCTACCGGTATCTGGCCCGAACCCCGTCGAAGCTGCTGGCACTGTCGCTTGCTGACGCAGTCGGCGAGTTGCGGACCCAGAATCAGCCCGGAACCACCGACGAATACCCGAACTGGCGGATCCCGCTGGCCGGTCCGGACGGCCGACGACTACTGCTCGAAGACGTGTTCATCGATCCGCGGGCAGCCGCGTTGAGCCAGGTGATGGCGGGGATCACCGGGCAACCGGACCGGGCCGGGATGTAACACTCCGGGCTTCCGCTCCGGTTTCACATTCGTCACCGCTGAGATATGTTCGCAAACGCACCCGACTGACGGAGTTCACGTGAAGAAGCTTGTTGCGCTCGGCGGCGGTCTGCTTGCCGCCGGTTCGATCGCCCTGATGGCCGCGGGCACCGCCACCTCACAGCCGAGCTCGTCCTCGGTCAACGTCGTCGGCGAGCCGTACATGAAGGCGCTGGCGATCCTGAAGAGCCAGGGTGTCAAGGCCACCTTCGGCGGCTCCTTCGGCAGTGCCCTGCCGCAGGCCGAGTGCCTGGTCGATTCCCAGAAGGTCAACTCCGGCGGCAAGATGATCTTGATGCTGGACTGCAGCGAGGCCGCCGCCGACCAGTCCGCCGATTCGGCCGTGCCCGGCGGCCCGAGAGTCGGCAGCAATGGCGTGACCACGGTGACGCCGACACCGGTGGTCCCGATCGCCGGCGCTCCTGGGGCGGGCACTCCGCCCCCGGCCTGATCCCACACCCGGTACCGCCGTTCCCACCTAAATCCGTACACTGCTGAGAGTCCACTCATCACAGGGAGGCTCTCAATGTTGCGTCCGTTGCGGTTCGACAACGAGATCGATCCAGGCCCGGTACAGATC
Organism: Mycobacterium sp. DL440; assembly: GCF_011745145.1. NCBI lineage: Bacteria > Bacillati > Actinomycetota > Actinomycetes > Mycobacteriales > Mycobacteriaceae > Mycobacterium > Mycobacterium sp. DL440. The sequence goes on along the minus strand of NZ_CP050191.1, from coordinate 2,580,296 downwards.
CAGGCCCGCAAGGTGCACTTCGATCTCGACGACATCCCGTTGCACTGGATCCCGGGCCATCCCGTGGCCTCGTCGATGGTGAACCTGTTCAACGTGGTGCTGCCGATGGCCGAGCACTGGTTCGTCGCGACGTTCAATGAAGCACTGCCCTATGTCCGCGATCCCAAACTCGCCGATGACATGCGCGGCTTCATCGGCCAGGAAGCCACCCACGCCGAGACCCACGACCAGGTTCTCGATCAGTTCCTGACCGCCCACGGCGTGGACTACCAGCCGCTGATGGCCATGGTCGAGCACGTCTTCACCAAGATGCTGGGGCCGACGACTTCCACCGACCCGCGCCGCCGGCTGTCCAACCTGTGCGATCGGCTGTGGCTGATCGCGGCCATCGAGCACTACACGGCGGTGCTGGGCGACTTCGTGCTGAACTGCACGTGGGAGGACTTCGACGCCGACCCGACGATGACGGACCTGTTCCGCTGGCACGGCAGCGAGGAGGTCGAGCACCGCAGCGTCGCCCACGATGTGGCGGTGTACTTCCAGGACAGCTACTTCAGCCGGGTACGCGCGATGTCGATCGCGGCGTCCGCCGTCTACATGTTCTTCCAGCGCGGCGCTTGGGCCATGGTCAAGAGCGATCCAAACCTCAACATCGGCTGGTGGCAGATGAACCGGCTGCGGATACGCGATTCCAAGCTGGGGCTGCTGCCGAAGTTCTCCCGCATGTTCGGCACCAACACCCTGGCCTACTGCCGGCCCGGGTTCTCACCGGAGGAGATGGGCTCGACCGCCCAGGCAGTGGCCTATCTGGCCAGCTCCCCCGCGGCGCGGGCCGCCCACCTGTGAGGGCGGCGGTGATGTCGCCTCTGCTGTCCCGCTACCGTCAGTTGCCACCGAGCGCGTCGGGGCGGTTCCGGCACGATCCCATGCTCGGTTTGGCCGAGGTATCCATCGCCACCATGTGGGGGGTGAGCCGCTTGCTGCGGCGGCCCTCGCCGCCACCTGAACTGGACCGCACGATCACGTTGACCGTGACCGGGCGGGAAGTGGTTGCCCATGACCAGGATGTCATCGCGCTGACCCTGGCCGCGGCTGACGGCGGCCCGCTGCCACAGTGGTACCCGGGCGCGCACATCGACCTACATCTGGCCAGCGGACGGGTCCGGCAGTACTCACTGTGCGGTGATCCCACAGTCCGCCACAGCTACCGAATTGCGGTGCGGCGCATACCCGATGGCGGCGGCGGTTCCGTCGAGGTACACGACAGCCTCCAGGTCGGCGGCCGGGTGAGCACTCACGGCCCGCGCAATGCGTTCGCCTTGACGGTGCCCGGCTACGGGTCGCCCGCCCAGCGTTTCCGCTTCATCGCGGGCGGCATCGGCATCACCCCGATCCTGCCGATGCTCGGGTTGGCGGCGCGATTGGGTGTCGACTGGTCGATGGTGTACGCCGGACGCAGTCGCGACAGCCTCCCGTTCCTGGACGAGCTCGCCCGGTTCGGCGGCCGCATCGAGATCCGCACCGACGACGTCGACGGACTGCCCGGAGCCGACGACCTTCTCGGCGACTGCCCCGACGGCACCACCGTGTACGCCTGCGGTCCGGCCCCGATGCTGACGGGAATCCGGACCACGCTCGCCGGCCGTGACGACGTGGAGTTGCATTTCGAAAGGTTCGCGGCGCCACCGGTTGTCGACGGCGCAGAGTTCTCGGTGACCGTCGCCTCTACCGGGGCCACGGTGACGGTGGGAGCCGACGAGACCCTGCTTGCGGCGCTGGGCCGGGCCGGGGTGGATGCCCCGTACTCATGTCAGCAGGGTTTCTGTGGCACCTGCCGAATTCGGACCGTTCCGGGCACCGACGGGACTGTGCAACACCGCGATACGTTGTTGACGGACCCGGAGCGCGACGCCGGGTATCTGCTGACCTGCGTGTCGCGGGCCGAGGCCGGGCACCGGCTGACGCTCGAGCTCTGAGTCGCTACCCGCCCTCCGGGGTGCCTTCGCCGTAGCCGGCCAGCTCGGGTGCGGCCATCAGCTGGTCCAACAGGGGACGCTGTCCGCTGAGCAGCTTGATACGGGCTACCGCCACCGAAACCCATGCGACGCGGTCGATTTCGGGGAACTCGACGAGCCGCCCCGACCCTTTAGGCAGCTCGACGCTGAACGTGTTGCTCACGGCTGTGGCGGGATCGAAGTCCCCGCGCACCGCGAACGCGGTGACCACCTTGCCTCCCGCCTGCCGCACCGGGGTTAGGTCGATGCGCGGGCCCGCAGGCGGGGGCGAGCCGAGTTCCTCGGTGAACTCGCGTTGCGCCGCCAACCATGGGTCCTCGCCGTCGACGTACTCCCCCTTGGGCACCGACCACGCCGCGGCATCCTTGCGGGCCCAGAACGGCCCGCCCGGGTGGGCGATCAACACTTCGACCTCCGCCCCGGCGAGACGGTACAGCAGGACACCTGCGCTCAGCTTGGCCACTCCGTGCACGCTACGCGGATGCCGCGTTCCCAGATGTGACGCACGACTCGTCAATATTTTCGGTCAGCCGGAATTTAGATTGTGAACTGCCGGTTAACTATTGAGTAACACCTAAACGGAGATCACGACGGCGCTTGGGCGGGTAGCCGTCGTCGGTACCACGCGAAACAACAGAAGAGCGAAAGAAGGCACCAAAGATGATGAGGATCGGACTTGCCACGGCACTTGCCGGCGCGGCTGCCGCAGCGGTGATCGGCCTGGCGGCACCGGCCCAGGCGGCACCGACCGGCCCGGGCAACGCCCAGCAGACCATCAGTCAATTGCAGGCTCAGGGCTACAAGGTGATCGTCAACCACGTCGGCTCCACCCCGTTGGACAAGGCCTCCGTGATTGCCGTGCGACCGGGACAGACCTACAGCCGGACGGATTCCAGTAGCCCGGGCGGCGATTTGCAGACGACCGTGCTCAACAAGACAGTTTACGTAGATGTGAAGTAAGCCCAAACATCTCGGAACATCAAGGAGGGGCGCCCTTTTCGGGCGCCCCTCCTTGGTGTCCGCGCGAAGCGGCCGGGCCGGTCGGCGCTAGAGTCGCCAGCGTGCGACGTTTTACCCGATATGTCGCCCTCGGTGACAGCCAGACCGAAGGGCTGTGGGATGGCGACGACAGCGTCGGCCTGATGGGCTTCGCCGACCGTCTCGCGGTCCGCCTCGACGGGCTCCATCCGGGGTTGGGTTACGCCAATCTCGCCGTTCGCGGTCACCGCATCGGCGACGTGCTGAACACCCAACTCCCCACCGCGTTGTCGATGCGACCCGACCTGGTCACCGTCTGCATCGGCATGAACGACGTGACCCGGCCCGGGCGCTCGTTCACCCGCGCGTTGGGCGACCTCGACACCGTCTACCGCACGCTCGCCGCAACCGGCGCCACCGTCGTCACCACGACGTTCCCTGATATCACCCAGATCCTGCCGGTGGGCCGACTGCTCGGGAAGCGGGTGGTCCGGATCAACGACACGATCAACGACGCCGCCGATCAGTACGGGTTTCACCTCGTCGATCTGTACTCGGCCCCCTCGATGCGCGAACCGGAAACCTGGAGCCAGGACCGGGTCCACGGGTCGGCGAAGGGACACGGCCTGTTCGCGGCCGCGGCGGCCGAAGCGCTCGGATTGCCTGACAGCAACCATGATTGGGCCCTGGCCACCGGCCCGGACCAGATCCAGTCGTTTCGGTCCCGGGCCTATTCACAACTGCTGTGGACGCAGAACATGCTCATGCCGTGGCTGTGGCGTCATCTTCGCGGCCAGTCCGGAGGCGCGGGCCGCTCAGCCCGGCGGCCGGCCCTGATGTATCTGAGCGCCTAGACCCCGCCCCATGCGGAGTCGAGCTCCTTGGCGACGTCGATCACCTTGGCCTGCTCCGACGCCGGGCTGTCGATCTCACCGGCCACGTGCGCGGCGATGAACCGTTTGATCTCCGCGTCGACGCCCGCCAGTACGCGCAGTAGCTCGGCGCGCAGCGACGTGGAGGTGACGTGGATCGAGATGTCGGACGGCCGCGGCTTCTTCACGTCGAGGATCAGCAGGAGCGGCTCGGCGGCCAACGCCGAAGCCCGCAGGGCGATCTCACCGAACACCATGAACTTGGGCCGGTCGATGCGTAGGTCGATCACCATGTCGATCTCCAGCGGAATGCGGATGGAGAACGTGATGGTTTCGCCCACAATGCGGCTCACCCGGGGCTTTTGGATCTTGACCCGTGCGGTGACCTTGGCGATCTTGCCCGGCCCCTGGGCGATCGGACCCATCTCGAACGCGTCGCCGGCGATCGAGCCGATGGCGTCGCCGACCCGGTCCTCGGATACCGCCACCTCGAAGAACCGGCGCCCGAATTCCTCGTAGGTGATGTAAGCGTGATCAGCCATGATCCCTCTACGGTCTCACGACGGTGTGTGGCGACGGTGAAGCCGGGCCGTAATGCGCGTCACGTCGCGTCGTTCACGCCGCGTCAGCGAAGTACCGCAACCGGACTACGGCGACCGGCCCGCTGCTGAGATCGGCGATCAGTACGGCCCGGCGCCCGTCGCGGTCCAGCCCGGCCACGAGGCTGTGTCCGGACCCGATCAGTTTGCGCCAGGAGGCACCCGAGGTGCGTTCCACCAGCCCGGAGGTGCTCAGCGGGATGTCGTCACCGGAGTAGATGTCGGTTTCGGCGTTCAATCGCCGTTGCACCGCCACCGTGTCTCCGGCGCACAGGTCGTCGAGCAGCCCGGAGACCAGCCGCCGGCCTGCCCGCCCGGCACCGGCCATTCCCTTGGCGAAGCCCACCGCGCCCGCGGGTCCCTGGTTGCGCAGCAACGCCCCGGTCAGGCGTAGCCCGACCGGCACAGCACCGAGTCCGGCGCGGGCGAACTGTCCGATCATCGCGGGCAGCTCCCAGTACGCCTGGAGCTGGTCAACCCGCGGGCCGGCCGGGTCGGCGGTGACGGTATAGCGCAGATAGGCCGGAATCCGCATGGTGACCGATGGGCTCATGGCGACCTCAAGCTCGAGATCACGGATCACCGTGGAGCCGGCAACGACGTCGACGTCGCGGTGGAAGGTGATGTCGCGCGGGGCGATGAAGGTGTCGTAGAACCGCGATATCTCGGCGGGCCCGCGGTGCGGCCGGGAGCCCACCGGGTCCTCGACCTCTCCGCCCGCAGCGAACAGTCCCACCCATCCTTGACGGTCGTGCGCGCCCGCTGCCTGCGGTGACAATTCGACGGTGGCTAGCAGGTCGTCCCGTGTTAAGGCCATATGCTTCGTTTACCATCCCACCCGCCGCCGCGTGCGCGCACACTGGTGTTTTGACACCTTGAGATTGCCCACAACCACCGAGGAGAGCGCCATGAGTGGCAGTGGACCGTTCGGATTCGACCCTGAGGACTTCGACCGCGTCGCCCGTGAGGCCGGCGAAGGGTTGCGCGATGCCCTCGACGGGTTGGGCAAGTTCATCGGTAATCCCGGCCAGGCGACCGGTTGGGCCGGATTGCTCGATGAGTTCGCCCGGTTCTCCCGGCCCAGAGCGGAGCCGGAGACCACCGGCGAGAAAGGTGACGGGGTGTGGGCCATCTACTCCGTCGACGAGGCCGGCGGCGCCCATATCGAGCAGGTTTACCCCAGTGAGCTCGAGGCCCTGCGGGCCAATGCCGGCAATACCGATCCCGGCCGTCGGGTCCGGTTCCTGCCCTACGGCATCGCCGTCGGCGTGCTCGACACCGATACCACCGATACCGGCGAGTAACAACGGCCCGAAATGTCGTCTGCCGACCTCCGCGACCGGCTAGGATTCTGCCCCAAAGTCAACGAACTGGGTGGGACATGATTCGCGAACTCTTCGCCACGACGGCGATCGCCGCTGCGGCACTGGCAACAGCGATTTCCGCGGCGCCGGGTGCTCTTGCCGACGACAACAGCAATATGTATCCGGACAATCCCGGGCGCTATCCGACCGATGTCCCCGGGATGAGCTACGAGGCTTCCAACGGCGCACCGTGCTTCAGCTGGGAACGCAATGTGTTCGGCCGCGGCCCGGGCGGCACGGCGATGCAGTGCAAGTGGATCCCGAATCAGTGGCCCCCGGTCTATACCGGCTTCTGGACCTACGCCTATCCGTTGAACGGTGTGCAGGAGATCGGCTCACCCTGCCCGGGGCCGCAGGAGGCGGCGCAGTCGCCTGATGGCCGGCCGATGCTGTGCCTGGGTGAGCAGGGCTGGCAGGCCGGCATCCTGACCGGAGACGGCTTCTTCCCGGTCTGAGGCGCGGTCACAGACCCTCGGCCATACAGCTGAATGCTCCGTGTATGGTCGTGGGGCCCGAATCCGTGCACACCAGGAGTGCCATGAGCGCTGACGTGAAGTTCGACCTGTCCACAGTGTTCTCGACGGTGGCGAAAGCCATCGGCGATCAGACCTTCCTGGTGTGGCGGGACCGCCGGTTGACCTACAGCGAGTTCGACGCCCGCGTCGACGGCTTCGCCCACTACCTCGTCTCGGCGGGCCTCGGCACGCACACCGAGCGCGACGCGCTGGCCGGGCACGAATCGGGTCAGGACCACCTCGGCATCTACCTGCGCAACGGCAACGAGTACCTCGAGTCGATGATCGGCAGCTACCGCGCACGGGTGGCGCCGTTCAACGTCAGCTACCGCTATGTGGAGGAGGAACTCCTCTACCTGCTGGCCGATTCGAACGCCCGCGCGGTGATCTACAACGCCGAGTTCGCTCCCCGGGTGGCCGCGATCCGCGACCAGCTGCCCAACCTGCAGGTCCTGATCCAGGTCGATGACGAATCCGGCAACGAACTGCTGCCGGGTGCCGTCGATTACGAGACGATCCTGAAAACCCCTGCGCCACAGGCGGGAATGCCGTCTCCGTCGGGCGACGATCTATACGTCCTCTACACCGGCGGCACCACCGGCATGCCCAAGGGCGTGCTGTGGCGCCAGCACGACATCTTCCTGTCCTCGATGGGTGGCCGGCCGTTCGGCAGTGACACCTTCATCGGTTCGTACGAGGAACTCGCCGAGCGGGCCGCCACCGCGGGCGGCGGATTGTCGCTCCTGATGATCCCGCCGTTCATGCACGGTGCCGCCCAGTGGGCTGCCTACAACGCCATCACCATGGGCGGAAAACTCGTCATCCCTGACGATGTGGTGAAGATGCGTCCGGACAACGTGCTGGAGCTCGCCGCACGCGAACGGGTGCTGAGCATCCCGGTGGTCGGCGACGCGATCGCCCGCCCGCTGATCGACGAGATCGAGAAGGGCGACTACGACCTGTCCGGCCTGTTCACGATCACCAACGGCGGCGCGCCGCTCTCCCCGACCGTGCGTGAGCGCATCCTGGCCGCGCTGCCGCATCTGATGCTGCTCGATGCCGTCGGTTCCTCGGAGTCGGGCACCCAGATGAGCGTCGCCTCCACCGCAGGCACCGAGTCCGAGGCAGCCACCTTCAATGCCCAGTCCGACACCGCTGTGGTGGCCGAGGATATGTCTCGGGTGCTCGGCCCGGGCGAGGTCGGCGGCTGGCTGGCACGGCGGGACCTGATCCCACTGGGCTACCTGGGCGACGAGGCCAAGACCGCACGCACTTTCCCCACCATCGACGGGGTGCGCTGGGCGGTTCCGGGCGACCGGGCAAATGTCCTGGAAGACGGGCGGATTCAGCTGCTGGGCCGGGATTCGGTCACCATCAACTCTGGCGGCGAGAAGATCTTCGTCGAGGAGGTTGAGCGTGCCGTCGCCGCGCACCCCGCCGTCTACGACGTGGTCGTGGTCGGCCGCCCCTCAGAGCGTTGGGGCAACGAGGTCGTCGCGGTCGTGCAGTTCGCCGAGGGTGCCTCGGCCACCGACGAGGAACTCGCGAAAGTGTGTGAGCGCGCGATCGCGCGCTACAAGATCCCGAAGGCGTTCGTCCGGTCACCCCAGATCGTGCGCTCCCCCGCGGGCAAGGCCGATTACCGCTGGGCGAAGTCGGTGGCCGCGGAGCACGCCGAAGCGGTCAGCACCTCGTAGCCCGAAAACTTCAGGACGCGAACAGCTTCCCGATCGCGGCGAGCATCGTGGCGTGGGCGGCGACCGCCTGCTCCACGGTGATCGCCAAGAGTGGCCTGGGCGCGGCGATGGTCAGCTCTTCGGTGATCCGGGTGCCGGTGTCGATCGGCGCGAATTCCACCCGACTGTCCAGCCGCACCTGCGGGAACTGTCGGGCCTGCGCACTCACCGCACCTGTGGCGGGGACAGTAAGCCTTGCCCGGTAGGTGATCGGAAGCGAGAACGGCCCCAACGGGATTCGGTCGCGCACCCGATAGTCCTGCCGGTACCCGTCGGCCAGATCCTCCCGGGACGTGCTGCGCACCCATTGCACCAGCGGGTGTACCTGCGAGATGTGGTCCAGGTCGACGTAGAACGCCCGCACCCGTTCCGGCGGCGCGGGTACCTCACCGCTGACACTGCGTCGGGCCTGCCCGATCCAGATGCTCACGGTACTCAGTTCACCACAAGGCGCAGCGTCTCCCAGCCCCGCACTGTCGAGGTCGGCGCCAGTTGCGCACTGTTGTAGTCGATCTCCCATTCGGGGAAACGGTTGAGCAGTTCGTCCAGGGCGACGCGGCCTTCCAGCCGGGCCAGGTTGGCGCCCAGGCAGTAGTGCAGCCCCTTGCCGAAGGTCAGGTGGCTGATGTTGTCTCGATGGATGTCGAAGGTGTCGGGGTTGCGGTAGCGACGCGGGTCACGGTTGGCCGCCCCGAACAGCAGCAGCATCGCGCTGCCCGCCGGCACCATGGTGCCGTTGTACACGAAATCCCTTGCCACCCAACGCGCCACATGCGGACCGGTCGGTTCGAAGCGCAGCGTCTCATCGACCGCGCGGGTCAGCAGCGAGCGGTCCTGATCCACCTCGCGACGCTGGTCGGGATGTTCGGCGAGCACTTTCGCCAGCCAGCCGATGAGCCGGCCGGTGGTCTCGTTTCCCGCACCGGCCACCACCTGCGCGTAGTGCAGAACCTCTTTGCGCTCGAGCTTGCGGGTGACACCGAACTCATCGGTGAACTCGACGTTGAGCAGAGCCGTCATCAGATCGTCGGAGGGGTTGTTGGCCCGCCACTCGACGTAGTCGGCGTAGATCCGGCCGTCGGCGATGCGGTCGGCCTGCACCACGTTCATCGGCGTACCCGGCTTGGTGCGCAGATTGGCGTCGTTGGCGTCGCGCACCCCGATCTGCTCGGATTCCGGTATGCCGAGCAGCATTCCGATCACGCGCATCGGCATCATCGAGGCAAGTTCGGCGATGATGTCGAATCCGCCCGAGCCGACCAGCGGGTCCAGGCAGCGCACGCAGAACTGCCGGATCTGGTCCTCGATCTCGGCCATCCGCCGCGGCGTGAACACCCGCGACATCAACCCGCGCAGCAAGGTGTGCATGGGCGGGTCCTCGAACATCATCACGCCCGGCGGCATGTCGAAGTCCGACTTGACCAGTTCGAGGATGTCACTTCGGCTGTTGGAGAATGTTTCCCAGTCCGACAATGCTTTCTCGACATCTTCGTGCCGGGACAGTGCCCAGAAGTCGTACCGCTCGTTGTAGTAGATCGGGGCCTCGTCCCGGAGCCGGGCGTAGACGGGATAGGGATCGGCGACGATGCCGATGTCGTACGGGTCGTAATAGACGCTCATTTCATCGCCACCCTCCCCCAACTTTGGGCGATCGCCCAATAATTACAATCAGGCCATGTCTAGCAGCCGTCGCCGCGCGTGGTCAAGGGTGCCCCAGGGGGATCCGGCATGAGCCTTCTGCACGAGCTGGTTTCGGCGGCGGCGGCCGAGGCACCGCAGCGCCGGGCATTGGTAACCGACGACGGCGCCACCGCGACCTTCGCCGAGTTCGACCGCCAGATCCGTGGCGTGGCAGGATGGGTGGCTGCCCGGACCGCTCCGGGTGATCGGGTGGCCGTGGTCGCCGACAACAGCGCCGCCTATGCCCAGCTGTATTACGGGGTGCCGCGCAGCGGGCGCGTCCTGACGCTGATCAATCAGCGTCTCAGCCCGGCCGAGCAGGCAGCCCAGTTGGTCACCGCCGGGCCCGCACTGTTGCTCGGCGACGAGCGGTATCTGTCGGCTCTCGCACACACCGGAGCGCCCGCCGTCGCATTCGAATCCGACGAGTGGCAGAAAGCACCCGCGGCCGATCTCCCCTTCGCAGACGCCGAGCCCGACGATCCCGCCTGGCTGCTGTTCACCAGCGGATCCACCGGAGTTCCGAAAGCTGTTGTGCACAGCCACCGTTCGATCCTCGGGGCGGTATGGGGCTCGGTGGCGGGCCGCTCGGTGCAGCCCAGCGGGGTTTACCTGTTGCCGTTTCCCATGTGTCACATCGCCGGTTACAACATGCTGGTGCAGCATGCGGTCGCCGCGACGGTGGTCCTGTGCGCCCAGTTCCGTCCCGAGGGCTTCGCGCACCTGGTGCGTACCCACGAGGTGACCTCGTGTTCGCTGGCGCCAACCATGTTGCATTCGCTGCTCGGCCATCTCGAGCGCACCGGGACCGATCTGCCCACTCTCGACGCGATCGCCTACGGATCCGCCGCGATGCCGCTGGATCTGCTGCGTCGCGCGATCGACACTCTCCGCGTCGACTTCCACCAGGGTTACGGGATGACCGAAACCGGCGGGAATATCACATTTCTCGGCCCCGACGACCATCGCGCCGGGGCCACGGGCCACCCCGAGTTGCTCACCAGTGCCGGCTATCCGCACCGGGACGTCGAGATCGGCATCGCCGACACGGACGGCGGACTGTTGCCGCCCGGGCAGGTGGGCGAGATCTTGGTACGCGGCGCACAGGTGACGCCCATCGAAGGCGGTTGGCTGCACACCGGCGACATGGGTCGCACCGACGCCGACGGCAGGCTGTTCGTCGTCGACCGACTCAAGGACATCATCGTGACCGGCGGAGAGAACGTGTCCTCCCGCGAGGTCGAGGACGCCCTGTCCGGACATCCGGGGGTGGACCAGGTCGCCGTGGTCGCGGTTCCCGACGACTACTGGGGCGAGGCAGTGTGCGCGGTGGTCGTCCCGTCACCGGGGCCCCGGCCGACCGTTGACGAGTTGATCAGCCACGTGCGCGGCACGATCGCGGGTTTCAAGCGGCCACGGGTGGTGTTGTTCACCGAGGCGCTACCGCTGACCGGCAACGGCAAGGTCGCCAAGGACCGCGTTCGCACCTTCGCTCGCACTGCCGTTCTGAACGGTGCCGAGAACGCATAGCAGATCGGGCTTCGTCCGGCTCAGTTCCTGACCCAGTAGCCCCAGCTGTGGTCGCAACGACTGTCATCATCGCCCCGTGGCCAACCCCTCAACGGCCCCGGCATAGCGACAATACGCCGCGCACGGGTGTTTTCCGGGTTTTCCACCAAATGCCTCGGCAAATTTGAGGGCACGTCAATTCAATCCACATTTCGGGAGGCACCACGGTGCTAGCGTTCGGCGTTACCTGAGCGCATCTGGGAGTTCCGCATGCCTACCGACGATCGTGACTGGACCAAGCCCGCCGCGATGGCCATCCCGCCGGAGGGCTATTTCGAACTCAAGGAGGGTCGATACGGCCCCACCTACCCGAGAACGCCCGCGTGCCATGGCTTTTCCATCATCGCGAAGGTGAAGGAAGGCCGTGAGGAGGCGGTGCGCGCCTACGGCAAGCAGATCGAGGCCGCCGTCGCCGCCAACCCCGAAGTCCTTGCGCCACTACGGCTGCACTATTTGCGTTGGCAACTGTTCGACGTTGGCTCGGGCCTGCATTTCCAATACCAGGGCATCTTCGACACCGACTTCGACAAGTACACCGAGGACGCAGTGCAATTGTTCGGCGCCACCGGCATCACCACGGTGTTCACCAATCTGGAAGGGTTCCCGGAGGACTGGAAGGAGAATCCCCAGGCGTTCATCGACTTCGTCCGGGCCCACCAGGTGCCGAGCTTCCTGGAATATGGTGAGTACCCCTACATCACCGCCGACGAGATCAAGAAGGCACTGCGGCTCAAGGCAGCCTTCTCGACCATGCTCGATCAGATGCAATAGCCGGTCTGGACTACGGCATCGCGCCGAGGAACCACAGGCCGGCCACGGGCGCCGGACTCGGCTGGGCCACAGGAACGGCAGGACCCGGTAGCGCCGCGGGAAGTACCGCGGGTAGTCCAGGCCCCGGCGACGGGTCTGCCGCCATGTGCGGCTGGGCGGCGGGTACGGGTAGGTGTGGCTCAGCTGCCGGATGGTGCGGGACGGTAACCGCGACCGGCTGGTGGATCGGCACCGTCTGCGTCTGCGACGGCGCGGGCGCAGCTGGTTCGACCATCGAGACCGGTTCGACGTCCGGCTCGGCAGGCGACTCCGTCACCGCCCGTGTCATGCCCCGCGGGGTGCTGACGGTGACGAGTTGCGGCTCCGCGGCCGCGGAGATGTCAGCGTCGTCGGCGGCCGGGCCCGGTACCGGTTCGACGGACTGCGAGCCGACCGTGAGCAGTCCCGCCGCGATCGCCGCGGCCGCGGCGGCCACCGCCCGTGCCGCGGTGCGCCGGCGCGGGGCCGGGGCCGGGGCCCGGGACGCGGCAGGCCTCGGCGTCCTGGCCACCGCGTTGGTCGCGACAGCCTCTGCGGCGGCCCGGGCGGTGGTGTCGGGCCGTCCGGGGACGATCCGCACATCGTCGAATCCCGCGGCGGCGAGCAGGTCGAGGAGTCGGGCCACGGGGTCATCGCCGTGATCGGAAACGAGGCCGGCCGCGCATACGCCGACCGCGGCCAGGTTCTGACCACTGGCGGCACCGATGGCCTGGGCGCTGCGGGCAGCGGCAGCGGCCCAGGCGGTCACGTCATCGGCGGCGTCGACATCGAAGGCGTCATCATCGAGCGGGGTGAGATCTGTGGTGCGACCATCGCCGCCGACGAGTGCCCAGGCGATGCCGTGCGAAGTCACCGACAGCCCCAGCACTGTCCTCACCCTGCGACCTCGATTCCTCTCGCGTGACCGGCACCCGGCCGCGACGAGCCTAAGTCGCCATGCGCGCATCGGCATCCCGGAGAAGGGGTCGGTAACCGGTTGGGCACCCAGAATTCACCCGGATGCTATTTTGGCCGCCGAACCAGCCCGGATCCGGGCGGCAAGGAGGCGATCATCGGCACATACGCGGTCACCGGGTCCGCATCCGGCATGGGACTGCAGGCCACCCGGCGGCTCCAGGACCTCGGGCACACCGTGATCGGTGTGGACCTCAAGGAAGGCCAGGTGGTTGCCGACCTGTCCACCACGCAGGGCCGCCGGGCGGCGGCCGCGGGCGTGCTGGCGGCGTGCGGCGGAGTTCTCGACGGGGCCGTGCTGGCCGCCGGGCTCGGCCCAGGCCCCGGTGCTGACCGCAACCGGTTGATCGCCGAGGTCAACTTCCTCGGCGTCGTCGAGCTCCTCGAGGCCTGGCGGCCCGCGCTGGCCAAGGCGGACCGCGCCAAAGTCGTGGTGATCTCCAGCAATTCGACGACGACGGTGCCGGTCGTTCCACGCCGGACCATTCGGGCATTGTTCGCGCGCGACACCGACAGGGCGGTCCGCTCACTGCGCCTGTTGGGGCGGAACGGGTCGGCCATCATGTACGCGGCTTCCAAGATCGCGGTCAGCCGCTGGCTGCGGATCAATGCGGTCACCGCCGCCTGGGCCGGTGCCGGTATCCGACTGAACGCGCTGGCCCCGGGCGCGATCCTGACCCCACTCCTGCAGGCCCAACTGGCCGATCCGCGCGAGGGCGCCGCCGTGCGGCGGTTCCCGGTACCGATCGGCGGATACGGCGATGCCGGCCACCTCGCCGACTGGATGTGTTTCATGCTGTCGGACTCGGCCGATTTCCTCTGCGGCAGTGTGATTTTCGTCGACGGAGGCTCCGACGCCTTCTTCCGCCCCCAGGAGTGGCCGAAGGCCGTTCCTCTGCGCCGGCTGCCGCGGTATCTTTGGCGGTTCGCCCGCGGCGTACGACGTGGGTGAGACGGGCCACGTGCACGGACCGCGGCGCGCCTGGGCCGCGGTCGCACTGCTGACCCTGGTCGGAACCCTCAACTACGTCGACCGGTTCCTCCCCGCAGTGCTGGCCGAGCCGATCAAGCACGAGCTCGCCCTGTCGGACACCGCAATCGGGGTGATCAACGGGTTCGGCTTCCTGATCGTGTACGCGGTGCTCGGCGTCGCGGTGGCCCGGGTTGCCGACCGCGGAGCGTTCGGTGCGGTGACCGCCACCTGCCTGACGCTGTGGGGCACGATGACCATGCTCGGCGGTGCCGTGCAATCCGGTTTTCAGCTCGCGCTCACTCGAGTGGGCGTCGCCGTGGGCGAGGCGGGTAGTACCCCGGCCGCACACGCCTACGTGGCCCGCAACTTCGCCCCGTCGCGTCGCGCGGCACCGCTGGCGGTTCTCACCTTCGCGATCCCGCTGGCCAGCGGTGCCAGCCTGATCGGCGGCGGCCTGCTGGCCGAAAATCTGGGATGGCGAACAGCTTTCGTGGTGATGGGCGCGCTCAGCGTGGTGTTCGCTCCGTTGGTGCTGGTGGTGGTCGGTGCCCGCCAGTCGCTGCCGGTGGTAGCGCCCGAGGACCATGGCACGCCGACCAGGTGGTGGGCACTGCTCCGCAAACGCAGTTTTCTGTCACTCGTCGCCGGCACCGCCTGCATCGCGGCCGCGGGTTACTCGCTAACCACCTTCTCCCCGGCCTTCCTCATGCGTACCCGGTCCATGTCGCTCAGTGAAGTGGGGTGGGAGTACGGCCTGGCCACCGGAATCGCCGGTGTCCTCGGGCTGCTGATCGTGGGCCGGCTGGCCGATCGACTGGCCGTGCGCGATCCGCGCTGGTTGCTGTGGATCGTGGTGTTGACCACGGCACTGTTACTGCCGTCGTCGGTGTTGGCTTTCACCGTCGAGAGCCGCGTGGCATGCGTGTGGTTCCTGGCGCTCAGCTACATCATCGGCCCGTCGTACATGGCCCCGTCCATCGCGGCCATCCAGCGTCTGGCGCTGCCCGGGCAACGGGCAACCGCATCGGCGATGTTCTTGTTCTTCAACGCCACCCTCGGGTCCGTCGGCCCGTTCGTCACGGGCCTGATCAGTGACACATTGACGCCTGAGCTCGGCCCACGCGCGCTGGGCCGGGCCCTGCTGATCCTGGTACCGGTGCTGCAACTGCTGGCCATGGGCTGCTATCTGATGGGCACGCGTTGGTACCGCGGCGACATCGTCGAGGTGGGCGCCTAGGCCCGACTCAGTCAGCCGCGCTCTCTGTCGCACGCACCCGGCGCCGGGTGGAGCCCCACAGCCCGACCGCGATGCCGACTACTGCTCCCCCGAGGCCGATGACCTGTTGCGACCGTGGCAGCTGGTCGTGGACCGCGACGCCGCCGAGCAGATCGGCGGCGTCGGCCCCGCCGGAGGCCAGGAACCAGCCGCGGGTGTCCTTGCCGCGCAGCCCGGCCGTCAGCAGCAGGCCACCGATCAGCGCATCGCGATATCCCATCGACCGCCACATCAGCTGCGCGGTGGCGTCTGGTGTGTGCCGTCCACCCCATAGCCGGTCGGCCCGCTTCGGGTCGACGAGAAACGAGACGCCCGAAGCGAATCGGATGGCACCGGCGGCCAGTGCGGCCCGGTCTATCGACATGGCGTGCAGCCTAGCCCGGTGTCAGGCCTTCTTGTTCTTCTTCGGATCGACGACCGTCGGCGGTCCGTCAGGATGCAGCGCACCGCCCTCGTTGAGCCAGTCGGCAATCTCTGCGGCATCTTCGCGCGTGACTGGCCGACGCCTAGTGAACAGCGATTTCACCTTCTTGGTCAGCTTCGACATACCCCGATCGTAGGGGCGAATCGACACAGCGGCCACGGCGACGACTTTTCCGCAACCGGTCCCTCGAATCGTCTCGGCCGCGATACTCGAGGAAGCCGAGCTTGCGAAGGAGCAAACCTATGGCCACCATCGAAGCCAACGCAGAGACGTCACCGTTCCGGGAGGATGTCGAGGCGACCCAGGCCTACATCGACAGTCCTCGGTTCGCGGGCATCACCCGGCTGTATTCGGCGCGTCAGGTCGCCGAGCAGCGCGGCACGATCCCGTCGGATTATCCGGTGGCCCGGGAGGCCGCCACGGCGTTCTTTCCCTACCTACGCGATCTGTTCGCCCAGAAGCTGAGCATCACCACCTTTGGGCCGTACTCGCCGGGTCAGGCGGTCGTGATGAAACGGATGGGGATCAGAGGGATCTACCTGGGTGGATGGGCCACTTCGGCCAAGGGATCCATCAGTGAGGATCCCGGACCCGACCTGGCTAGCTATCCGCTGAGCCAGGTGCCCGACGAGGCAGCCGGGCTGGTGCGGGCGCTGCTGACCGCCGACCGCAATCAACAGTATCTGCGGCTGCGGATGACGCCCGAACAGCGCGCGGCCACCCCGGCGGTCGATTACCGGCCGTTCATCATCGCCGACGCCGACACCGGTCACGGTGGCGATCCACATGTGCGCAACCTGATCCGCCGCTTCGTCGAGTCCGGGGTGCCCGGTTATCACATCGAGGATCAGCGGCCCGGCACCAAGAAGTGCGGTCACCAGGGTGGCAAGGTGTTGGTGCCCTCTGATGAGCAGATCAAACGGCTCAACACCGCGCGATTCCAGCTGGACATCATGCGGGTTCCCGGCATCATCGTCGCGCGCACCGACGCCGAGGCGGCCAACTTGATCGACAGCCGCGCAGATGAGCGTGATCAACCGTTCCTGCTGGGGGCGACGAATCTATCGGTGCCGACGTACAAGTCGTGTTTCCTGGCAATGGTGCGCCGGTTCTACGATCTCGGGGTCACCGACCTCAACGGCCATCTGCTGTATGCGCTGCCCGCCGGTGAGTACGCAACCGCGGAGGCCTGGCTAGAACGCCAGGGCATCGCAGCCGCGATCGCCGAGGCTGCCAAGGGCCACACTGCCGGCGACTCGGTGGACGCCCTGTTCGACAAGGTCGAGTCGGAGTTCGTCGAAGCGTGGCAGGCCGACGCCGGCCTGAACACCTACGGCGAGGCGGTCGCCGAGCTGCTGGAGTTCCGGGAACGCGAGGGTGAGCCGGCCGCGATGAGCGCCGCCGACTGGCGCGGCTTCGCCGCGCGCGCATCGTTGTACACGGCACAGGAGAAGGCGCACGAACTGGGCGCCGATGTGGCCTGGGACTGCGAGCGGGTCAAAACCCCTGAGGGTTACTACCAGGTCCGTGGTGGCATTCCGTACGCGATCGCGAAGTCGCTGGCGGCCGCACCGTTCGCCGACATCCTGTGGATGGAGACCAAGACCGCCGATCTGGCCGACGCGAAACAGTTCGCCGACGCGGTCCACGCCGAGTTCCCCGACCAGATGCTGGCCTACAACCTGTCACCGTCGTTCAACTGGGACACCACCGGCATGACCGATGACGAGATGCGGGCCTTCCCTGCGGAACTCGGCAAGATGGGGTTCGTCTTCAACTTCATCACCTACGGCGGCCACCAGGTCGACGGCGTCGCGTGCGAGGAGTTCGCCACGTCGCTGCAGCAGGAGGGCATGCTGGCGCTGGCCCGGCTGCAACGCAAGATGCGACTGGTCGAATCTCCTTACCGCACACCGCAGACACTGGTCGGCGGTCCGCGCAGCGACGCCGCGCTGGCCGCCTCCTCGGGCCGTACCGCGACCACCAAGTCCATGGGCGCGGGCTCCACGCAGCACCAGCACCTGGTGCAGACCGAGGTGCCGAAGAAGCTCCTCGAGGAGTGGCTGGCGATATGGGGCGACCACTACAAGATCGGCGAGAACCTGCAGGTGCAGCTGCGCCCGCGCCGTGCCGGTTCGGACGTCCTCGACCTCGGTATCTACGGCGACGGTGACGAGCCACTGGCCAACGTCGTCGTCGACCCCATCAAGGATCGGCATGGCCGCAACATCCTAACTGTGCGCGATCAGAACACCTTCGCCGAGAAGCTGCGTAAGAAGCGCCTGATGGATCTGATCCATGTGTGGCTGATCCACCGGTTCAAGCCGGAGATCGTCTACTACGTGACGCCGACGGAGGACAACGTCTATCAGACCGAGAAGATGAAGGCGCACGGCATCTTCAGCGATGTGTACCAGGAGGTCGGTGAGATCATCGTGGCCGATGTGAACCAGGCTCGCATCGACGAGCTGCTGGCACCCGATCGTGAGGCGCTCGGACGGTTGATCCGCAAGGAGGACTGAGGTTTTCGCGGGGTATTCGTACCTCCATCACTGACGCATGTGCGATGCGCCGCCGATGTACCAGGTCTGGCCGTTGATCCATTCGGCGTCGTCGGACAACAGGAACGCGGTGACGGCGGCCAGGTCGGCAGGCCTGCCGAGGCGCGTGACCTTGGCCGCCCTCAGGAACATCTGCTGGATCTGTTGATCGTCCTGACGTTCCTGGGTCTCCCCCATCACCAGGCCCGGCATCACGGCGTTGCTGCGAATACCTTGTGCCCCATAGTTGTTCGCCACGTGGCGGGTGAGCTGGTTGACGGCAGCCTTGGAGGCGTTGTAGGCGACGTGCATCGGGTCGGTGCCCAGCGATCCGCCCGACGAGGTGTTGACGATGCTGCCGCCCCCGTGTTCGAGCAGGTGTGGTAGCACGGCACGGATGGTGCGCACGAAGCCCAGCAGATTGACGTCGAGGGTGCGGTGCCATACCTCGAACGGGGTGTCGAGAATCGTGGTGTCACGTCCGAGGTTGTCCTCCGACAGATCGGCACCGACGTTGTCCAATCCATGGACCGCACCGAACTCCGAGATCGTCGCGTCGACGAGGTACCGAACGGATTCGTCGTCGGTGAGGTCGAATTCGACGGCGATGGCGCTGCCGCCCGACGTGGCGATCGTCTCGACGGTGGCCTTGGCCCCTGCTATGTTGACGTCGCCCACGACGACCGACGCACCCTCGGCGGCCAACCGCTTGGCGGTGCCGGCGCCGATACCCGTCGCTCCGCCGGCGACGATGAACGTCTTGCCCTCAAGCCCGAGCATCGCCGAGGTCAATCTTGTCGACCGGGTTCGAGCGTTCGAGCATGCCGTAGGTTTCCTCACCGTCCCACCGGTAGCGCACGCCGGCCTGTTGCAGGGCCGGGAAGTTCGGGTTCTCCTTCTTCATCTCGCGAACCGAGTATGTGTTGTCGTTGTGGTGGATGTCGTGAGTGGAGAACACCGTCTCCCCCTCGATATGCACCTGGCCGTCGGCGGTTTCCAGCACTACCGACACGTCTTCCCCGAGCGCCTGCAGTTTCGTCAGCCAAGGTGCCTGCACCGCACGGGCCGGGATCAGGTCGCCGTCGCCGGTGAAGACATAGCCCTCGTTGAAGGTGGACTGGCCGTCGTCGCGCGGAGGGTAGGCGATGTAGCCGAATGCCTTGCCGCTGGGGAACACCGCCGATTGCCAGGCGTGACCCCAGAAACTACCCAGTTTGCGTACCCCTTGCCTGCGGATCCGCAGACCGCTGCCGCTGAAGTCCCGGCTGTCCCCGTTGACGGTCACCGAGCCACTCGCCCGGAACAATTGCTCATATCGGGGGCCACCCATGAGGTCGCCCTCCACCGAGTTCCTGATCCGGTCCGCCGCGGCCTGTTGTAACGAGCCCTGGATCCACGGAGGGACAGCCATTTTCGCCTCGATGTGGAACGCCACGTCTACCAGAGGACCATCGGAGATGCCGGCGACCAGATCGGCCGACGATGTCTCGACGGCCTTGCCCGCGTACGTCATCGTCCAGGTCTGAAACGGCTCGACACAGCGGAAGGCCAGCCCGCCCGCTCCGAGAACTGTGGGCTTCCCGTGGGGCCCCTCGGGTGGCAGCGAGGGGGCGCCGTCGCGCAGGCGGTACACCCGCCCGTCAGGGAACGCGAGGTTGATCTGCATCTCGTGGTTGTCCCAGTTCGCGGCGACCGCCTCGATCCCGATGCGGGGCAAGCCGATCTCGCCACGGTCGTCGACTGTCCAAAAGCTCACCGAGTCACGCATTTCCGGGTTGTCCGGGCGGTGGGCGAATACGAATTCGCGGGACGGGTCGATTCCGCCGGTGAGGTCAATTGCCATGCGGGCTCCTGTTCTCGTGAGTGGTCCAACGGGCGGTGTGTTCGGCATACCGGGCGAAGCGGGGCCGAACCTGATCCAGGTCGATGTCGAACATTGCCGGGTCGGCGTGGGAGCTGGGCTCGCGTTCGGCGGCGGCCTGAGTCCACCAACTGTCCATCCGTTGCGCGAATTCGTCGGTTACGGGCTGGCCGAGCCAGGAGTACAGGGCGGTGACCTCGCCGATCGGATCGGCCTGCATAGCACGAAAATCGATGTCGTAGAACCGGTCCTGGCCTGTTCTCACACGGAACTCCAGCGCCCGGTCCATACCGACGGACCAGTGCTCGACGTTGAGCCGGCCAATGTAGGGCCGGTCAATCTGGTCAGTGAAGGTGCCGATGATGTCGGCGTACAGGTCGGCCACCGACAGGATGACGTCGGTCGGATCGCGATGTGTCATCACGAATCTGGCATCCGGGAAGACCTTGCTGACGGCATCCAGCCACAACACATGCGAGGGGCATTTCAGCCGCCATGGCCAGTCGGGTTCACCCCATTGAAGCAGCTTCATCACCCGCCGCTGATAAGCCAGAGTCGTGGTCAGATCGGCCTTTTCCACCAGCCAGGTGGAATACGTCGGTACCTGGGCGAAAGACTGGAACAGATGCGATTTGAAGTCCAGGGCCATCAGCTCATGGCATTCCATGGGGCCGTGCGTGTCCGCCGGGACGTGATGCCGCGTCCCGACCATTTCCCCTTTCCCGGACGGGATTCGGGGATCTGCGCCCAGCACCGTCGACGGCGGCGGGCACGGCTGTGACGACTCCCAGCGCCGCAGGTAACGCACGTCGGGGTCTTGCGCGAGCAGCATCGACAGCGCCGTGGAACCCGTGCGCGGCAGGCCCAGGCCAATGACTGGCGTCATGATGGGTACCTCGTCGATCTCGGGGTGGCGCCGATACCACTCTTCGACCTGCAGTCGCTGAGCCAGATACCCGGTGAGGCGGGGGTAGAGAAACGCCTCGCCCCGCGCGTTCAGCCGGGCCTCGGTATCCAGCGAGGACAGCAGGATCGCCAGGCCCTCCTCGAAGGTGCCGTCGCCGAAGTCCGTCAGGCCGGTCTGCTCGACAGCATCTGCCTTGATGTCGCTGACGGTGGGCATCTCAGTTCATCCACTGCCCGCCGGCGACGTCGATCGTCTGCCCGCACAGGTAGTCGGCCGCCTCCGACGCCAGAAAGGCCACCATGTTGGCCGCCTCCTCGGGTAGCGACGCCCGGCCGAGTTGCACCTGGGTGGTGATGGCCTCCAAGATCGCGCCGCGGCCCGCGAAATGTGCCGGGGTCTTCGGGTCGAGCAGGTACTCCATCATCTCCGGTTTGATCATGATCCCCGGCGCTACACCGAGCACATTCACTCCCCGCGGCGCGACTTCATGTGCGAGGTTTCGGGTGAACCCGACGACGCCCGATTTGCACGCGTTGTACACCACCAGCCCGCGCTGCTGGATGCGACCGCCCACCGATCCGATGTTGATGATCTTGCCCGACCCCTGCGGGAGCAGGAATTCCAACGCGGCATGGGCGCCGTACATCATCATGGTCAGACTGCCCAGCACGGTGTGGTCGATGTCGGCCTTGGTGTGCTTCTCGAACGGGCCACCGACCACCATCACCGGGTTGTTGACCATGATGTCCAATCCGCCCAGCTGCTCGTGTGCGATGTGAATCGCGTCGTGCACCTGATCCCAGTCCGACATGTCGGCCTTCACCGGGTGCGCGTTGACGCCCCACCGCTGCTCGATGTCGTGCGCGCGGCGTTCGACTTTCTCGAAAGTGCGTCCGATCAATGCGACGTCGGCCCCGAGCCCGGCCAAGCGGTTGGCGATGGCCTGGCCGAGTCCATCGCCACCGGCACCGGTGACAAACGCTTTCTTGCCCGAAAGATCCATCAACTCGGTGACTCGTTTGTCGATGATGTGCCGGGGCAGGCTGTCGAGATTCAGTGCCGCGATGGCGTCGGCATCGTTATGGACCGTCATGGGGTTGGCTCCTCTCACCATGGCTTCGAGGGAAACGCTAGGGCCGCGGCCGAATGGTGAGGTAATACCGATTTCGGAATCCAGTCATGCCGATATTCGATGGCTGGTATATCTCGAAGTGTATGGACACCCACCGGCTCAAGTACTTCCTGCGCATCGCAGAGGAACGCTCCATCACGCGCGCGGCCGGCGTGCTGGGTATCGCCCAACCGGCGTTGAGCCGTCAACTGCAGCTGCTCGAAGAGGACCTCGGCGTTACGTTGTTCACCCGCACCCGGCGCGGTGTCGAGCTGACCGAGGCCGGTGAACGGCTGCGGGCCTCGACGGCCGGGCCGCTGCGGCAGCTGGAACTGGCCGTCCAGTACGCCGGGACGCCGTTGGCCCGGCTCGACCGGACCCTGCGTCTCGGCCTACCAGAGTCGACCGTCGACCTGCTGGCCGCACCACTTCTCGGCAATCTGACGACCGTGTTCCCCGAGGCGACGTTCTCGGTGACCGCCGGGAGCACCGACCATCTCGTCGAGGCCATGCTCAAAGGTGCCGTCGACATAGCGCTCATCAACCCGGTGCCCGATGAGCGAGTCTTCTATCGAGAGTTGTTGTCCGAACAGCTGTTCTTGATCGGCGGACCCGAATCGAACCTCGACGCCACCCGCGCCGTCGGGTTCGGCGATGTCGTCGGGTTGCCCCTCGTGGTGCCACGGTCGGCGTCGGGCGTCGGTACGGCGCTGCAGAATGCGGCGCTGCGCACGAAGGTCACGTTCCGTCACCAGACGACAACCGATTCCGTTGCCGTGATGAAGAACGTGATCGAGGCGGGTATCTCCTACGGGGTCTTGCCTCTGTCGGCATGCCGTCGCGAAATCGATGATGGGCGTTTGCGATTCGCACCGATCGGAGATGCGTCCCTGACTCAGCGGCTCGGTGTCGCCGCGACGGCACAACTCGACCTGCCACGCGAACTCAGCGTGAAGATCGGCGACAACATCCGTGAAGAAGTCGCGGCCCTGGTCAAGTCCGGTACGTGGACGGCCGACCTGATGGCCACCCGGCCCTGGAATCCGATGCAGGGCTGAG
>NZ_CP050191.1:2494817-2556953 GCF_011745145.1 Mycobacterium sp. DL440 | reverse complement strand
ACATCGGGATCAGTGTCGAACATACGTTCGATTATGCCACCGTCCACTGACTCATACTTTTTGACAGGGTTGCAGGTTGTGGATAACTGCGGCCACGGCGGAAGGTTGTGGATATATCCCGGTCGCGTCGGACGAAGATCCCCGCCGAAGAGAAAACTCGATTGGTGTTGGCGATCTTGGCCAACGAGATGACCTGTGCCCAGGCCGCTCGCCGGTGCGGGGCTTCCATAGTCACGGTCACCAAGTGGAAACATCAGTTCTTGGCGGCCGGCGCGCAGCGCCTCCAAGAGATCCCCAGCGGCTCAGCCGGAGCCAGGGGCAACCCCGAGCAACGTCGGATGCAGATCGAAAACGAACAGCTGAAATTGGCGTTAGCCGAAGCCACCGTGCAACTGCGGATCTGGCAACGCGGAGCGGCATTGGCTGACCAAGTCCCTTCGCCGACCTCGAAGCCCTAAGAGAGGCAGCGGGTCTGCCGGCTTCGAGGTTCGCCCCACTGGCCGACATCCCCGAACGCACCTACCGGCAACGCTTGGCCGCCTGCGCGGCGGCCAATCCACCAAAGGACCGTGGCCGGGACCAGTGGTCGATCGCATCGAAGCCCTGGCCGCCAAATACGCCGAGGCGTGGCCGGCCTGGGGCTACCGCAAGATCGCCGCGATGATGCGCGCCGACGGCCATGAGGTGACGAACTCCTCGCTAGCCCGATCCCTACGACGCCGGGGACTGCCTCTGCCGCAAGGCTTTCGCGCTGACCGCAAATCCTGGGCAGCGCTACGACGCAAAGTCGTTCGCTGACCCGCCCACCGAACGCAACCGGGTCTGGCAGATCAGTGCGGTCATCGACTACGCCACCAAATACTGCCTAGCCATCACCGTCACCCCCACCAGCCGGGGCATCGACGCGGTGCGTTGCGTACAGCTGGCCATCGACGAAGCCCAACGCATCCTCGACATCGACGACCTACGCACAGATCGCGGCCTGATGGACCTCCTGGATGACCACGAGAACATCATCGGCCAGATTCCCGCCCCGATCGCGATCGTCTCTTACAACGGGCCCTGTCACCGCGGCAAGGACTTCCAGGCCCTATTCGCCGACCGGAACGATCCACTGCTGCGCCACGTCCGCACCCGAGTGAAATCTCCTCAGACCGACGGAGTCGTCGAACGGTTCTTCGGCACCCTAAAATACGAGCATCTGTACCGCGGCCACATCGGCGACGGCGACGCTCTCGACATGGAAGTACACCGATTCCGCATCATCTACAACACCATCCGACCCCACCAAGCCCTCGACGACCGCACCCCCAAACAGGCCTACCTCGACGAGAAAAACCTGCCAAAATCTAGACTCAAGACAACGGGCGGCAGACACGTGGAGGCGTTTTCCACAACGCACGATTCATCCATCGTGGTAGTGAATTACGTTGCCCGACCTTGCGATAATTGGGTCTCCGCCGCCCGTCCTACGCTCACGCGTGCAGCAACGGCCGCGAGGACGAACCCGCCGAGCGCCGACCAGCCCAGCACACCGTCGAGGCCGTTCTTGGCCATCAGGGTCAACGCGGCGCCGGCGACACACAACAACACGCCGGTGACCACCGACCGGGCGCCGCCGATCTGGACCGGATCGTCCCACCACGGCAGCGGGCGGTGCTCCAGCGGCGACAGCAGCCGGAACGCCGCGGCCATGAGAACGGTGAAAACCACTGCACGCAGGGCCAGATGGGCCCAGAAGCCCGGGGCGTGCGGGTCGAATGCATCCAGGCCGAGGGCGTGCAGACTGAACGCGGCGATCGCGATCACCGGGATGTGCCACAGGTACAGTGTCATGGCTCCCCCGTTTCCCGTTGCCACCACGTACCAGACCCGCGGACGGGCGGCCCAGCGCCGGATCGGGTTCGCAGCAGCGATGAACAGGCATGGCATCCATGTGCAGTGCAGTGCCAGCAGAAGCGTGGGCGGTGACACGTTCGACACGTGCTCGGTTCCGGTGACGACGAGGGACACGTCGTAAATGCCGGTGAGAGCGAGGATCACCTGCGCAGTGAAGGCGAGGACCGCGATCGCTATCGCCCGCCGCGCGCAGATCAGGCGTCGCGCATAGGCCACCCCGATCACCACGGGAATCAGCCAGACGACGATCAGATTGGCGGTGCCCGCCTCGGGGGTGCCGACCGCGAAGCGGATCGCATCCACCATTCCGGACGCGACGATCAGTCCGGCGACCACCAGCGCCAGCGCCCGTCCGGTGCGCAGGCGCATCAGCGCCGGGACGAAGGCGAGCACCATCAGGTAGACACCCAGGAACCACAACAGGGCCACACATTCGCGCCCGAGCGCAGCGGCGGACTCGGCCCCCATCGTCACGTGCACCACGACCAGGACCACCGACCACACCGCCAGGTACCAGAAGACCGGCCGGCACAGCCGCTGGGCACGGGCAAGCAACCATCCGCCCCACGGGCTTCCGGTCCGCCAACTGTAGGCACCCGCAGCCCCTCCGGCCAGGAAGAACAGCGGCATCACCTGCAGTATCCACGTGATCGGGGCCAGTCCCGGGAGTGCGCCGAGGATGTTGCCGACCCGTACGCCCCCGGAATCGATGGTGGCCAGCAGCAGGGCACAGTGACCGAAGATCACCACGAGCAGGGCACCCAGGCGCGCGACATCGACCGCACGGTCACGGTCCGGCTTGGTGTCACGGGTGACGGTGTCCTGAGAGGGCACAGCCTCGTCGATTGGCATGACCTCAGTCTGCCGGTCGGAGCGCCGGGTCGGGATGGGTATTACTACGTGTCCGCCGGCTGACCGAGCACTGCCACGACCACCGATCGGTCCAGAGTATTGGCCGACCACACCCCGATAGCGGTGTTGGCGCAGTCGGACAGGATCGCGAAATCGACCGGGTCGTAGTACCACTGGTTGAGGATCTCGATGCCGTTGATCGCCAACGCCGGGTTGATGGCAACCGTTTCGGCCACCCGGCCGCGGAATCCGGCAGCCTCGGAACGCGACTGCGGCGTCGACCCGTCGGAGCCGACATGCTCGTCCAGGTCACGATTACCGAGCAGATCGTTGGTGTGCCATTCGGCCGCCAATCTCAGTTTCGGGTCGGACCTCACATTATTGGTGCAACCCGCCTGACGCTGGATCGTGAACACGTTGGCGATCACGCCGCTGTTCAGCCGTTGGTTGTCGGCATGCGCGGGCGCCGGAGTCCATGCCAGTGCGGTCAGGGCCGTGACGGCGGCTAGACCGGTTCGAATTGCGAAATGAGCCATCGGTTTTCGACCTTGTCGAGGGTTACCCGCACGCTGGAGGTGGATTTGGTCGGCGGACCGGTGCCGATCGTGGTGGTCTGGTCGACGAGCACCAGGACCACCGCATGCCGGGCCGACGCCGAAACTGCGGCGGCAGCCGGGACAGACGCAACTGCCGAGATGACCTGTTGTTTGGCCCCGGGGATGACGACGTCGTCGATCAGTTGCGTGTACTGGTCGCGGAACTCACCGGTGAGCCGGCCCGCGGCCGCTGGCAGCTCGGTGTCCACGGTGTCGGGTCGATAGGACAGGATCGCCACGGTACTTTCGCTCGCGGCGCGGACGGATTCCACGCTGGAGGCCTGCGCCGACCGTGCGGTGCCGTCCTGCCATTTCAGGTATCCCGCCCCCAGCGCCAGGATCAATGCCACGGCGGGCAGCACACCGAAGGCCAGGATGCGCGTCCACGAGATGGACCGGCGTCCGGGCCGGTCCTGCTCCGCGGGCTCGGCCTCGTCCTCAATCAGTTCTTCGACGACGAGGTCGTCGGTCTCCTGCTCGGTATCTGTAGTCATTGCACGAACTCCACATTCGACACTTTGATGTCGTCGCCAACTTGCTCAACGCTGATGCGCATGCGCCAGCGACGCGGATCTTGTTCGGGTGCAGCAGTGTTCGCGGTCTTCACCGAGACCGCGACGAGTACCCTGGCGACGCCGTCGGCCTCCGATTCCAGACCCGCCTCGGCAACGGTCCCACGGGATGTCGACTGGGTCCGCTTGACGACCTCCACGAACGGCGCCGACCGCTTCTCGAAGTCATCGCGAAACGTTCCGGTCGCCGAATCCAGGATCCGCTGGATGTCGGCGTCGGCTTCGGAGTGGTCGATCGAGGTCAGGTTCACCGCCGCCTGGCGTGCCACCTGCACGAACAGGTTGCGCTGCTCCTCGGCCGCGTGGGATCGCTGATCGCGGTATCCCAGCCAACCGGTGAGGACCGCCAGCGACGCCACGACGACGAGCACCACGACGATCGGGATACGGATGGCCGGGCCGCCGGTGTCCGGCTTGTCTAGCCGCTCGGCGGTGTCAGCATGCTCTGCCATGTCTTGCCTTTCGTGCTGTCGGCGAGGTCGGTGTCGGTGTAGGCCTTGCCGTCTGGCCCCAGATACGTTCCGGTCGCCGGGTCATAGGGGACGAAGGCCACCGGCGGTGCGGTACCGGTTCCCTGCGGGGGCAGCAGACGCGGATCCGTGCCGGGGGCGTACTGGGGCACTCCCTGACCGGACAGCGTCGCGTTGGGGTCTCCCTTCCAGTTCAACCCGTCGTTGAGCGGGATGTACTCCTGGTCGCTCTCGCACAGTTCGACAGTCGGTGCGCGCTTCCATGGCTTGGTCTCGCACGGGATGTTGCGCACGCCACGCACATTGAGGTCCGAATCCTGCGGTACGCGGCAATACAGCTCGCCCGCCGGGCGTTCCGGGTAGTCCTGATCGGACGGTGATCGCTGCTGGCGGACCGGGAGGAATCCGGTATTGCACGGCGGCGGCAGATTCAGGTTGAGGTTGAAGTCGAGGTAGATGCCCCGGTAGGCCTGTTTGGTATCGGCATTGGCCAGGGTGATCGCCGACATCACGGCGGTCCCCTGCGGGTAGAGGACGAGCAACTGCTCCAGATCGTTGCGGTAGGTCACCGCGATGTCACCGAGGCTCACCATGTTGGCCAGCAGGACCGGCAGGGCGGGCGCCACCCGGTCGAACAGCGCCTTGCCCTCCCCGAGCGCCGGCGCGCCGACCGTCAGCAGGTCCGCGAACGCCGCGTCCCTGGCTTTCAGCTGGCCCGTGATCGAGGCCATCCGCTGCGCCCACGTTGCAATCGAATCAGAGGTCTGTACTTGAGAATTCAGTACGGGTCGGGACTGGTCGATCAACTGACCGAGCTGATCGACGCTCTTACCGCCCTCTATGGCCAGTGCGGTCGACCCGTCGACGATGCGAGACAGCTCGGGCCCCAGTCCCCCGACGGCCTTGGCCGACTCGTCCACCACCGTGCGTAGATTGTCCGGCGGAATGGCCTGCAGCGCTTTGTTGGTCGCATCGAGCAGGTTCCCGATGTCGGCCGGGATGCGTACCTTGTCGACGCCGATGACGTCGCCGTCGCGCAAGGTGCCGGTTGCGCCGCGGTCGGGAGTCAGTTCGAGGAACTGCTCCCCGACCGCGGACCGGCTGTGCACGGCGGCCGAAACCGGGGACGGCACTGCGATGTCCGAGTCCAGGGTCAGCACCGCATCGACTCCGGCACGGGTGACGCCGACCGATTTGACCCTACCGACCTCGGTACCGCGGTAGGTGACCACCGAGGTCGGATACAGTCCGCCGGTGGCAGGAAGTTGGACCGTGACCGTGTACCGGCCGAATCCGAGGAGTGCCGGGACGTTGACGAAGCCGAATGCCATGATGCCCACGGCGACGACGGTGATCGTGGACAGGATCGCCAACTGGATCCACACCTGACGGGACAGCCGGATCATGTCAGTACGCCCCCCACCGGTAGGGAGCGATCAATGGGTTGCCGGCCGTGTACGGGCTGGGCATCTGGCCGATCGTTCGGCCCCATTGCATCTCGAGCTCGGTGAGGTTGCCTTCCCACCGGGTTCCGGTGAACAGGCTGCTGTCGATCCGGCTCAACGTCAGATCGACCACCAGCGTGATGTTGGCGAAGTCGCCCCGGAACCAGTTGGCCACCGTGCTCTTGACCCACGGATACGTCGACAGGAAGTCCAGGCCCCGGGTGAGTGCGGGTCCGGCGTTGGCGAGTTCCCGCAGCACCGGTGCGATGTTGCGCAGGTTGCTGACGAGTGATTCCTTGGTCTGGGCGACAGTCGAGGTGGCGATCGCACTGAACTTTCCGAGTGCGTCGACGGCATCGGCGATCTTGGTGCGCTGCTCGGACAACACCGCAAGCGCCTTCGGGATCGTGGTGAGCGCGGTGTCGACGGTGTCGTCCCGGGCCGCCACCTGACCGGCCAGCGAGTTGAGCCGCTCGGTGGCGGTGATGATGTCATCGGTCTGGGCGTTGAGCCCGGCGATGAAGGTGTCCAATTGGCCGAGGAGACTGCGCATGTCGTCCTCCCGGCCGGCCAGCGCCTTCGCGAAGGTCTGGTTGATCTCCTGCAGTTGGGCCAGCCCACCGCCGTTGAGCAGCACCGACACCGACGCCAGTGTCTGCTCGGTGGTCGGATAGGTCGCGGCGGCCGACAGCGGGATCACCGAGCCGTCGGCGAGTTCGCCACGCGGCGCCTCGCCCGCCGGCGGCGCGAGCTCGATGTGCATGGAGCCCAGCAGGCTGGTCTGTCCCAGTTTGGCGGTGCTGTTGGCCGGCAGGTGGACGCCGCCGTCGATGCGCATGGTCACCAGGGCATGCCAGTCCTGGACTTCGATCTTGGTGACATTGCCGACGTTGACGTCTCCGACGCGCACGCGGGTGTTCTGCTGGATCACCACCACATCGGGCAACTGCGCCTGGATGGTGTACGAGCCGTCACCGTTGCCCTGGGTTCCCGGCAGACTCAGTGAATTCAGCCCGCGCCATTCACATCCCGGGATCACCGACAGGCACATGACGACGAATGCCGCGACCACCAGCCGCCTCATGGAGTCCCCCCGGGGAGCATCAGGCCGGGAAGCCCCAGTGCGGGATCGGTTTGGATCGGCGCGGGCGATGCAGGAGGCGGTGGCGGCAGGTGCGGATTCAGCCGGTCCTCGCTGTAGGTGATCTCGTTGGGCCGCGCTGATGCCCCGACGAACGGATTGATCCCGAGCGGCGGGAAGTTGTACTGGCGGTTCTTGATGATGGGCGCGAGGTATTGCACGCACAACTTCGCCGATTGCTCCCAGTCCTTCCGGGATGCGGCTTGTACTGCGCTGCAAATGAACTGGACGGTGTTCGCGAAATTGACCGGTGCCAGGATCCCGGTCACCGCGCTCTGCGCCGGCTGGTAGATGTTCATGAAGTTCTGGAACACCGTCGGCGCGATGTGCAGGACCTGCTTGACGTCGGCACGGCTGTCGTTGAGTGCGGTGGTGATCGTGTTGAGGCGGTCGAACGTGACGCCGAGGCCCTCGCGGTTCTCGGCGACGAACCCGCGCAGGTCGTTGACCGCGATGTCGAGGGC
The DNA here is from genome assembly GCF_011745145.1 of Mycobacterium sp. DL440. NCBI lineage: Bacteria > Bacillati > Actinomycetota > Actinomycetes > Mycobacteriales > Mycobacteriaceae > Mycobacterium > Mycobacterium sp. DL440. Next base: position 2,549,514 of record NZ_CP050191.1, on the reverse strand, counting down.
CTGAGTGGCGTTGGCCACCTCGTCGGGGGTGTTACTCAACACGGTGCTGATGTCGGCCAGGTTGGTGTTGAACGACGCCAGCAGATCGCTGCTCGAGGTCAGCGCGGATACCAGCAGTTGCAGGTTGCGGACGGTGCTGAAGATGTCGGAGCTGTGATCGCCCAGCGCCGAAACCGCTTGGGACAGTTTGATCACCGTGTCCCGGGCGGTATCGCCCTGGCCGCGCAGATTGCCTGCCGCGCTGTTGACGAACTCGCCGACCGGGCTGGGCCCGCCGGGGGTGGTGGGCTGCAGGGAGTCGGTGAGCTTCTCCAACTGCTGACGCAGATCGTCCCATTCGACGGGCACCGCGGTGCGTTCCCGTGGAATCGACGCGCCGTCGGCCAGTTTCGGACCGCTCTCATAGGCCGGAACGAGCTGGAGCGCGCGGGCGCTGACGAGTGACGGCGACAGGATCGCCGCCTGGACGTCGGCGGGCACCGGGTATTGCTCGTCCACCGTGAAGGTGACCTTGGCGGCGTCGGGCTGGGGCTCGATGCTCTCGACGGTCCCCACCGCCACGCCGAGAATACGCACCTCGTCCCCGGTGTAGAGCCCGTTGGTATTCGCGAAGTAGGCGGTGAAGGTGTTGTCCCTGACCCGATCCCACCACGGGGTGGCCACCACGGTGATCGCGACGACCAGGATGACGCTCAGCGCCGAAGCGATTCCGATCCGCAGTACGCGCGTCGACATGGTCACTGCCCGCCTTCCGCCGGTACCGGCGGCCCGAAACTGGGCGGCGGGAGTTCTCCTGGCGCGGGGGCCAATGCGGGCGGTCCGGGCGGCGGCCCACCCGGCGGCGGAGCGGGTAGTGGTTCCCGGTACGGGTAACGCGGATCTCCCGGCTTGCCGGTGATCGCGTCGGGCAGGTTCAGGTTCGGTTCCCCGCCCTGTCCGGTGCGCGGGTACGGCATCGGCAGCGGCGGGGTACCCGGCTGGCCGGTACCCGGGTCGACCAGTTGGGATGGCAGCAGCACATTGGGATCCAGGCCCAGGTCGGAGAACGCGGAATCGACGAAGGGCTGGGCGATCTGCCCGGGCAACAGGTTGACCAGCGAGGCCTTGAAGAACGGTCCGGCCCCGAGTACTTCGCCGAACGACATCGCATACCGACGCAGCAGATACAGCGTGCGCTGCAGTTCACCCTTGCGGTTGTCCAGGATCTCCAGCACCCCGTTGAGCTTGTCGACGGCGGGCTTGAGTTGCGCGTGGTTGTCGGCGACCAGACCAGAGAGCTCATGTGACACCGCGGTGAGGTTGTTCATCAACGCGTCGACCGAGTCGCGTTGGGACAGTAGTTCGGCCAGGAGTGCATTGGTGGTCACCACCAGGTTGGCGATCTGGTCACTGCGCTTGGCGAGCACACCGGTGACCTTGTTGGCGTTGGCCAACAGGTTGCGCAGCTGCGCGTCTCGGACATTGAGGGTGTCCGAGAACCGGGCCACACCTTGCAGTGCGAGTTTCAGATCCGGCGGGGTGTCACGGAACGTCTCGGCCAATGTGGTGAGCGCCGAGGACAATCGAGTGGTGTCGAGTCCACTGATCGTGGTGGTCAGATCACCCAGCGCGGAGGGCAGATCGTAGGGCGACGTCGTCCGTTCGATCGGGATGGGTCCGCTCAGCGTGCCGTCGCCGCGAGGAGTCAGCTCGAGCACCTTGGTTCCGAGCACGGTCTCGGTCTTGATCGCCGCCTCCGTACGCTCCCCCAGTTCGACTCCGTCGCGGACCGTGAAGTCCACCAGAACCCGGGCGCCCTGAAGCCGGATCTCCGAGACCCGGCCCACGCTCAGTCCCGAAACCCGCACATCGCTACCGGGTTTGATACCGCCGGCCTCTGCGAAGTATGCGGAGTAATCGGAGGTGCCTTTGATGAACGGAATCTTGTCGTAGGAGAAGGCCGCCACCACCGCGGCAGCGAGCAAGAGGATGGCCACCGCACCGATCGCCGGCCGGCTGCGATCTGCCAGCGGCTTGAGTGTGAGTCTCGTCATTTCGGCGTGCACCGTCCCGAATCCTGGCCGGCGAGTTTGACATATACCGGCTGGCCGCCTTTTCCGTTGAGCTTGAGAATCGCGTCGCACAGGTAGAAGCCGAAATAGTCGCCGTAGAGACCGTTCCGGGCGAGCACCTGGTAGGCGTCGGGCAGGGTCTTGACCAAGTCGTCCACGTAGTCCCGGTCGGCCATGATCTGCCCCGAGAACCGATCCGTCTGCGTCACGGCCTCCTTGATCGGTTCGCGCGCGGTGGTCAGCAAGTCGGCCACCGAGCCGGCCGCAGCGTTGATATAGGCCGTCCCGGTGGCGATGTCGGATCTGCGCTCGGCCAGCCCGGCAACCAGCTCCGACAGCTTGTCCAGGCCTTCGGCGAACTGTTCGTCGCGTTTGGCAAACGTGCCGAGCACCGTGTTGAGGTTGGTGATCACCTGACCGATGAGTTGGTCGCGCCCGGCCAACGTGGTGGTCAACGCCGAGGTTTGGGCCAGAACCGATGAGATGGTGCCGCCTTGCCCCTGGAACACCTTGAGCAGCTCCCCGGACAGGGCGTTGACTTGATCCGGGTCGAGCGCGCGGAACAACGGCCGGAACCCGCCGATCAGGGCGTCCACGTCCAGTGCGGGAGTTGTGCGATCCACCGGAATCGACTGTCCCGGTCGAAGTTTACGAACCGATCCGGGCCCCTCGTCCAGGGACAGGTAACGGTCGCCGATCAGGTTCTCGTAACGCACCGCCGCGCGGGTTCCCTCGGTCAGCGTCAGAGTCTTGTCGATGGCGAAGTCGACGGTGACCGTCCCGTCTTTGTGCAGGGTGAGGTCTTTGACCTTGCCCACCTCGACACCCGCGATGCGCACGAAATTGCCACCCTTGAGGCCGGACACGTTGGTGAACACCGCGCTGTAGGAAGCGCGTGAATCGAACCGGAACTGCCCGAACACCGTCACCAGGATGAAGGTGAAGACCAGGCTCAGCCCGGTGAACAGCACCACCCGCGTCGCGACACGGATCGTTGCACGTCTCATGGCTGACCCTCCTGTGGCGGCGGCGGGTAGAGCGGCGCTCCGTCCGGTCCGTATTCGGGGGCGCCGTAGGCAGGTGCGCCCGAATACGGCGGCAACGGGCCCGGCGCCGGAGCGCCCGGATAGCGGATGCTCGGCGGTTCCGGCACCGCGCGGGTGACCGGGAAATAGTTGGCCCAGCCGGGAAACCCGATGCCCGGGTTGGGCCGGACATCCAGTCCCGTGCCGAACCCGGTGTCGGTCACCAGGTACTTCACCGGGAAGTTCTTGCTGACGTCCGGCAGCGAGCCGCAACTCGGCCTACCCCCGGGCCCGCCCTTCGCGTTGACCACCGGAAGGTTGTCCGGATACCGGTAGGGGTCGTCGCCGGCCAGCAACGCGGCGTCCATGATCACCGATTTCCCGTTGCCACCCAGTGCATCCCGGCCGCCGTGTTCGAGGAACCAGACCGCCCCCTGGAACAGGCAGGTGTAGGTCGGCGAGTACTTCATGAACAGCGCGGTGGTCGGGTCGAGCAGGTTCAGCGCACGTACGAGGTTGGGTTGGTTTGCGCCGAGGGTATCGACACCCGAGCGGGAGAAGCCGACCGCGGACAGCAGAAGTTCGTCGAGCGCCCCGGCGTGGCTGCTGATGGTGTTCGCCGTCGTCGAGAAGGAGTCCAGGATCGACAGGATGTCTTGCGCGGCAACGGAGTATGCCTGGGTCGTCCCTCCGAACAACTGCCAGTCCTGACGGATGGTGTCCATCCGGGGGTTCACCGCGAGCAGCACCTTGTTGGCGTCGGAGATGGCCTGGCCGATGACTTCCCCTTTTCCGCGCAGGGATTCCCCGACGGCGGAGAGCACCGCATTGAGTTTCGCCGGGTCGATCGCGGTGACAACGGACTGCAGGTTCTCGAATACGGTGTTGACCTCGACGGTGACGTTGCGTGAGTGCAGCACCGCCCCGGGGCGCAAAGGCTCTGGACTCGCACCGGCCTCCGGGACGATGAGGTCGACATATTTGGCTCCGAAGGCGGTGCTGGATTTGATCTCCGCTTCGACATTGCCCGGGAGATAAGCGAAGTCGTCGGGATCGATCTTGAGTCTGAGCCTTGCGCCGGACTCCCCTGCCGCGGCTTCGGCTGCGATCGACGACACTTCGCCGATCTGGACACCTCGCAGCTTGACCTTTGCGCCGTCCTCCATGACCAGGCCGGCCCGATCGGAGACCAGGGTGAGCGGGACGGTGCGGCGCAGCGTGCCGGTGAACAACAGTGCGGTCAGGGCAGTCACGGCCACGATCACGATGACCAGGACCGGAGCCCACCAGATGGGATCGATCTTTTCTCGCCTGGGTGAATTGGTCATCGCGCCTACCCGGACAGGTGGAAGTTGCCGGACTGCCCGTAGACGGACAGTGTGATGGTCAACAGGATGAACACCCCGGCGGTGATCGATGTGCGGACCGCCCGGCCGACCGCCTCACCGACCCCGGCGGGTCCACCGGTGGCGGTGTAGCCGTAGTAGGTATGGATGGCCATCACCGCGGCCGCCATCGCGAGCGCCTCGGTGAACGACCACACCAGGTCGGCAGGATGCAGGAACGTGGTGAAGTAATGGTCGTACACGCCGCGTGACTGACCGTAGATGATCGTGGTACCGAACCTGGTGGCCAGAAACGACATCAGTACCGCGACCGTATAGATCGGCACCACCGCCATCACTCCCGCGACAATGCGGGTGGACGCCAGGTACGTGATCGCCCGGATGCCCATCACTTCCAGCGCGTCGATCTCCTCGTTGATCCGCATCGCACCCAGTTGCGCGGTGGCCCCGGCGCCGATCGTGGCGGCCAATGCCACACCTGCCGTCGCCGGAGCGATGAACCGGACGTTGAGAAAGGCACCCAGAAACCCGGTGAGAGCCTCGATTCCGACGTTGGACAGTGTGTTGTAGCCCTGGACGGCGATCAGGGCGCCGGTCGTCAGGGTCAGGAATCCGACGATCACGACGGTCCCGCCGATCACCGCCAGGGCCCCGGTGCCCATGCCCATGGTGGCGATGAGGCGAAGAACCTCACCCGGATAGCGCCGCAACGCATCACCGGTGGACAACAGCGCCTGGCCGTAGAACGCGGTCTGCTCCCCGACGCGGCGCGTGCCGTCGACGGCCCGATGCAGGATCTCCGGTCCACGCTCGTCGGAAGTGGTTGTCACGGAGCCACCTTCACCCCGAACGCAGTGGCCAGAATGTTGATGAAGAACAGCGCCATGAAGGCGAACACCACGGTCTCGTTGACCGCGTTGCCGACAGCGGTCGGGCCGCCGCCCACCGACAGTCCCTTGTAGCAGGCGATCAGGCCGGCCGACAGCCCGAACAACAGCGCCTTGACCAAAGACACCACCACCTGCGGCAGGCCGGTCAGCAGTGTCAGACCGGCGACGAACGCCCCGGGCGTGACGTGCTGGACGTACACCACGAACATGTAGCTTCCGGTGAGCCCGACCACTGCGACCACCGAATACAGCATCAGCGCAACGAAAGTCGCCGCGATCACCCGCGGCACCACCAGCGCCTGCACCGGGTTGACGCCGATCACCTTCATCGCGTCGATCTCCTCGCGGATCGTGCGCGCGCCCAGGTCCGCGCACATCGCGGTGGCGGCCGCGCCGGACACGACGATCGCGGTCACCACCGGACCGACCTGGGTCACCGACGCCAGGGCTGCGCCGGCACCGGACAGGTCACCGGCTCCGACCTCGAGCAGAACGATGTTGAGGGTGAACACGATCAGCACCGTGTACGGGATGGACAGCACGACGGTGGGCACGATCGACACCCGCGCCACGAACCAGATCTGATCGAGCAGCTCGCGCCAGGCGAACGGCGGGCGCACCATCGCGGCGAAGGTCTCGCCGGCCAGGACGACGAAATCACCGACTGCGAAAGCGGGTTTGGCCCAGGAAACCGCTGTCATGACCCGGCGCCGAAAATGGGAGGCACGGGGTTTACCCCGGTCGCCGTGAGACGTCGACACGCGACGACGACAGCGGCGTCATTGCCTCGCGGCGCGAGCACTCCGGTGCGGATCCCACAGTCATTCCTATCGTTGGCCAGCTTGGGCGGGAGATTAAGTACGACCCAGTTAGCTGTCAACGCGAACCAGCGGGAAATAGCGCCGTCAATTATCGATACTCGCTGGCCATGCCCTTTGCGCGGAGTTCAGCTCAGGCCGATCGAATCACGCAGATCCCAAGAGTTGTGGGCACCGGACGGACTGGTTCTCACCGCATCCGAGAGACAGCCTCGGTTACCGGTCAGAAATTGCGCCATGCCATTGTTCACTCCGATCCCATAAATGACTCAAAGCCATTTATTTGCAAGCAGAAACAGATGGTTTCGACTGACGCCCGGCCCTCATCTGAATAGCGGACAGACGAGCTCTGCCCATGGATACTCTGATCAGTTCCTGATCGACGCGTCGAGTAGGAGATTCCGGCGATGACCTCCGGTGAAGCAATACCTGTCGACGTATTGTTCGCTGCCGGATTGCTGACGGGAAACGACTCGCTGGGGCCGCAGTTGAACGTCGACGAACTGTTGAAAAGGCTCGACAAACTGATCGAGATGTGCGCGGATTCGGGCCCCGGCGGGTCAACGGACCCACCGTACTGGGTGGCACCGGACCTGGAATTGACGGCACAAGTAGCACCCCGGCTCCATACTGCGTGGCGGAAGACCGTAGGACGCGCACAGGATCACGATGTCTCGGTGCTCTACGTCCGCGTCGTCACCGCCGAAGATGCCATTCGGCTGGCGCAATGGGATCACATCACGGGCCTACAGGTGATGGCCTCGATGCCGGATGTGGCGGCTGCCTTCGACGCCGCACGCAGCGGCATCGACGGCCCGGTGGCCCACGTCGCACCCCCTGTGAACACCGACACCGATACTCCACGACAGCTCATCGCCGAGTTTTTCCGCGACAATGCGGTCTGCACGGTGCTGACGCCGGGACAAGACCATACGCTCGCGGTGCGGATCGCCGTCCCCCGCCGCGGTCAGCGGGGCATCGACTTCGACGAAGAGGATGTCGAGTTCGACCTGGACGGAGCGGCCGACCTGGTCATCGATGTAACCAGCGACGACGGAACATTTCACGCCACCCGGCCCATGGTGTTGCCGCAGGACCACACCCGTCCGAGCACCACGGCGGCATTCCCGGTGCGGGCCGGTGACGATGGAACGATTCTGCAGCTGAACATCACTGTGCTGTACCGCAATCGGCCGATCCGTGCAGGCCGGATCGTCGCAGTCGTCCGCAGCAGCGCACTGCCGGACGACGAGATCCAGTTCTGGCCGATCGGCCTGAGTTCACCCTCGGAACCCACCGCGGTCACCGGTGCGGATGTCGCGCTCGAAGACAACGGTGTGACGCTGTCCGTGCTCGGCACCAACCATGCCGACGGCATTCCCCTTGCCGACGCAGAGAATTGGTCGAAGGTGTTCGAGCAGGTGGCGTCGCAGGTGCTGGGTAACGACTCCGCCCCCGGAGCGATCACCGATCCCGAAGCGGTGAGATTGCTGATCCTGCTCGCCCGGCGCGGCAGCCAATTTGCCGACAAACTCGCTGAACTCGGCCTGCAGGACGCCCGAACCATCTCGGTCATGGTGCGCCCGGACTCGACCGTCCTGCCCTTCGAGCTGGCCTACGACGGCCCCGCTCCGACCGAGACCGCGGCCCTGTGCGATTGCGCCGGCCAACGGCCCGCCGCGCAGGGGTGCACGAGGACCCGCTCCAACAAACGGGTGTGCCCGTGGGCGTTCTGGGGAATGAACCGGGTCATCGCCCGGACGGTGCGACTCGGCCGGGTACCGGCCACTGAATCGCGCCCGAAGCTCGCTGAACTGGCCTTGCGGCCCGTTGTCTACGCAGCGGCCAACCGCGCCGACATCGGCAGTCCGGCAGATCAACTGCCGTCGGAGCTACTGGAGTCCGCACTCACCCAGCGGGTAGGTCCCGCCAGTTGCACGCGGGTATCGACCTGGCCGAAGTGGCGCACGGCGGTGAAGCAGACCAACCCGCAACTGCTGGTCGTGCTGGGCCACACCGACCAGTCCCAGTCCGAGTTCCGGATCGAGATCGGCGGCCATTCGACCCTGTCCCAACCGGACATCTCGCCGCGCGAGCTCGGACTCCCCACCAATCCCGCACCGGTCGTCTTGTTGTTCGCCTGCGACTCCGCGATTTCAGGTGACGTCTTCGGCGCGCTTCCCGCGACCTTCATCCGCAAGGGCGCCGCAGCGGTGGTGGCGACACTGACAAAGTTCAAGGGCCAGCACGCTTCCCAGGCCGCTATCGCTGTTGTCTCCGCGCTGTTCGCAAACGCGGCGATCGACGGGATCACGTTGGGATCGGCGCTGACCCAGGCCCGCCGCGACCTGGTCGCCGGCGGGCTCCTGGTGGGCCTGCTGCTGGTCGCCGTCGGTGAGATCGACCTCGAGCTGGTCGGGTAGGAGAAGTCATGCTGGCCATCGAGATGCTGCCCGGCGGTCACGGCGATGCCATCGTCGTCGAGTACGGCACCAACGCGGACACGCACCGGATACTCATCGACGGCGGCACCGCGCGTTCCTGGGATGCCGTGCGTGAACGCCTCAAGGCAAGGCCCGACCAAACCTACGAGGCGATGGTCATCACCCATGTCGACGAGGATCACATCGGCGGGAGCCTGCAGATCCTCGCCGATCCGGATCTGCGCCACCGGATCCGGGACATCTGGTTCAACGGATTCGTGCACTGTGAACGTGGCGGCAGTGTGCTGGGGCCCGTCGACGGCGAGCGACTCACCCAGCGGATCAACGACGGTCCGTTCCGCTGGAACAACCCGTTCCCCGACCGGGTCAGCACCAAGGTCGGTGGGCCGGTGGTGGTTTCGGCCTCAAGGACGGAGCTTCCCGTCATCGAACTGCCCGGCGGTGCCGCCGTCCATCTGTTGTCCCCCACCGGGCAGAAGCTGAAGAAGATGGCGACCGAATGGCGATCAGTGGTCACCGCAGCAGGTTTGGTACCCGGCGAGGGAACACCGCTGGAGGCGCGGACACCGCCGATCCGCCACAAGGAAGTCCCACCGCTACCCGACAAGCTCACCGACCAGATCCTGCGGACGATGGCGAAGGCGTCGACCGCCGACAACTCGGAGGCCAACGGGTCGAGTATTGCGTTCATCGTCGAATATGAGGACCGACGCGCCTTGTTGGGCGCGGACGCCCACTCCGATGTGCTCGTGCAGTCCTTGAGCAAGTACGCCACAGCGGTTGGCGAGGAACGTGTTCGGCTGGATCTGGTGAAGCTGCCGCACCACTGCAGCCGGGCCAACGTCACCGTAGAGCTGATCGATGCGATCGCGGCCAAGCGGTATCTGATCTCGACCAACGGGGACAATTTCGCGCACCCGGATCACGCCGCGATCGCCAGGATCATTCTCGGGTCGGCACGGCCGCCCACGTTCTACTGCAACTACCGCAGCCAGTTCACCGAGCCGTGGCAGGACCGGGCCGCCGATGTGGGTGCCAAGTTCGTCCTGCCGGCGAGCGGATGTGAGGGACTGCGGGTTTCGGCGACTGCGTGACGGAAGAAGTGAACATGACCGACGAAGGCGACCCGCCGGGGTATCCCTACGCCTCCGGGGGCGTGGGCTGACAGCTAACAGATTCTCGTCATTCGGATGGCGAACATTGCCCGCCGAGGCGATGACAGCAGTAGATTGCTGCCGTGGGGAAACGACGGTTGGCTAGGGGGCGGGGACGCTTGCTGGCGCTTGCCGCCTCCGTCACCCTCGCGGCGAGCATGGTGTACGTGCAGAACACCGAGTCGACATGCTGCCCGGAGGCCCCATCGGCAACACCGCCCAGCAATCAGCAACCGGCGCCGGTCCCCGCTCAGGCCGAGTTGGTGGCGGCCAGCGCGCCCGTCGTAGCCCGCGACTTCCAGTTCTCCCTGCCGAAAGGTCCGGCACCCGAGGGTGGGCTTCAGGTCAAGACGATCTGGGTGGCTCGCGCCATCGCCGTGATGTTCCCCGAGATCACCACGATCGGCGGGTATCGCCAGGATGCGCTGAAGTGGCACCCCAACGGTCTCGCCATCGACGTGATGATCCCGAACTATCACTCCAAGGGCGGCATCGAGCTCGGAAATCAGATCGCGGGTTTCGCCCTCGCCAACGCCCAACGCTGGGGTGTGCTGCACGTGATCTGGCGTCAGGGCCTCTATCCCGGGATCGGCGCTCCGCACTGGACCGCGGACTACGGCAACGAGACGGCCAACCACTTCGACCATGTACACATCGCCACCGACGGCGGCGGATATCCCACCGGGCACGAGTCCTACTTCCTGGGGTCGATGAGCCGCTAGGACGCAGAATCAGGCTGCGTTGCTCACGTGGACTGCCGACTCGCCGATGTTGCCCGCGGGAGACCGCGCGTTCCATACCGCCCAGCGATGTCATCGCCGCGACGCTGCGGATCAGGTGGACCGGTAACCGACGCCCAACGGCTCGAGACCTCCGTCGGCGATGACGTCCATCGCCCACCGCATCGTCTCGGCGAAGCGCTTGTTCGAACTGGACAGAACAGCCCCACGATTGACTACGTACGTAGTCAGAATTTAGGCGCCCGGTAGGGTGTTGTCAATGAAGCGCGTACAGGTGGTACGCGGATACGGCGGCATCAGCGCAGCCGACCGCCGGACCGAACGACGGAGCAAGCTGCTCGCCGCCGGACGACAGATCTGGGGCGAATCCGGGATCACCGAGGTGACCGTGCGTGCCGTCTGCAGTGCCGCCGGGTTGACGTCACGCTACTTCTACGAGCAGTTCGAGACCCGAGACGCATTGCTGTTCGCCATTTCCGACGATGTGCGGGATCAGTTGTTGACCGCGCTGGTCAACGCCGGCGTCGGCGACCCGGGAACCCTGACCGACAAACTCCGGTCGGCGCTCACCGCATTCCTCGACATCATCGCGGCCGACCCGCACATCCACCGCATTGCCACCGGCGATGTCAGCAGCGTCCCGGGTCTGACGGAGCACCGCACGCACATCCTGGAGATGATCACGGGCCTGATCGTGCAGCTGGCACCGGATGTGCTGCAGTCGGCGGCTCCGAGCCCGGCCGGATTGCGCCGTGGCGCACAGTTCATGGTCGGCGGCGTGAACCAGATCATCGAAGCCTGGCTCGAGGATCCCACCGAAACAACCGAGGAACTCGCGGCCGAATGCGCCACCCTCTGCGTCGCCGTGGTCCGAGGCGTGACCCGGACGGACGTGTAGGCCTCACGTCCAACTGGGCGGCCGAATCGAATTCGCCACGTCGACAAGCCGGTAGCGGTGACGCCGCCGCGGCGAGTGCCGCGCGAGTTCCCGCAGCGCCTCCTCGACACCGACGCGTAGTCCCCGGTAGTCGAAGGCATGGTCGAGAAGCGGTTCGCCGGAGGCGTTCACACCGCCGGAGCGGAGCCAGTCGAGTGCGTTGCCGAGGACGAACGCACGGATCTGCAGAACGCGTGCCTCGGTCTCAGGCAGGCCGCCCACGCGCCGCGCGGCATCGCGCAAGTCTGCCTCGGTGATCTCCGTGCTGGGCCGCCCATCGAGCAACAGCACTGCCGAGGTCAGTTGGGCCTCACCAAAATGGCGTGAGGTCATCGGAACCTGGTCGAGCACTTCGATCGCGCCCGCCCGATCACCGTGACCGGCGAGGACACGGGCCAGGCCGAACGCCGCACTCACCATCGCGTGGTCGGTACGCCACAAGGTTCGGTAGTTCCGTTCGGCCAACTGCCACAAGCGTTTCGCATCCGGTACGTCATCCGCTCCGAGCAGCAGCTCCGCCGTCGCGGCCGCCGCCAACTTGGGTGCGGCTTCACCGGGGAGCAGTGCGACGTCACGCTCGAAACAAGCCAGGGCCGCCTCCAGATCACCGGTCCGCAGGCCGTCGATCCCGTCGTCCCATTCGATTCGCCAGTCCTCGTCGGACTCCTCGGCCGACATCGGTCTCGGAAGGGCAGCTGCGACGTCGCGGGCGTGCAGCGCCGCTGTGCGCCGCCGGCCGTCGACGAACACGTCGGTCCCCCGCAACGCCAGATCGGCGCCGAATGTGGCATGTGGCGGGCTGAACAGCGTCGATGTTCGGGGACTCGGTGCCCCCGTTTGTTCGGCGAGGATTTCGTGCAGCACGCCCCGGCACTGGTGGGCCATCTCGTCCACCGACGAGAACCGCTGTGCTGGACGGGGGTTGGTGGCACGGACCAGCAGCCGGTAGAAGGACTCGTGCCGTTCGAACAGCGGTACCTCGTCACTGTTGGGCAACGTCTCGGCGTAGCGGTCGTTGGGCAGGTCGACGGTCAGCTTGGCCAGCGTACGGCCGACCGTGTAGACGTCGGTGGCGACGGTGGGCCCGGTCCGGACGATCTCGGGTGCCTGAAATCCTTTGGTGCCGTAGATGTATCCGCACTCTTCGACGCCGGACACCGCACCCATGTCGATCAACTCGATATTGTCCTCGGTAAGCATGATGTTGTCCGGCTTGAGGTCGTTGTAGACCAGACCGAGAGAGTGCAGATAGGACAGCGCGGGCATGACGTCGAGCAGATACCCGAGGGCCTGCTCCACCGGCATCATCTGTCTGGCTTCTCCGCCCGCGGCGGGCTGCTGCTTCTCCAGGACAGCTTCCAGCGTGGTTCCGCCGATGTACTCCATCACGATGTAGCCGACCGGGCGTCCGTCGAATCCGGGGTGTTCGACGAAGTTGTAGATCTTGACGATGCCGGGGTGGTTGACCATCGCGAGGAATTGCCGTTCGGCGACGGCGATCGCCTGCGCCTGCTGTCCCCCGGGTTGAAGTAGGCCTTTCAGCACCACCCACCGATCGCTGACATTGCGGTCGATCGCGAGGTAGATCCAGCCGACACCGCCGTGTGCGATGCACCCCTGAACGTCGTACTGACCTGCCACCAACTCACCGGCCTCCAGCTGCGGTGAGAACGAAAACACGGTGCCGCACTGCGGACACACCCCGTCGCTGAGGCCAGGCTGTCCGGCACTCCCCCGTCCCACCGGGCGCCCGCATCCGGGGCAATCCCGCTTCGCCTCGGCAACAACAGGATTGGTGAGGACGGCACCGGCAGGTTCGATGTCCTCCCGAATCGGGATCTCGACCAGGCCGTCGCCGACGCGCCGCCGGCCGGTACGCAGCCGCGGACGGGTTGTCGCGCCCTCGGCCTTGACCGGTGCCGATTCGGTCACCAGGACGGCTCGCGTGCCTTCTTCTCCTGCCATGTCAGTCCCGGTACCTCGGCTCCGGCGGACGCGGCGCAGCGCCGAGAACGTTGAGCCACTTGCGATACAGCGACAACCAGGTCCCGTCCCGCCTTATCCGTTCCAGGGTGCCGTTGACCGCCCGGACCAGATCCTCGCGGGACTTGTTGATCCCGATGCCGTAAGGCTCGCCCTGCAGGCTGGGGCCTACCAGCTGCAGGTTGGGATCCTGGACCGCCATGCCGGCCAGTATCGAGTCGTCGGTACTGACCGCATCGGTCTGTCCCTGTTGCAGCGCCACCAGACAGTCGTCCCAGTTCTGAACCCCGAGCAGGGTCGCTTCGGGCGCAACCCGGGCGACCGTGGCCAGCGAGGTGGTGTCCACCTGTGAGCAAACGCGCTTCCCGGCCAGATCTCCCGGCCCCTCGATCGGCGAATCCTTCGGCACCAGCAACCGCTGCTGCGCACCGAGATACACCGTCGAAAAGGCGATCTGCTCCGCGCGAGCGCAGGTGATCGTCATCGCCTTCACGACGATGTCGACGGCCCCGTCCTGTACCGCGCTGATGCGCTCGGGCGAGGTCAACAGCCGGAACTCCACCCTGCCGGGATCGCCGAGCAGGTCGCGGGCCACCTCGTGCGCGATCTCGACGTCGAAGCCCTGCAGCTCACCCGAGACCGGATCGCGAAAACTCATCAGATTGGTGCTCTGGTCGATCCCGACCACCAGGCGGCCCCGCTGCCGAATCGCCTGCACCGCCGGTCCGGACACTGTCGAAGGGCGCAAACTCGCTGTGGCATCGCAACTCTCGACCGGGAGACCTGGCACCCGCGACGCCACGGCGGCGCCGCTCGGCAGCGGCACCGTGGTGAGCGAGGCGGACACCTGGGCAAGTGGTTGCGCCGTGGAACATCCCGCCGCCACGGTCGCGGAGAGGACGAGAAGTCCGGCGACGGCCCGCATCAGTGGTACTCGCTCAGCCTCGGCGCGACACCGGCGGCGACCGCAAGTGCGGCCAGCACACTGATGGCCGCGGCACCGGCAGGAAGCGCACTCAGCGCCGCGTAGGCGCGGGTGATCCCGTCGCGCTGCCGATCGCGCAGGCGGCCGATGTCAGCCCCCAAAGCTTCATCCAGCCGGTCGAACTGGGCCGTGGAATGCTGAGACCCGGTGTCCCGCGCGATCATCACGGCCCCGGCGTAATCGCCGCTGCCCAATAGTCTCCGAGCCTCGGCGTGCGAGGCCTTCCAGGCCTGCAGTGCGTCTTGCGCCCCATTTACCGGGTGCGCGTCGAGAATCCGCCCGACATCGGTGGTGCGCTGTTCGAATCGGATGTCGGAGAGCGGGTCGGACCCGCGTTTGAGCAGTCCGAGGATCTCGTCGGCACGGGCCTGCTGGACAAGAATCCGGGCGGTCACCGCCGATTCCAGTGGCTCGCCGCCTTCCGTGCGGGCACTGGTGACCGCATGCGTCACCACCAACCCCACCACTGCCACCCACACCGCGAGCACGATCATCAACACCGACGCCACCACCAGGCCGGGGTTGAGGCGCCGATGACTGCTCCTGGCGAGAAAAACCTGCGCCACCACCAGCAACCCCACCACGAGCGCGGCTCCCGCGATCAACACGCGCGGTGTGGCGGCCGACCGTCCCGATGCCGTGACGGCCTCAGCCTGCGTCCGGTACAGCCGCTCGGCATCGGGCAGGATGGACTCCTGAAGCAACGTGGACGATTCGCTGAGGTACCCGACACCGATCGGGCGGCCGCCGCGGTTGGTCGCACGAGCGGTCGCCATCATGCCGGTGTACACCGCCAGCTGGTTGGACAGGTCGGTGAGCAACGTCAGCGATCGGATGTCGTTGGGCGACACACCATTCGATGCGGTGACCAATCCGGCCGACGCCTCCCCTATGGCAGTGTCGTAACGCTCACGGACCTCGTGCGGTTCGACGCCACCGGCCAGAAACGCGGTGGCCGCGGTGGTGTTGGCCGACGACAGCGCACTGTAGATCCGTTGCGCTGCATCGGCCAGCGGTTCGGTGTGCGACCGCTGGGTCCCGAGTTGGCGTTGCCGACTGGACTCCGTCACCGACGCCGCCACGCCGACAATCAGGATTGCCGCCACCAGAACGACGGCCAGCACCGCTATCCGGCCCGGTGTGGCCCGCAGGAAATCGACGACCGGCCGATCTTGTTCCTCGGCGTCAGCGAGCACGGACTCGTCGAGTGTGAGTGTCTGCCGACTCTCCAACTCACCGCTGTGCACTCGACATCACCTCGCCGCAGGCTGGTCCGAATTGCACGGTAACCCTCGCCAACGCGCTACGCGGGGTTATTACGCGGCCGCCACGCTCTCGGCCGCCATCACCTCCGCGGCAGCGCGCTCACCCGACCGAACCGCGCCGTCGATCCACCCGCACATGACGGCCGAACTCTCCGTGCCGGCCCAGTGAATGCGCCCGCACGGCTCCCGGAGGGTATGTCCGAATTCGGTCAGCACACCGGGCGGTGCGTGGCTGATCATCCCGCCACCCGAGTAGCGCTCCGTCGTCCAATCCTGCTCGTGGTAGCTGATCGGAGACGCGGCCTTCGGACCGAACCGGTCGATCAGCTCGCCGATCACCACGGATTTGCGTTCCGCAGCATCCAGCAGCCCGAGCCGACGGGCGGCAGGACCTTCGGTGATGACGCACATGATCCCCGGGGTGCCGGTGTCGGTGCACGCGTCGATGGTCAGCGTCGCGGGACTGCCGGGTGCGGCGGACTGCCCGCACAGCCCGTCGGCCCGCCAGAATGCCGTGTCATAGACGACCGAGATCTTGAATACCGCACCGCTGGGCATCCGTTGATGGAGAAACATTCGATCCACGGGAAGCATTGGCTCATAGTGGATCTGGTTCGCCACAGCCAAGGGGACGGCGACGATCGCCTGCCGCGCCCGCACGGTCATGTCCTCGGCGTGGACCGTCACACCATCGTCGTCGTGCGCGATCAGACGCACCGGCTGCGAAAGATGCAGCGCCCCAGCCAGTTCAGCCGCCATCGGTCCGTAGATGGCGGCCATGCCGCCGCGCACCCGCGCATCCTGGGCACCGCCCTTGTTGGAGATGACGAAGCCCGGGCCACCGCCCGACCCCATCTGGTGTAGCGCCCACAACAGCGACACCTCGGATCCCGCCGAGGTGTAGACCCCTGCGAGCGCCATGTCGAGCATCTCGCGCGCCTGTTTGGAGCGCATATGACGGTTGATCCACTCGCCCAGGCTGATCCGGTCCCACTCGACCGCCTTCTTCGCCGTCCACGGGGCCTCGAAGGGAATCGTCTTGCACATCAGCTCCACCTCGAGCAGTCCGGCGCCGAGGTTGGCGATCGCCCACGGACTCATCGCCCACGGAATCGTGCCGGAATAGCGGTGCTGTTTGCCGTCGAGGACCATCATCGCGTTGCCGTCGACATACTCCTTGTATTCGTCGACGCCGAACTCGGCCATCAGCGATTTGATGCGGTCTTGGCCCGGTCCGATCCAGGCCCCGCCCCGGTCGATCCACGTGCCGTCCGGCAGCACCTCGGTGAAGGTGCGGCCACCAACCCGATCACGTGCCTCAAGCAGCGCCACCGAGCGGCCGGCCTGCTTCAGCCGCAGGGCCGCGGTCAGACCCGCGAACCCCGCACCCACTACGCAGTAGTCGACATCTGTCATGGGTCGCCCTCCCCGTTTTCGACGGGCCAGATTCGCTCAAATTACGCCGTCGTCAGCCTCTCCGGAGGCACTGTTGAGCGACAGATGTGGTAAATGCCATAAATTTTGCCGCCCCGGACGCAGGTCACTCCGTGCGACCGCGCCAAAGCCACCTCCGACACCGAACCGACCCCCGAAAAGTTGGACCGACAGCCGGCCGTACAATGATGTCTGACCTGCCGATTCTCCGGACATGGGTCATTGTTCACCTCCGGTTCCCCCGGTACCCCAGCGCGTCAAGCCGCGGTTGACGCATAACCGCCGAACTGGTTGCCATCGACAGCACCAGAGAACTTCGCGATTCCGGGGATCGTTCCACCCGCCGGTAGGGTCCGGTCCTCGTGGGTAGACACCAGTTGAAAAAGGATCGGCGTCGCCGATCCGCAGCCATGGCTGCGGTCGTCGTGCCTGCCGCCGCACTCATCGTCGTCGGCGCAGACACCGCGCCGGCCACCCAGGGCGACACCGAAGTCGTGCCGGCAGCGGCCGTCCAGCCTGTCGCCGCACCTGCCGCCCCGGCGGTACCGGCCGAGCGGGCCGTACGCCGGAACATGAGGTTCCCCCTACCCGCCGGCCGGGCCTCCGAAAAGGGCCTACAGGTCGAGACCATTCTGGCCGCCCGCGCAGTCAGCGCGCGATTCCCCCAGATTCTCGACATCGGCGGGGTCCGGGCCGATTCCATGAAGTGGCACCCGAACGGGCAGGCGATCGACGTGATGATCCCGAACTACGCCACCCCGGAAGGTAAAGCGCTCGGAGACAAGATCGTCGCGTACGCCCTCGACAATGCGGATCGGTTCGGGGTGAACCACGTGATCTTCCGCCAGCACATCTACTCCCGCGGCAAGGCGCCCAGAATGATGTCGGACCGCGGCGGGATCACCGCCAACCACTTCGACCACGTGCACATCGCCACCAACGGCGGCGGATTCCCCACCGGGCACGAAACGTATCTGACGTAGCCCTTGCGACTGGCGGCGTTGCCGTCCACATTCCCAGCTTTCACACAGGAACATTCCGGACCCACACGGTTGTGATGTCCGGCTGCGTGCCATAACGTCAACCTAGTTGATTAGCCGTCCTAGAGGAGCTTCCCCTACCGTCCGCGCCTGGTCGCCGCCTACGAAAGGGTCACGGATGCAACGGGTTTCGTTCATTCGGCGACTCGGCCAACGCTGGATGGTGCTGGTGGCCATCGTCGTGCTCTTGGTGGCTGGATTCGTGGTGTACCGGCTGCACGGCATCTTCGCCTCCCACGACGTCACCGCCACGCCCAGCGGCTCGGTGAACGACATCGTTCCGTTCAACCCCAAGCATGTGGTCATCGAGGTCTTCGGCCCGCCCGGCACAGTAGCCACCATCACCTACCTGGACGTCAACGCCCAACCACAGCGCGCGGACGACGTCACCCTGCCGTGGGCGTATGACACGACCACCACGCAGCCCGCGGTGTTCGTCAATGTCCAGGCCCAGGGCGACAGCAGTTCGATCGGGTGCCGGATCAAGATCGACGACGTGGTCAAGGACGAGAGATTGGTGAACACCTTGAACGCCTACACCTCGTGCCTGGACAAGTCGGGATGAACACCCACCGGGTTCCGGACTTCATCCGGCGGTTCTCGGCACTCATCGCGCTGTTCTGGCTGGGCCTGGCGGTGGTGACGAACGTTTTCGTGCCGCAGCTCGAGACCGTCGCCGAATCGCACAACGTGTCGCTGAGCCCCCAGGACGCGCCGTCGCTGCAAGCCGCGAAGCGCATCGGCAAGGTGTTCGACGAGTTCGATTCCGACAGTTCGGCGATGATCGTCCTCGAGGGCGATCAACCGCTCGGCGCCGATGCGCACCACTACTACGACGGGTTGATCCAGAAGCTCCGCCAGGACACCAAACACGTCCAGCACATTCAGGACTTCTGGGGCGATCCGCTGACGGCCGCCGGCTCACAGAGCACCGACGGCAAGGCCGCATTGGTACAGGTGTACCTCGCCGGCAACCAGGGTGAGTCACTGGCCAATGAGTCCGTCGACTCGGTGCGCAACATCGTCAACCAGACAACACCGCCACCGGGCGTCAAGGCCTATGTCACCGGCGCCGCGCCCCTGGTCACCGACCAGTTCGAGGTGGGCCGCCACGGCACCCTGAAAACCACCCTGATCACCATCGGCGTGATCGCCCTGATGCTGTTCTCGCTCTACCGTCGGCTCACCACGGTGTTCTTCGTGATCTTCACGGTGATGATCGAGTTGACCGCGTCCCGAGGTGTCGTCGCGGTGCTCGCGAACGCCGGCATCATCGAGCTGTCGACGTATTCGACCAATCTGCTGACGCTCCTGGTGATCGCCGCCGGCACCGACTACGCGATCTTCATCCTCGGCCGGTTCCACGAAGCGCGTCATGCCGGGCAGGACCGCGTCACCGCGTTCAACACGATGTACCACGGAACCGCGCACATCATCTTGGGTTCGGGCCTGACGATCGCCGGTGCGGTGCTGTGTCTGACCTTCACCCGGCTCCCGTATTTCCAGAGCCTGGGTATACCCGCCGGGACCGGCGTCCTGGTCGCAGTGGCGGCGGCGTTGACCCTGGCACCGGCATTGCTGGTCATCGGCCGCCATTTCGGGTTGTTCGAGCCCGCCCGGCCGATGCGCACCCGGGGTTGGCGGCGCATCGGGACGGCGATCGTGCGCTGGCCCGGCCCCATCCTGGCGGTGACGATCGCCGTGGCCCTCATCGGCCTGCTCGCCCTGCCGCGTTACCAGACGAGTTACGACGCGCGGCCCTACATGCCCGCCAGCGCTCCAGCCAACGTCGGTTACGCCGCCGCCGAACGCCACTTCTCTCAGGCCCGGCTCAACCCCGAGCTGCTGATGATCGAAGCCGATCACGATCTGCGCAATTCGACCGACATGATCCTGCTGGAACGCGTCGCCAAGGCGGTCTTCCACACCGATGGCATCGCCCAGGTCCAGTCGATCACCCGACCCCTCGGCACCCCACTGGACCACACGTCGATCCCGTTCCAGATCAGTGCGGGCAGCGCACAACAGATCAACAATCTGCCCTTCCAGCAGGCCCGCACCGCCGATCTGCTCAAACAGGTTGGCGTGATCAACAATTCGATCGACGTTCTGCGCCAGCAGTATGCCCTCCAACAACAGTCGGCCGCCGTCACTGACGAACAGGCCAGGGCGTTCCAGCAGACGGTCGCCACGGCGCAGAACCTGCGCGACAAGATCGCCGACTTCGACGACCAGTTCCGACCGCTGCGCAACTACTTCTACTGGGAGCCGCACTGTTTCGACATCCCGATGTGCGCCGCGTTGCGGTCGGTCTTCGATGCGCTCGACGGTATCGACGAACTGACCGACCAGCTGGCCAATGTCTCGGGCAGCATCTCGAAACTGGATGCGCTGCAACCGAAATTGCTCGCGCTCATTCCGCCTCAGATCGCCAGCCAGCAGACCAACCGCGATCTGACCATGACCAACTACGCCACCAACTCGGGCATCAACGCCCAGACGGAGGCCGCGCTGGAGAATGCCACCGCGCTCGGCCAGGCGTACGACGCGTCAAAAACCGATGACTCCTTCTATCTACCGCCGGAGGCGTTCACCAACCCCGAATTCCAGCGCGGTATGAAGCTGTTCATGTCGCCGGACGGCAAGGCCGCCCGGATGATCATCACCCACGACGGGGATCCGGCTACGCCGGAAGGCATTTCGCACATCGATGCCATCAGGCATGCCGCCCAGGGAGCCGTCAAGGGCACGCCGCTGGCCGGATCCAAGATCTACCTCGCCGGCACTGCGGCGACTTACAAGGACATTCAGGACGGCGCCAAATACGATCTGATGATCGCCGCCATCGCGGCGCTCAGCCTGATTCTGCTGGTGATGATGTTCATCACCCGCAGCGTCGTCGCCGCACTCGTCATCGTAGGCACGGTGGCACTGTCGCTGGGCGCCTCATTCGGACTTTCGGTGCTGATCTGGCAGGACCTGTTCGGCATCGACTTGTTCTGGATCGTGCTGGCGCTGGCGGTCATCCTGTTGTTGGCCGTGGGCTCGGACTACAACCTGCTCCTCGTCTCCCGGTTCAAGGAGGAGATACACGCGGGGTTGAACACCGGCATCATCAGATCGATGGCCGGCTCCGGGGCGGTGGTGACGTCGGCCGGTCTGGTATTCGCCGCCACCATGGCCTCATTCATCTTCGCCGACCTGCGGGTTCTCGGTCAGATCGGCACCACGATCGCCCTCGGTCTGCTGTTCGACACACTGATCGTGCGGTCGTTCATGACACCGACCATCGCAACACTGCTCGGCCGGTGGTTCTGGTGGCCCCTGCGGGTCCGGCCGCGGCCGGCGAGTCAGATGCTGCAGCCGTACGGATCGCGTGCATCGGTTCGCCAGCTCCTGCTGTGGGAGGACGATGACGCGGCCGCTCCGTCCCAGAAGTGACGGAAGTCAGCCTCTCGCAGCAGGACTGAGCTCGTCCGTTGCTTCGTCCGTCACCTGAACGTCGCGCAGCTTCCCCTTCAGCCCCGCGACCCGGCGGAGTTGAGCGGCGATGTTCATGGAGGTCAACATCGGGATCCCGCCGATGAATGTCCGGAAGGACGGGTTGCCGCCGTCTCGATGCAACATGTACAGGCAGCCGACCACGTAGAAGAAGCCCATCGTGAAAAGGACGGCGGGCATCGCGTAGGCAAGCGGCGAGCGAGCGTCGTTCACCAGTTCGGTCGCGTAATCGAACTCGTCCTGCGACATCGGTTCGCGTTTGCGCAGTTTGGCGAGCACCGCCTTGTGGGCGCCCACTTTCTCACCCAAGGACGCCGGGGTTCGCTTCTCCAACCGGCCGAGGTACACGAACACACACGCGGCCAACGTCACCGCCACCACGCCGGCGAGAATCGTGAGGTCACCCCAGATTCCGAGATCCACGTGCCGCTCCTCTGCTCGCCTGCGGTTACCTAGCCCCGCTAGGAAACGCTACCCCCGAATGCTGTGTGCCGCGCCGGCTGCTACTCGGTGTCGCCGACGGCTTCGAGGCGCTCGCTCACGCGGGCCAGCGCCTCGCCGAAGACGTCCACCTTTTCGCTGCGTTTTTCGCTGGCCGGCTGGGCGGAACCACGGGCACCTTCCGCCTCTACTCGGGCAGCCCCCTGGCGGCGCAACAGGCTGAAGTTCTTCTCGCGCGCTTGTCTGAGCCGTCGCTGCAGATCTTTCAGCGCTTTTTCGTCCATGCGGGCGAGCGCCTCGGGATTGCTCTCGGCGATCAACGTTTCTTCCTGCGGGGTCAGGTTCACATGATGGTTGCTCACCATTGATTAATAGCCCGCTCCGACCACGTCGAAAAGCGATTCGCCACGGAACGCCCAAACCTGTCGCCCCACGTCTCCGTCGGGTTCACCTTTGCCGCGGTGAAATTGCGGATCTTCCGGCGCGCCGGAACCATCATTGCGAGCAACAGCGCGATGATGCAGATGTGGTTGTTGATGCAAATGTGACCAACGCTGAACCAGTGCCGCCGACGTCCGGACCGGAAACCGACGCCGTGCCGGATGAACCCGAAGCCGTTGCCAGTCCCCCGTCCGCGCAGCAGCGCGGCTGGACGATGCCCAAGTCCCCGGTGACGCGCGAGCAGGCGGACGAGGTCGGACGGATCGCCCGCAAGGTCGTAGCCGCCATCATGGGATTCATCGCCTCGGTTGCTCGATATGGCGCCCGCACCGCTCGACAGCTGTCCCTGGCGATCGAGGCAGTGCCGCCGGCCGTGCGCGTGCTGACCCTGATGGGCATCTTCACGCTCCTGGGCATCGTCGGCGCGATCGCACTGGACGGCACTGTCGGCCTCGCGTGCATCGTCGTGGTGATCCCGCTGTGCTCGATCACCCTCGGCGCGCTCGGGCACCGCTGGTACAGCGCAGTCAATGGTCAGCCCTCGGCGCGCGTGGAAAGCCCCGCCGTCGGAGTCTCGACACCAGACCTGCAGCGTTCGATCGAATACGTCGACAAGAAGCTCACGCTCGCCCTCAACGCCTTCGGCGCCGAGCGGCAACAGCACGCGATGATCGCCCTCTTCCAGGCCAAGACCGCAGTCGAACTCACGCTCGGGACCGAGCAGGACACGGCATTCGATGCGGTGCTCTCGGTGGACGACCATGACGCGCGGCCGCGAATCCGGGTCGGCTCAGTATCAAAGTCGTTGCGCGAAAACACTTCCCTGGCTGCATCATGACCGAGCACGCCCTCTCCGGCCAGGTCGCCCTCATCGAGGACGACTACACGTTGGTCCTCAACCGTGGGGCCGAGGCGGGTGTGACGCCGGGAATGATCTTCGCCGTGCATTCCGAGTCGGATCAGGTGATCACCGATCCCGAATCCGGCCGGGAATTGGGCAGACTCACGCGTGAGAAGCTTCGGGTGAAGGTGTTCGACGTGCAGCCGCTGTTCTCCCGCGCGCACACGTTTGCCCGGACCGACGACTTCTACGGGCTGTTCCAGGCGACGGCCGTGGTGACGGTGTACGTCGGTGACAGCTTGGAATTGGTGGCCGATGAAGCCGAGGTTCGTCGGGCGGCGTCGGGATAGTTCTGGTTCGCACAACGTCAGGGAGCCATCGCCCACATCCCCGTTGGCAGACCAGGTACGACTGCCCACCGCTGCACTGCGCTGAAGTTTCGGACCCGGTGCGACTGTCGAGCGACCATACTGGCGTGGTGACCAAGCATTTTGCCGGCGTCGCCGCGGCCCTGCTCCTGCCGTTCCTAGGGGCGGCTCCCACAGCCCATGCTGATGACTACTGCGAACTCGGCAACCTACTCATTCCACAAGAAGTGCACCACGTAGGGACCTACCGTGACGCTACGTGTGCGACGGTCGCCGACATTGCCACAACCAGCGGCAGCAGCGACTGCATTCGCGCTGTCACAAATTACGTCATTGGCCGCGGCTACGACCCGTACGTGGCCAAGGACATCGCCCTCCACAACTGCTGAACCGTAGCGATACTCGGCCCTCCGGAATTACGGTTCGTTCTCCGCTCGGGCGATGTAGTCACAGCGAGGCGGCAGTCGGTCGATCGGCGATCTAAACAAGCGTTGTCGCCCAGCTTGATTCCCACAACGGAAAGGCGGCTCCGGATTTCTCCGAAACCGCCTCTGACCTGCTACTACATCTGTCGGGCTGACAGGATTTGAACCTGCGACCACTTGACCCCCAGTCAAGTGCGCTACCAAGCTGCGCCACAGCCCGCGTGCTTCCGGCTTGCACCGGCAGCGAGTCGAAAGCTTACCGCAGCCGCCCGCCCTCCTTCTAATCCGCCCCACCGGTCACACGTCGGCGCTCACCGCGCCGCGGGTTGGGTGATCACCGCCTCGGCTTCGTCGGCCGCGATCTCCGGCGGCAGCGCCTTGAAGCCGCGACTCGTCACAGCCAGGACGACGATGCCGAGGCCCAGCCAGCACAGCCCGAGGATGATCGCCCGGTGGTCGAGCTGCGTCAGCAGATACGACGTGATGACCGCACCGATCGCGGGGGCTAGGACGTACAGCAGCGGGTTGTGCCCCTCGCCGGCGGTCCGTCGGCGGAAGTAGTAGACGATGACCGACACGTTCACGAGAGTGAACGCGACGAACGCCCCGAAGTTGATGAATGACGTCGAGGTCGCGACATCGAGGAACATCGCCAGCAGGCCCACCACGCCGACCATCACCAGGTTGGCCGCCGGGGTGCGGAATTTGGCGCTCAGCGTGCCGAACACCGACCGCGGCAGGGTGCCGTCGCGACCCATCGCGAACAGCAGCCGCGACGCCGAGGCCTGCGCGGCGATGCCGGAAGCGAACTGCGCGAGGATCAGGCCCGCGAGGAACACCGCCCCGAACAGATTGCCGCCGATCTGCTTGGCGATCTCGAGCGCGGCCGACGACGAATCGGCGAATTCCCCACCGGGGTGCACCAATTGGGTGGTGTAGGCGATGACCAGGAAGATGGAACCGCCGATCAGCGCGATGAGCATGATGGCGCGGGGCATGTTCTTGCGCGGTTCGACGGCCTCCTCGGTGAACGTGGTCACGGCATCGAAGCCCAGGAAGGAGTAGGCGGCGATGGCCGCTCCGGCCGTCACTCCCCCTATGCCGGCACCGATCCCGACGAAGGGGCTTGCACTGATCAGTCCCCCGGCACCGCTGCTGCGGTAGACCGAGGCCACCGACAGCCCCACGAACAACACAATGACCAGCAACTGGAACGCCATCAGCAGATAGTTGGCCTTGTCGGCCACCTTGATGCCGACGACGTTGAGCACGGTGGTGATCAGGATGAAGCCAAGCACCCACAGCCAGCCGGGGATGCCCGGGAACTGGGCGTCCAGATACGCCGCCCCGATCAGCCAGATGACCATGGGCAGGAACAGGTAGTCGAGCAGTACTGCCCAGCCGGTGAGGAATCCGACGCGCGGGTCGATGGTGCGGCGCACGTAGGTGTACGCCGACCCCGACACCGGGTACGCGGTCGCCATCCTGCCGTAGCTGGATGCGGTGAACAGCATGGCCGCCAACGCGATCAGATAGGCCGATGCTGACGCCCCGGCGGTGGTGGAGGCGACCACCCCGAAGATACCGAGCACGATCAACGGCGTCATGTACGCCAGACCGAAGAGCACCAGCGAGCGCAACCCGAGGGCCCGCACCAGGGTCGGTTGCCCTGCGGAGGGTGGTGTCATGGGGTGCCTTTCATTCGGCGTGGTGGTTCGACGGTGACCAGCGCTGCGGGTCGATGCGGCCGTCGTACAGCGGCAGTGGGATCGGGCGGTCCGACGGCCCGAACTGGTCCCACATCCGGTTGGTCCCGGCGGTGCCGCGCTCGCGGACGGCGGCGACGGCTCCGAAGTCGATGCGCCGGCACAACACCCCAGGCGTATCGTCCGAGCTCTCTTCGAGCACAACGCCTTCCGGGTCGACGATGATGCTGCGACCCTTGCCGACCGGTCCGGCGCAGTTGACACTCACTGTGAACACCTGGTTCACAATCGAATTGGCGCGGGCCAGCACCAACTCCTGACTCCGGTCCTCGGTGGTGGTCTTGACGACATTGACGATCATGTCGGCACCCATCCAGGCGAGGTGGCGGCTGACCTCGGGAAACCAGGCGTCGTAGCAGATGGACAGTCCGAGTCGGCCGACGTCAGGGATGTCGGCGGTGACGAAATGGCTGCCCGGCGTGTACTTCTCGAACGGCCGCCAGGGGAAGATCTTGCGGTAGGACGCCATGAGCCGTCCGTCGGGGGCGAAAACTGGTGCAGTGTTGAATAATTCGCCGTTCTCGCCCAGCTCGCACACTGAGCCGGGAACCAGCCACGCATCGGCGGCCCGGGCGATCTCACCGAGGGCCGCGATCAGGGGACCGTCCAGCGGTTCGGCCGCCGCGGCCAACATGTCGGTGTCCTCGGTGCCGAACAGGTGGATCTCCGGATAGACGATCAGTGCCGGCCCGGTCACCGCCGACCGCACTCGAAGCACATCGGCGGCGAACTGCGTGACGGTGTCGTCCCGGCCGAACACCGGCAGCCCGGCCATGTCCAGCGGTGCCGCCTGGACGGCGGCCACCGTGATCGATCCGGACACAGAACCTCCGAAGAATTAATAACCCAGGATGAGCGAATTTAGCGGAGATATTAGTTCAGCACGAACAAATAAGGCAATAGCTCACGTACCCTGAGTGCCATGACGTTGCAGGTCGGTGACGCGCACCCGGCGCTGAGCGCCCCCGCCGTCGCGGGCATCACCCGACTCAGTGCGGTCGACACGGTGCGGGCGCGTCTCGAGCTGGCCATCGAGTTGGAACTCATGGCAGGTGGGGAACGGCTCCCCGCCGAACCCGATATCGCCGAAGCCCTCGACGTCAGCGTCGCCACCGTCCGCCGGGCCCTGCAGTCGATGGCCGACGAGGGCCTGGTGGTCCGCCGCCGGGGCCGGGCCGGCGGAACGTTCGTCGCCCGAAGCGGTGCCCGTGTCACGCCCGGAACCGATCGTCCGTCGGCCACGTTCCGCGCCGATGCCGCCGAGGTGCGCCGCCTCATCGACCTGCGCGCGCTCGCCGAGGATGCGCTCAGTGCCGCCGCGGCGCAGGCCGCCGGCGATGAGGAACTCGACGCACTCGCGGCCATCGTCGCCGAGGCGGCCGCGACCACCGACTGGACCGGCTTCCACCACGCCGATCAGCGTTTCCACGAATCAGTCGCCGCGGCAAGCGGTCTCGGCTGGGCGATGAACACCTACTGCGACGTGCTGCACGGGCTGTACCGCTACTTCATCCCGTACCCCATCAACTACCTGCATGAGTCCAACCGCGAGCACGCCCAGCTGGTGGAGGCGCTGCGCCGACGTGACAGCCCGGCGGCCTCCGAGATAGCCCGCAATCACGTGCTGTCGCTGCACAAGACGATGTACGTCGGGTTGCCGCAGCCCGCGAAAGGGACCGACTAGCCCCGGGCCGCCGGCTCCTCGACCGCGGCGACGACCGAATCCTCGACATCGCGCGGCGCCCGCGAGGTCTGCCATGCCCGGACCACCAGAGCCGCCCAGCCCGCCACGATGACCACGTAGATCCCGCTCGACCACGGCCAGTGGATACCGAAGTAATGCACCAGCTTCTGGCTGTTGGTCAGCAGGATGACCCCACCGACGGCCGTGCCGAGCAGCGCCGGATTGACGCGGCTGACCAGCCATGCGGCGAACGGTGCGGCGATCACGCCGCCGACCATGAGCCCGAGGACCACGGGCCAGTTCTCCAGGAATTCCTGGCGGAGCCCGATCAGGAAGCCGACCGATGCCGCTACCGACACGAGGAATTCCGAGGCGCTCACCGAGCCGATCACCGTCCGCGGTGCCGTCTTGCCCTGCGACAGCAGGGTGCTGGTGGTCACCGGGCCCCACCCGCCGCCACCGGAAGCGTCGATGAAGCCGCCGAACAAGCCCAGCGGGGCGAGGAACTTCGCGCTGTGACTGGTGCCGTGCTCCCCCAGGTTCAGCGGCTTACCCAGCGAGAACCGCAACAGCACGTAGAGTCCGATGCCCAGCAGGATCGCCGCCATGAGCGGTGCCGCAGACTCTGTCGACAACGACGACAGCACCGTGGCACCTGCGAACGCACCTGCAGCGCCGGGAAGGCCGAGCTTGGCCACCATCGGCCAATTTATGTTCTTGAAGCGCCAGTGCGACACCGCAGAGGCCAGCGTCGTCCCGACCTCAGCCAGGTGCACCGCGGCGCTGGCCTGTGCCGACGCCACCCCGCTGAGCACCAGCAGGGTCGAGGCGGTGACACCGAACGCCATTCCGAGCGCACCGTCGACCAACTGGGCCCCGAGGCCGACGAGCGTGAAGATCAGAAGCGAACGCATGGGTTCGGCTGCTTTCGATTGTGGTCACCGCCCCGGGTGACCCGACGGAATGTTGGGCGCGTGTCTACAGACCCGCGCAACACCACTCGTCGAAAGCCATCAGCCGGCGCGAGGGCCAGAAGGGCTCGAGGGCAGCCAGAGCAGACGGTGCGGTGCGGTAGGCGAGTTCAGCCACCGGTCACCCCTTCCTGCTCGACAGTCGACGTGACTTTACCTGAGCCTTCGGACAGGCAAGGCCTTGCCCTACAGGCTCAACAACCGGTACAGGCCGATCAGTCCCACCACCACGATCACGGCGCGCAACGCATTCGGCGACAGCCGGCGTCCGTAATGCGCGCCGAGGAAACCGCCGATCAGCGAACCGACCGCGATCAGGCCCGCTGCCGCCCAGCTGATGCGGTCGAATGCGACGATCGTGTATGCCAGCGCCGCCACGATGTTGACCAACAACGACAGCAGGTTCTTCGCGGCGTTCATGCGCTGGATCGACTCGGGCAGCAGAAGACCCATCACCGCGATCAGCAGGATTCCCTGGGCCGCGGTGAAGTAGCCGCCGTAGATACCGACGGCGAACGTGCCGAGCACCAGCAGCGCCATCCGGCGTGTGCTCACATGGTCGGCAGATTGACCGGACGCCTCGGCGCGTTGCCGCGCCCAGGCCTGGATCCGGGGACCGACGACCACCAGGGCCAGCGCCAATATCAGCAGCACCGGCACCACCGTGACGAACACTTTTTCCGGCAGGTGCAGCAGCAGCCAGGAGCCCAGCGCGGCCCCGATCAGCGATCCGGGAATCTGCCACCGCAGCCGCTTCCACTGACCACGCAACTCGCGGCGATAGCCCCAGGTGCCCGAAACCCCGCCGGCGACCAGCCCGACGGCATTGGACATCGTCGAGGTGACCGGCGGAAAGCCCAGCGCCACGAGCGTGGGGAAGGTGATCAGCGTGCCGGACCCGACGACCGCGTTGATCGCGCCCGCACCGACACCGGCCAGCGCGATCAGGATCATGTGGGTGACGGACACTCGGGCCAGCCTATCGGCCCGGTTCAGCGCTTCTTCTTGGGTGCTCCGCGCTTCTCCCGGACCCGGACGTTGATCTTCACCGGGCTGCCCTCGAATCCGAACGTCTCACGCAGGCGGCGCTCCAGGAACCGGCGGTAGCCGGCCTCCAGGAACCCGGAGGTGAACAGCACGAAGGTCGGCGGCCGGGTGGCTGCCTGGGTGGCGAACAGGATCTTGGGCTGCTTGCCGCCGCGCACCGGCGGCGGCGTTGCGGCCACGATCTCTTTGAGGAAGTTGTTGAGCTGACCGGTCGAGATCCGCTTGTCCCAGGACGCCAGTGATGTCTCCAGCGCCGGCACCAGCTTCTGCACCGCCCGGCCGGTCATGGCCGAGATGTTGACCCGCGGCGCCCACTGCACCTGTGCCAGCTCACGGTCGATCTCTTTGTCCAGCAGGTAGCGCCGGTCCTCGTCGACCAAGTCCCATTTGTTGAACGCGACGACCAGTGCACGCCCGGCCTCGATGACCATCGACAGCACCCGCAAGTCCTGCTCGGTCAGCGGCTGGGAGGCATCGATCAGCATGATCGCCACCTCGGCCGCATCGATCGCACCGTGGGTGCGCACCGAGGCGTAGAACTCGTGCCCACTGGCCTGCCCGACCTTGCGGCGCAAACCCGCGGTGTCGACGAAACGCCAAGTCTTGCCGCCTAATTCGATCAGCGAGTCGACGGGATCGACCGTGGTGCCCGCGACGTCGTGCACCACCGAACGCTCGTCACCGGCCAGCCGGTTCAGCAGGGAGCTCTTGCCCACGTTCGGCTTGCCCACCAGCGCCACCCGGCGCGGGCCGCCGACACCGCCGCCGGCCACCTCCGAGACGGTCGGCAGCTTTTCCATCACCACGTCCAGCAAATCGGCCACGCCCCGGCCGTGCATGGCGCTGATCGCGTGCGGCTCGCCGATACCAAGCGACCACAGTGCCGCGGCGTCGGACTCACCGCGCTGCGTGTCAACCTTGTTGGCCGCCAAGAAAACCGGCTTGCCCGACTTACGCAGCATCCGGGCCGCCGCCTCGTCGGCCGAGGTGGCACCGACGACCGCGTCGACCACCAGGATGATCGCGTCGGCAGTGCGCATCGCCACCAGCGCCTGGTCGGCCACCAACTGCTGCAGACCCTTGGCATCGGGTTCCCATCCCCCGGTGTCCTGCACCATGAAACGGCGGTTCAGCCAGTTCGCGTCATAGGACACCCGGTCGCGGGTCACCCCGGGAATGTCCTGCACGACGGCTTCGCGACGCCCCAGGATCCGGTTCACCAGAGTGGATTTCCCCACATTGGGCCGGCCGACCACGGCCAGCACCGGAGGCGGCGCGGCGGCCTCCTCGAGAACCTCGGCGACCTCGTCGCTGAACTCCCAGTCGCTCTCGTCCGACCAGGTGCCGTCACCATCGGAGCTCATCGGCGCACCCCCGCATGCTGGGTCACCAGGTCGAGAAGGTATGCCACGACCTGTGTTTGGTCCATCTCACTGGTGTCGACCACCAGCGCATCCTCGGCTGCCCGCAGCGGGGAAACGGCCCGCGTGGAGTCCAGGCGGTCGCGCCGCTGCACATCGGCGAGCACGGTCGCGTAGTCGTCGGGCAGGCCGCTGGCGAGGTTCTGGGCATTGCGACGCCGGGCCCGCTCCTCGGCCGAGGCGGTCAGGAAGATCTTGACGTCGGCCGTGGGCAGCACGACAGTTCCGATGTCGCGGCCCTCGACCACCACGCGTCCACCCGCAGACGCCAACTCGCGCTGCAGATCGACCAACCGGGCACGCACCTGAGGTACCGCCGAGACCGCAGAGACCGCGCGGGTCACCTCGTCACCGCGAATCTCGTCCGAGACGTCTTCGCCGGCCAGGAACGCGCGGTCCTCACCGGGATCCGAGCCCACACCGATCACCGCACCTGAGGCCACCGCGTCGATCGCCGCGGCATCGTCCAGGTCGGCCCCGGCGCGCAGGACCGCCAACGTGACGATGCGGTACATCGCGCCGGTGTCCAGGTAGCTCGCTCCCAGGGCTTGCGCCAAACTTCTTGAAACCGAAGACTTTCCGGTCCCCGCCGGTCCATCGACCGCCACCACCAGAGATCCGCTCACATTCCCACCGCCTGATAAAGCTCGCCGATTTCCTTGCGGCTGAGCGCCCTGATACTGCCCGGCCGCTGGTCCCCCAGCGCCACCGAACCGATGTCGGTGCGGACCAGTTCCTGCACCGGGAAATCCACCGCGGCCAGCATGCGCCGCACGATGCGGTTGCGGCCCTCGTGCAGGGTGACCTTCACCAGAGTCTTGCCGGGAACCGTGTCCACCACCGCGAAGTCGTCGACGTGTGCCGGGCCGTCGTCGAGTTCGACGCCGGTGCGCAGCTTTTTCCCGAGCCCGCGCGGCACCGTACCGACCACGGTCGCCACGTAGGTCTTGGGGATCTCGTACGACGGGTGCATCAGCCGGTGCGCGAGCTCCCCATCGTTGGTCAGCAGCAGCAGCCCCTCGGTGTCGGCGTCGAGGCGGCCGACGTGAAACAGCTTCTTGTTGCCCCGAACCCGGTGCTCCACCAGATCTCCCACGCACGGGCGGCCACGCTCGTCGGACATCGTGGACAGCATGCCGATCGGCTTGTTGATCGCCAGATAGACGAGCGTGTCATCGATGACCACCCGTGAGCCGTCCACCCGGATCTCGGCGACCGCCGGGTCGACCCGCGTACCGAGCTCAGTCACCAATCTGCCGTCCACCTCGACGCGGCCGTCGGTGATCATCCGCTCAGCCACCCGCCGGGAGGCAATTCCCGCCTGGGATAACACTTTCTGCAGCCGTACGCCTTCTTCAGCCATGTCAGTCCTTGTCCACGTCGAAGGCCAGCGGCTGATTGCTGCCGGGTGAGCCGCCGTTGAGTTTGGCGAAACGCGGCTCGTCGCCGAGTGATTCGCTCAGATCGTCGATCACGTCGACATCGGGCAGCAGCGGCGCGATGTCTGGCAGATCGGTCAGCGAGGACAAGCCCAGCCGTTCCAGGAACAATTCGGTGGTGGCGAACATCACCGCACCCGAATCCGAATCGGTGCCCGCCTCGGTGATCAGGCCACGTGCCACCAGCGTGCGTATCACCGCGTCCACGTTGACACCGCGCACCGCGCTCACCCGCGCCCGGGTCACCGGCTGCCGGTAGGCCACCACCGCGAGGGTCTCCAGCGCCGCCCGGGTCAGCTTGGACCTGGCGCCGTCGAGCAGCAGCCGCTCGACGTACGGGGCATAGCGCGCTCGGGTGTACATCCGCCAGCCCCCCGCGGCCTCGCGCAGATCGATGCCGCTGTCACGCGCGCCGAAGTCCTCGGCCATCAGGCGCAGCTTGGCCATCACCCGGTACGCGGGCTGTTCGGTGGCCGAGGCCAGCGCATCCACCGTCACCGGGGTGTCCACCACCAGCAGCAGCGCTTCGAGCACCGCGCCCAGTTCACCGTCCTCAAGCTCGGGAACCGTCGCCACGTCGACGCCCAGGTCATCTCCGACCGGGATCACATCACCCGGGGCATCATCGGACCGCTCTCCGGAATCGGAGATCTCGTCAGTCATTGTTCTCGCTATTCTTCCGCATCAGCGGTTGCCAGATGTTCGCTGGTCGGCCGATCTCCGGTCCACGAAATCTGGAGCACTCCAAGCGCTTCTGGTTGCTCGAATGCTACCGCCCTGGCCCGGAACAGTTCGAGCAGCGCCAGGAAGCTGCCGACGATCTGCAATCCGTCCGTGCACTCGGCCACCAGTTCGGAGAAACTGGCCCATTCGCCGATCCCGCGCTGTTCGAGCAGGGCGATGATGCGGTGCGCCTGTTCAGGCACCGAAACCTTGGGCGCATGAATGTGATCGATGCCGACTGTGGGCACCGGACGCGGGGTGAAGGCGGCGGCCGCGATCTCGGCGAACTTGCCGGCATCGACGCCGAGCATCACCTCGGGCAGCAGGTCGGAGAAACGGTCCTCCAGCGACACTGCACGCGGGTAGCTGCGCAGCGCCGCGGCCTCCAGTTCGGCGAACATCAACGCGACATGCTTGAACGCCCGGTACTGCAGCAGCCGCGCGAACAAGAGGTCACGGACCTCTAGCAGGGCGAGATCTTCCTCGTCGTGGACCTCGCCCGACGGCAGCAGCCGGGCCGCCTTCAAATCCAGCAGCGTGGCCGCGATCACCAGGAACGTCGTGGTCTCGTCGAGTTCGAGCCGGGCGCCGATCTCCTTGGTGTAGGCGATGAAATCATCGGTGACCTGGTGCAATGCGACCTCGGTGACATCGAGGCGGTGCGCGAATATCAGCTGCAACAGCAGGTCGAACGGTCCCTCGAAGTTGGTGAGCCGAACCTGGAAGCGGTTCTGCTGATCACCGGTGGCGGGCTCATCCCCGGCCGCGGCAGCTGGTTCGGCAGGATCGCCGGTCGGAGTGGCCGGGGTGTTCAGGACATCGTTCACGCGCCGAACCGGTCGATGACTTCGCGCGCCAGCGACCGGTAGGCGACGGCACCGCCCGATTTGGGCGCCCAGGTGGTGATCGGCTCGCCGGCCACGCTGGTCTCCGGGAAACGCACGGTCCGGGTGATCACGGTGTCGAACACCAGGTCGCCGAACCGTTCCACCACCCGGGCCATGACCTCGCGTGCGTTGACCGTGCGCGGGTCGTAGCGGGTGACCAGGATGCCGCTGATGGACAGTTTCGGGTTGAGCCGGTCGTGGACCTTGGCCACGGTGTCGGTCAGCAGAGCCAATCCGCGCAGCGAGAAGTACTCGCATTCGGTGGGGATGATCACACCGTCGGCGCAGGCCAGCCCGTTGACCGTGAGCAGACCCAACGAGGGCTGGCAGTCGATCAGCACGTAGTCGTAGCGGTCGAGCACCGGGTAGAGGGCCCGGGCCAGGGACTGCTCGCGGCCGACCTCGTTGACCAGCTGGATCTCGGCGGCCGACAGGTCGATGTTGCTGGGCACCAGGTCCATGCCGCTGACCCGGGTCTTGATCACCACCTCATCGATGGACACCCGCGGTTCGATCAGCAGGTTGTGCACAGTGTGCTCGAGCTCGTAGTGCGGCACCCCGAGGCCCGCCGACAGCGCGCCCTGCGGATCGAGGTCCACCAGCAGCACCCGGCGACCGTACTCGGCCAGGCTGGCACCCAGGTTGATGGTCGAGGTGGTCTTGCCAACCCCGCCCTTCTGATTGCACATCGCGATGACCTTGGCCGGGCCGTGTGTCGAACGGGCCGGCGGTTCGGGGATGTCTCGCGGAGGCCGGCCGGTCAGGCCGAGTTCGGGTGAGCTGTGTTCGAACAGCCCGTCATGTCCGCCGTCGTCGGTCATACCCCACCACTCCTGGTCGGGCATCCCGCAGTCTCGGCATACATCCCGGCAAGTTTAACGTCGGTACGCAGCCAGAACGGGCAGACCCGCGGGCAAACCGGCGCATATGGTGTGCGTCATGAGTCTCAAACAGCGGCTACCGCTGTTGCGGTGGTCGTTCATCCGGATGGGAATCGGCGCCAGACACTTCGCCCGGACCGGGCAGTGGGGCGATGGCAGGGAGGCCGCGGCCGCCGACTATGTCGTGGCCAACGCCCGCGCGGGTGACCTCGACGACGCCATCGCCACCATCGACAAGTTCGCCTACGAGAAGTCGTTCCTGATCAACGTCGGCGACGAGAAGGGTGCGCTGCTCGACTCCGCAGTCGTCCGGGCCAACCCGCGCCTGGCGCTCGAGCTGGGCACCTACTGCGGTTACGGCGCGATGCGCATCGCCCGCGCCGCGCCCGCTGCCCGGGTGTTCTCGGTCGAGTTCTCCCCCACCAACGCCGACATCGCGCGACGCATCTGGACCCACGCCGGGGTGGCCGACCGGATCACCTGCGTCGTCGGGACCATCGGTGACGGCGGTCGCACGCTGGACGCGCTCGTTGCGAGCGGGTTCGACACCGGCGGGCTGGATTTCGTGTTCCTCGACCACGACAAGAACGCCTACCTGCCGGACCTGCAGAGCCTGCTGGACCGCGGTTGGCTGCACCGGGGCTCGATCGTGGTGGCCGACAACGTGAAGCTGCCGGGGGCGCCGAAGTACCTGGCCTACATGAGTGCGCATCAGGGCTCGCTGTGGGACACCACCCAGCACAAGACACATGCCGAATACCAGACCCTGCTGCCCGATCTGGTGCTGGAGTCGGAGTATCTGGGTTAACGCGCGCGCGGGTGTGCACCCGCCCATACCTCGCGCAGCGTGTGCACGGTGACCATGGTGTAGATCTGCGTAGTGGTGACCGAAGCGTGGCCCAGCAGTTCCTGTACGACGCGCACGTCGGCGCCACCGTCGAGCAGGTGCGTCGCGAACGAGTGCCGCAACGTGTGCGGCGACACTGCCGAGGTGATGCCGGCCCGAGCGGCCGCATCCTGCAACACCTGCC
Organism: Mycobacterium sp. DL440; assembly: GCF_011745145.1. NCBI lineage: Bacteria > Bacillati > Actinomycetota > Actinomycetes > Mycobacteriales > Mycobacteriaceae > Mycobacterium > Mycobacterium sp. DL440. Next base: position 2,513,535 of record NZ_CP050191.1, on the reverse strand, counting down.
AGGCACTCTGGCGGGACAGCCGGCCGCCGCGGGCGTTGAGGAAGATTCCGGGGGTGCCGCGGCCCCGGCGGGCCAGATCCGGACGCCCCCGCACCAGGTACGCGTCGAGCGCAGTGACCGCCGGGCGTCCGATGGGTACGAGCCGCTGCTTACCGCCCTTGCCGCGCAGCAGCACCGAACGCGCGTGCGTGTCGATGTCGTCGACGTCGAGTCCGACCGCCTCGGAGATGCGGGCACCGGTGGAGTACAGCAGTTCCAGCAGTGCACGGTTACGCAGCGTCAGCGGACCGTCGGCCTCGCTCTCCCCGCCGGCGGCCTCGAGCAAGGCGAGCACCTCGTCGAGGGTGAGGCTCTTGGGCAGCCGACGACTGGGGGTGGGCGGTTTGACCCCGCGGGCGACATCCAGTTCGGTGATGCCCTCGGCCGTGGCGAACCGGTGCAGTCCGCGGACTGCGACCACGGCCCTGGCCGCCGAAACCGCCGACAGCGCGGTCACTCCCGATTCGGGGTCGCCCCGACGCAGGGCAATCAGGAAGTCGCTGACATCGGCCTCCGCCACCGCGGCCAGGTCCTCGATTCCACGCTTGGTCAGGTGTTCGGCATAACGGCGCAGATCGCGCCGGTACGAACTCAAGGTGTTGGCCGCCACGCCCCGCTCGATCGTCAGGTGATCGAGGTAGCCCTGCAGTTGGTCGTCGAGGGCCGATCGGAGGGGCGACGGTGTGGTCATAACAGACCTTTGCGCCGCCTGAACGCTGTCGGCTGGTCGGTCCACACCGCTTCGACCGGTCGTAGCGCCTCCGCGTCGGGCATCGCGTGCGCGGCCAGAATGCCTGCCACCGCAATACCATTCACGATGTCGCCGGAGAACACCCGCCGCACGGCCTCCCCCAGCGGCACCCGCTCGACAACCATGTCAGCTTCCTCGTGCTCGGCCTCGGGACGGCCGATGTCGGTCAACCCTGTGGCCAGGAAGATCCTGACGCTCTCGTCGGAGAACCCTGGCGTCGAATCGAGGTCCACCAGCACCCGCCAGTGCGCGGCGGCCAGACCGACCTCTTCGGAGAGTTCGCGCGCGGCGGTCACCTCCGGAGGTTCCCCGCCCAGGTCGAGGAGGCCGGCAGGCAGTTCCCAGAGCCGACGCCCCAGCGGGTGACGGTACTGGTACACCAGTACCACATTGCCGTCCTCGTCGAGGGCCACCACAGCGACCGCACCATAGTGCTCGACGACCTCGCGCCGGGCCGACCCGCCGCCGGGCATGCTGACCTCGTCCGCACGCAGCGCGAAAATGTTTCCGACGTAGACGGTTTCGCTGGCCAGGGTCTCGAAGTCGTGTTCAGCCAAGAGAAGCGGCTTCGGCTTCGCCCAAAGGACTTTCGCCGGCTTCTGCTTCCCGACCGTCCTCGTCGAACTGCTCGGGAAGCTCCATCCCGGGCAGCCGTTCCTCGGCCTTGTAGGCCAGTGATGCGCCGATGAATGCCGCGAACAGCGGATGCGGCCGCGTCGGCCGGCTCTTGAGCTCCGGGTGGGCCTGCGTCCCGACCAGGAATGGGTGGATCTTCGAGTCGTACTCCACGAACTCCACCAGGTGTCCGTCGGGCGAGGTGCCGCTGAACCGCAGACCGCTCTCGGCGATCCGGTCCCGGTAGGCGTTGTTGACCTCGAAGCGGTGCCGATGCCGTTCGGATACCTCGGTGGCCTGATAGGCCTCCGACACGATGGACCCGGCTTCCAGCACTGCGGGGTACGCACCCAGTCGCATGGTGCCGCCAAGGTCGGCCTCGCCGGCGACGACGTCCTTCTGATCGGCCATCGTGGAGATCACCGGATCCGGGGTCTTCGGATCGAACTCGGCAGAGTTGGCGCCGGCGATGCCGACCGACCGGGCCGCCTCGATCACGATGCACTGCAGTCCCAGACACAGACCCAGCACCGGCAGGCCGCGTTTACGGGCGAAGGAGATCGCCCCGAGCTTGCCCTCGATGCCGCGGATACCGAACCCGCCGGGAATGAGCACCCCGTCGACATCGGACAACGCAGCCGCCGCGCCGGCGTCGGTCTCACAGTCATCGGAGGCCACCCACCGGATCTCCACCTTGGCGCGGTGTTTGAAGCCGCCGGCGCGCAGCGCCTCGGCCACCGACAGGTAGGCGTCCGAGAGGTCGATGTACTTGCCCACCAAGGCAATCCGGACCGTCTCGTGCGGTTCGTGCACCCGGCGCAGCAGATCGTCCCACTCAGTCCAGTCGACATCGCGGAAAGGCAGATTCAGCCGGCGCACCACGTACGCGTCGAGTTCCTCACGGTGCAGCACCTTGGGGATGTCGTAGATCGAGGGCGCGTCCGGGGTGGAGATCACCCCGTCGATGTCGACGTCGCACATCAGCGCGATCTTGTTCTTCAGTGGCTCGGGCACGTCGCGGTCACATCGCAGGATCAGTGCGTCGGGGGTGATACCGATACTGCGCAGCGCGGCCACCGAATGCTGCGTGGGCTTGGTCTTGAGCTCACCGGACGGGGCCAGGTACGGCACCAGCGACACGTGCAGGAAGAAGCAGTTGTCCCGGCCCACCTCGTGGCGCACCTGACGGGCGGCCTCCAGGAACGGCAACGACTCGATGTCGCCGACCGTGCCGCCGATTTCGGTGATCACGATGTCGGGACGGTGACCGGTCGCGTCGGGCTCGGCCATCGCCAGGATGCGGCTCTTGATCTCGTCGGTGATGTGGGGAATCACCTGCACGGTGTCGCCCAGGTACTCACCGCGGCGTTCCTTGGCGATCACCGACGAGTAGACCTGACCAGTGGTGACGTTGGCCGACTGGGACAGGTCGCGGTCGAGGAATCGCTCGTAGTGGCCGACGTCGAGGTCGGTCTCGGCGCCGTCCTCGGTCACGAACACCTCACCGTGCTGGAACGGGTTCATGGTGCCGGGATCGACGTTCAGATAGGGGTCGAGCTTCTGCATTGTCACCTGCAGTCCCCGCGCGGTCAGCAGCTGACCCAGGCTCGAGGCGGTCAATCCTTTACCGAGTGAAGACGCCACGCCACCGGTGACGAAGAGGTGTTTGGTGGCGGTGTGCGGGTGCTTGCGTAAGGCGGGCAAAAGCATCCTCCGTGACGACGGGCAGGGAATCAATAAACCAGCTGTGGCCTGCCGACCCACGGAAGTTCACCTTAACACCGACGCCGACAAGCCGTCGCTGGCGCGCCGCGCGCACCCGGGCAAAACCCGCCTATTGCGGGACGGTCACCGACGTCGCACCCTGCCCGGTTCCGTACTTGCCAGGCTTCCCCCCGCCCGCGAGGTCGCTCAGCGCCAGGACCGCGGTGATCTGACCGGCGCTGGAATCGGCGTCGTCCACTGTGGTGACCATCGCGGTCAAGCCGGCATCCGACCTGGTCACGGCCACCGGTCCGGTCCCAGAGGCCGCCCCCGAACGCCCCACGAGCACCGTCCCGGTGCCGTGCGGAGCCAGGCCGGCGGCGAAGCGGGCCATGGTCGCGCCGCGGTTGCCGCCGTCTTCACCCAGCCCGCCTCCGGTCACGATCAGCGCCGTGTTGGCCGCGCCGATGTGTGGATCGTCATAGGTCAGGAATCCGGTGTCGCGCAGCGCAGTGAGCACGGTCTGCCGCTGCATGTCATCGACGGGTGCTGCGGCCGGGTTCCGGTCGATCAGCAGCGTGATGCCCAACAGGTCGCCGGCCTGAGACCCCTGGTCCACCGCCGCGGTGCTCAACTGTTTGCCGGCCGGCACGATCGGCGAGTTGACCACGGAAAGTAGTTTGTCGGCCGAATTCGCTTCGACGAACTCGCTCGTGAGTGCGATTTTCCCGGTCACCGTGCCGCCGGCGTCGCGGACGAACCGCGACACGGCGTCGACGTCGCCGTCGACGGCATCCGGGGTGCGGAACACCACCACCGACTTGTCCTTCAATGCGTCGCGCACCATCCGGGGCGCCATCTGTGCGTCGAATTCTCCTGCGGCATTGAGCTTTTCATTCAACGCATTCTTACCGTCGGTGAGCGTGTCGATCTGGTGCTGCAGTTCCAACTTGTCGTCACGAAGACCCGACAGCACCGTGTTCGACAGCAGCCCCGAACCCAGTGCCACCCCGATTGCCAGCGCCAGGAACACCGACGCCAACGAGATCGCGTGTGCACGTAGCGTGATCACAGCTCACCTACCACTCAGCTGACCAGGCCCTGCACCCAGAGCGTGAAGCGGTTCCAGTACTCGACAACCCAATCGAATATGGCACCGTCTGCGCGCGACACCCACAGCGCGACGACCACGGCCACCAGCATGGCCAGCACCAGCAGCGCGATCGCCCCGCCGGACACCCGGCTGCGGTAGAGGGTCGCGACCGCCTTGGCGTCGACGAGCTTCTCGCCGACCTTCAACCGGGTCAAGAACGTCGACGGGTTGCTGCGCTGGCGCGAGCGGTCGAAGAACTCCTCGATCGAGGCGGTGTGACCGGCCGTCACGATCAGTGACGCCCCGTGGTGATCACACAGCAGTAGCGCCAGGTCGGCCGCCGATCCCGCGGCAGGGAAGGTCATCGCACCCACCCCGAGGTCCTGGATTCGTTCCAGCCCGGCGGCATGGCCGTCGGCGTCGGCGGGCAGCACCACCTGGGCACCGCACCGCAGCACCTCGACGCTCATCTTGTCCGGGTCGCCGACGATCAGCGCGGGACGGTATCCGGCCTTGCGCAGTACGTCCGCGCCGGCCCCGACGCCGACCAGCACCGGTTGGTACTCCTTGATGAAGGGCTTGAGCGCCTTGAGGTCCTCGGCCGCGTCGGGTTCCTCGGCGACGATCACCACGTGGCGGCGGTGCAGGTCCACGTCGATGTTCGGGATTCCGATGCCGTCGATGAGTAGCGGGCTCTCGCTGCGGATGAACTCGATGGTGTTGCCCGCGAACGCCTCCAGATGCGCCACCAGACCGCTCTTGGCGTCGTGCATCAACTCGTGGATCTCTTGATCGTTGCGCTCGGTACCCACCGCGATGCGTCGGTCACCGGAGTAGACGCCGCCGTTGTTCAGGCGGATCCGCGCCCCGTCCTTGATCTTGCGGAAGACATCCGGCCCGGCCTCGTCGATCAGCATCACACCATTGGCGACGAGCACTTCCGGCCCCAGGTTCGGATAGCGCCCCGAGATGGACGGCGAGGCGTTGACGACACCGGCGATCTGGGCCTCGACAAGCGCATCGGCCGTGATCCGGTCCAGATCCTGGGCGTCGAGGACGACGATGTCGCCGGGGCCGACGCGGCGCAGCAGCCGATCGATGTCGCGGTCCACTCGCGCCGTGCCGGTCACTCCGGGACGCGTACTGGCATTGCGAGTGAGCAGCGTGGACATCTTCATGCGCCGATTCTGTCGGGCATCGCCGGTCAGGAGGCGGAGGCGCGCCGTAACACCAGCCTCACAAGTTGGCTTTTGTCACATCAGTAACAGCCAATCGGTATCAATCGCGCTTCGCTGCATAGTGCCGCGCCGCCTTCGCGCGGTTGCCACACGTGGCCATCGAGTGCCAGCGTCGCGCCCCGTTCTTGGAGGTGTCGTGGAACCACAGAATGCAGTGCGGGTGCGCACACTGCTTGATGCGGTCGGGGACCTCGCCCAGCAACCGCAACAAGTCATCTGCGGCCAGCCAGCCGGCCAGCCATTCCGGCTGTGACACATCGGCGGCCTCGACAGGCCCCGACGCTGTCAGCGTGCGCCGGATCCGGCCCCGTTCCAGCACCTCATTCACCTCGTCGACGGATCCCGCCTGCAGGGCCCGCAGGATCGCCTCGCGGGCCGCGACCAGTGCGACCCGCGACTTCTCGTCAGCCTCGCAGCGGTCACCCAGGCCGTTGGCCAGCAACCAGCACCGCAGGCCTTCGGCATCAGCGAGCAGGTCCTGCGGTCCGTCCGCCGACATCCACCGGGTGTTCAGCAGATCCAGCGCAAGAGGTTCGCCGACATGCGGGCGCGGATCACGCATACCTGAGGGTAACCACGCGCCGCCGACACCAACGGTCACCCGCCGAACTAACCGTTGAAATTCGATTAGGCGGTTGACGCCGGCCCTGAATCCGCCATAACCTATGTAATCATGTACATCGGTTAGCCATTTGGGAGGACTGCATGACCGGGACCACCACGCCCCAGCTCGCCACCGGACACGTCGGCATCAACGTCACCGATCTGGACCGCTCCGTCGCCTTCTACCGAACGGCCCTCGGCTTCGAACCGCTGGCCGTCAACAACGAGGGCGAGCACCGGTATGCCTTCCTGGGAGCCGGCGGCGCGCTGCGGCTGACGCTCTGGCAGCAGAGCAACGGTAGGTTCTCCACGGAAACACCAGGCCTGCACCATCTTTCGTTCGAGGCGGCCAGCATCGACGAGGTTCGGACCGTCGAGGCAGCACTGAAAACCCTTGGCGCCGAGTTCGCGCACGACGGTGTCGTCGCGCACGGTGAGGGCACCGCATCCGGTGGCATCTTCTTCACCGACCCGGACGGAACCCGGCTCGAGGTGTACGCGGCGAGTGGGGCGCAGACGGCTCCCGCACCAAACGGATCGGCCCCCACCTGCGGATTCTTCTGAGCGGAGTAGGAGAACATGTATCACTCGGGTGAGTTGGCGGTGCAGCGGCAGATGGGGCAGGAGACCATCGCCGCACGCGTCAGCCGGATGATCCGCACGGAAGTTCCAGCGGCCGCCGCCGCATTCCTCTCCGAACAGCCGATGATCGTGGTCGCCGCGGCCGACGACGGAGGCCGGGTCTGGGCCAGTCTGATCGCCGGCCCACCCGGCTTCGTCCACGCCGACGATCCGCGCACGATCCTGCTGGAAGCGCTGCCTGCGCCGGGCGATCCGGTCCGCGATGTGCTGGGCAGCGGACAGCAGATGGGGATGATCGCCATCGAACCGCAGACCCGACGCCGGATGCGGGTCAACGGCTCCGCCGAACCGGTGGGCACGGGCCTGCGGATCCACACCGATCAGGTGTATTCGAACTGCCCGAAGTACATCTCTCGCAGGCACATCGCCGAGGTGCGAGCCTCGATGGAGTTGCCCGAAATGCAGCGTGGCGAGTCACTGACCGACCGACAGCAAGAGCTCATCGCCACTGCCGACACCTTCTTCATCGGTTCGGCGGATGCGGCAGGCAACGCCGACGCGTCACACCGCGGCGGCAATCCCGGCTTTCTGCAGGTGCTCTCACCCCGGCGCCTGCGCTGGCCGGACTATCGCGGGAATTCCATGTTCATGACGCTGGGCAACATCAGCGCCAATCCGAGGTGCGGGCTGTTGGTGGTCGACTGGTCCTCGGGATCAACCGTTCAGCTCACCGGAACCGCTGAAATCGGCTGGGACAAAGCCGATTCGACGACCGGAGCACAATGCGCGATCGACTTCACGGTCTCCGAGGTGGTCGAGTTGACCCACGTCAGCCCGTTGCGGTGGAGCACCGCCGAGTTATCTCCGGCCAACCCGGGTCAGCCTGCGCTGCGCTCCTGCTGAGCGGCCTCGAGCAGCTCCCTGGCATGTGCCCGGCCGCTGTCGGACTCCCCCAGTCCGGCCAGCATCCGGGCCAATTCGGCGACCCGGTCCTCGTCGTCGATGCGCCGCACACCGCTGGACTTGGCGCGGCCGTCACCGCTGTCGACCAGTAGGTGGGCATCGGCGAATGCCGCGACCTGAGGCAGGTGGGTCACCACGATGACCTGGTGGGTCCGCGCCAGCCGGGCCAGCCGCCGGCCGATCTGCACCGCGGCCCGGCCGCCGACCCCGGCGTCGACCTCGTCGAAGACCATCGTGGTGCCCGCCGTCGACACCGACAGCACCACCTCGAGAGCGAGCATCACGCGGGACAGCTCACCACCGGAGGCGCTCTTGGCCAGCGGCAGCACATCGGTGCCACGGTGTGCGGTGAACCCGAACTCGACCGCGTCCACGCCGTCGTGACCGGCGTGCAGCAGCGCTCCGTCCGGCATGGTCACCGGCGCGGAATCGTCTGCCCTTGCCGGCATCGGCGCCACCCCGATGGTGAACACCGCATTGGCCATGGCCAGGCCGGCGAGTTCCGCGGTCACCGCCTTGGCCAGCCCCTTGGCCGCCTTGGACCTGGCCTTGGTGAGTTCGCCTGCAGCCGTGACCAACTGCGCCTCCAGCTCGGCGACCTTGCCGTCGAGGGCAGCCAGACTCTCCTCGGACACATCGAGCTGCGCCAACCGCTCTGCGGCATCACGCGACCACTCCAACACGCCGTCGACGTCGGCGGCGTACTTGCGGGTGAGCGTGCGCAGCTCGGCCTGGCGCGCCAGTTTCGTCTCCAAAGTGCTGGCATCGCTGGGCAATTCGGAGAGATAGTCTCCGAGCTCGCCGGATACGTCACCGATCACCGCCATCGCCTCGGCCAGACGGACCGCCAGTGCCTGTAGCGCCGAATCATCGGTGGATTCCAGCGCGGCCTGCGCCCGGCCCACGCCGTCGGCCGCGGAGGTCGACTCCGTGGGCTCGTCGAGCTCGCCGGACAACGCGAAGCGGGCGGTCTGCGCCGCTTCGCGCAGCGCGTCAAGTTCCGAAAGACGACGGATGTCAGCGACGATCGCCTCGTCCTCACCGGGTTGCGGTGCGACCGCGTCGATCTCGTGGATGCCGAAGCTGAGCCGGTCGGCCTCCTGGGCCAGTTCTCGGGCCCGGCGCCGACGGTCCGTCAGGTCACGACGCGCTGCCAGCCATTCGTCGCGGATGCGCCGGTAGCGGGTCAGCGGCTTGTCCACCTCGGCGAAGCGGTCCAGTGCCGCCCGCTGCTCGTCGGGCCGCATCAACCGCAACTGGTCGTTCTGGCCGTGCAACGCCAGCACCTGGGCGGTGAAACTGCTCAAGGATTTGGCCGGCACGCTGCGGCCGCCCAGATATGCCCGAGACGGTCCGGCCCGGCTCACCGAACGGGCCGCGATCACACTGCCGTCATCATCACGCTCAGCGCCGGAGGATTCCAGGATCTCCTCGACCCTCCCGGACACGTCCTCACCGAGTTCGATTGTGCTGAACCGGCCTTCCACCACGGCCCGGTCAGATCCCGAACGGACCCTGGTCGCGTCCGCTCGGGCCCCGCCGAGTAGGTGCAGGCTGGTCACCACCATCGTCTTACCGGTGCCCGTTTCCCCGGTCAGCACGGTCAACCCGCGGTCGAACTCCGCGGTGGCGGCACTGATGGCGCCCAATGACTCGATACGGATCTCCGACAGCACAGGTATCTACTGCCCCCGCCATCCGGTGACCGGCAGCCGGAACTTGCGTACCAACCGATCGGTGAACGGCGCCGAGTCCAGCCGCACCCACTTCAGCGGCGTACCGCAGCGGGTCACTTCCAGCCGGCCTCCGGCCGGTACCACCATTTGACGGCGACCGTCACAGAACACCAGGGCATCGTTGCCGCTTGCCTCGATCTCGATCGCGATACTGGCCAGCGGGCTGGTGACCATCGGACGGGCGAACAGTGCGTGAGCATTGTTGGGCACCACCAGAATCGCCTCCAGGTCCGGCCACAGCACCGGGCCGCCCGCCGAGAACGCGTAGGCAGTGGATCCCGTGGGGGTCGACACCAGCACGCCATCGCAGCCGAACGACGACACCGGTCGTCCGTCCACCTCCAAGACCACGCCGAGCACTCCTAGCCGAGGGCCCTTCTCCAGGCTCGCCTCGTTGAGCGCCCAGCCGCGATTCACCACATCGGTACCCACCCGCACCGAAATGTCGAGGGTCATCCTCTCCTCGACGCGGTAATCACGCCCGATGACGCTGTCCAGTACGTGGTCGATGGCCTCGGCCTCGGCCTCGGCCAGGAATCCGATGCGGCCCAGATTGACTCCCAGCACCGGGATCTCGACATTGCGCGCGAGCTCAGCGGCCCGCAGAAAGGTGCCGTCCCCGCCGAGCACCAGAACCAGCTCGCAGCCTTCGGCCGCGCGCTCCTCGGCGTCGACCACCTCGATGTCGACACCGAGCGCGCGCATGTCATCGGGCGCCAGATGCAGCGGCCCGCGGTCGACGGCCTCCGCCGAAAGCACCTTCAGACCAATGCCGTTGTCGCCGAGCACCTTTTCCACCCGGCGGGCGACTTCAGTCGCCTCGTCCCGGCCGGTGTGCACCACCAGCAGGATCGTGCGTTCAGCCGTCATTGCGGACCCTCCTCGACCGCCCGCCGCACTGCCTGTTCGAGCAATTCGCCGTCCAGCGGACGGTTGCTCTGGGCACGCAGGTGCAGGAAGTACTCGACATTGCCCGAGGGTCCGGGGAGCGGGCTGGCCGTCACATCGACAGCATGCCACTGCAATGCGGCCGCCTTGCGGGCGACCGTGCACACCGCGTCGATGCGTAATGCGGGATCGGACACCACGCCGCCCGCGCCGACGCGATCCTTGCCGACCTCGAACTGCGGTTTCACCATCGGAACGATATCGGCGTCGGCGGACGCGCAGGCCGTCAGCGCCGGAAGAACCGTGGCCAGCGATATGAAGGACAGGTCGGCCACGATCAGCTGCACCTGCCCGCCGATCGCCTCAGGGGTCAGCTCCCGCACATTCGTGCGCTCCAGCACGTGTACCCGTTCGTCGGACCGCAGCGGCCAGGCCAGTTGTCCATAGCCCACATCGGCAGCCACCACCTCCGCGGCACCACGATCGAGCAGCACCTCGGTGAAGCCGCCGGTGGAGGCCCCGGCATCAAGACAGCGCCGGCCCTCGACAGCGACGTCGAACGCATCGAGCGCACCGATCAGTTTGTGCGCGCCACGCGAGACCCAGGTCCGTTCCGCGGTGGCGATCACGGTGATGTTGGTGTCCGGGGCGACCGCGGTGGCCGGTTTGGCCGCCGGCATACCGTCGATCCGTACGCGCCCGGCCTCGATCATCTCTGCCGCCTGCTGGCGTGACCGGGCCAGACCCCGCCGCACCAGCTCGGCATCAACGCGAGCGCGCCGCGCCACCGACGCTCACCTTCCGGTCGCCTGCGGTCCGCCTGGTTGCCCCCTGTCGACGGATTCAAGGGCAGCCACCAGCAGATCGTGGGCCTGCTCGAGCCGCGCGGCCACCACGTCGATGTCCCTGCCTTCGAGTGCAGAGGGGTCCGCCGCCGGATCCGGCACATCGGCCAACACCGCAGCGACCTGGGCACGCAGTTCGTCGGGATCGGTACTCATAGCGACACTCACGCTAGTCGATGGGTACCGACAGCAAGGACCAACGTTGCAGCGCGCGACGGGCCGTGTCGTCGCCGGCCGACACCGTGAAAGCGGCGTGGTCGAGGTCCGCGCTCCAGACCGCATGCGCCGTAGCCCGTACCACCGACAGGTCGTCCCGGGGATCCTGCCCGGTGGCATGCACGGTCACCGTGTCCCGGTCGATCTCGATCCGCCAGGCCGGCTGCGCCGCGATGCGCAGCGCGTCGGCATCCGCGTGCAGCCCCCGCAGATCCGGGACCAGGTACCCGGGGCGCTCGGCAGGAACCGCACGCACCGCGTCGCCGGCCGTGCTGACGCCGGTGAGCACCATGAGACTCGGCAACCCCGCCGCGACGGCGCCGGCGATATCGGTGTCGAGCCGATCCCCCACAACCAGCGGCGTCGCGAACGTCCCACGGCTGAGGGCATCGTTCATCAAAGTCGGTTGGGGCTTTCCGGCCACCAATGGCTCCTGGCCGGTCGCCACCCGCAATGCCGCCACCATCGAGCCGTTGCCCGGCAGCAGGCCACGCTCGGACGGCAGCGTCAGATCCGCGTTGGCCGCCACCCACAGCGCGCCGGCGCGAATAGCGAGTGCCGCCTCGGCCAGATCCGGCCATGCGGTAGTCGGCGAATGCCCCTGCACCACCGCGACTGGACCCTCGTCGAACGTCCGAACCGGCCGCAGTCCGACCTTGCTCACCTCACCGGCAAGTGCATCCGTCCCGACGACGAGAACCGCTGAGTCCACCGGCAAATGGGCGGCCAGCAGGTGCGCCGCACTCTGCGCACTGGTCACCACGTCGTCGGATTCGGCGGCGAAGCCGAGTTCACGCAGATGCTCGGCGACCTGCTCAGGCGCTCGCGACGCATTGTTGGTGACATACAGCACCCGTGCGTCCAGCCCGGACAAGCTCTCCAGTGCACCCACAGTGGGCTCATGCCCGCGAAACACCGTGCCATCGAGGTCGAGCAGCAGGCAATCATGTTGCCGTGCAAGCGTGGTCACGTCAGGACAGCTCCGTGATCCGGTCTTCCGCGTCGGTGATCCCGTCGATGTCAGCCTGCTCGGCGTGGACGAACCATTGCAGGGCCTCCTCGCCACGTCCCACCGCCAGCAGAGTGTCGGCGTAAACGTAGAACAGCCGGGCCGCGGTCGGGCCCACACTGGTCGGGTCCAGCGGCGGGGAGGACAGAATGGCCAATGCCTGCTCGAACTGCCCGAGGTCTGAACGTGCACCAGCCGTGACGATGCGAAGCTCGTCGGCATCCTCGCCGGTGAGCGCGAGCGCCTCGTCGCCGCGGGCCAGTTCCAGTGCCCGCTCGGGCCGTCCGACACCGCGCTCGCAGTCCGCGATCATCGGCAGCAGGGCCGACTTGCTGCCCATCCGCCTCGCCGCACGCAGCTCGGCGAGCGCCTGGGCCCAGTCACCGCTGTGATACGCCGCGATACCGACGGCCTCACGCACCACCGCGATCCGGCCGGCCCGGTTGCGGGCGGCACGAGCGTGGGCCAGCGCCGTCTCGGGATCCTCATCCAGCAGCTTCCCGGCCATCACGAGGTGGCGGGCGACGAAATCCGCGGTCGTCTTGTCCAGGGTGATCAATTCCCGACGTACATCGGGCGCGAGTTCTTTCGCCTCGACGTCGGCCGGCAGTCTCGGGCCGTCCTGCCTGGGATCGCCGTCCTCGGTGGGCTGCGCCGACCGTGCCCGGCCCGGCCCGGAGGTCCGGGGGGCGCCGGCACGTTGATCCCGCCCGCGCTGATCGTAGTGCCGCCGAGGGCCCGAACTGTTGCTCGATGCGCGGTCGTTCGATGCACGCCGCGGGCGCCGCTCTGCGTCGCCCTGTCTGTCTCCGACCACGTGTGCCTTTCTACCCGCCCGTCCCGCAAAGGATACTGGCAGGAGCCACGGCCGACATAATTATGTGAGCGCCGACGCAGCGTGTAATCACCCGAATATCAATCGAATGCGCTATGGAAATTGAAAATCAAAAGCGAATCGCCCCCCACGTAAAAACGTGGGGGGCGATTCTTAATTTGTGTTCGGCGGTGTCCTACTTTTCCACCCGAGAGGGTAGTATCATCGGCGCTGGCAGGCTTAGCTTCCGGGTTCGGGATGGGACCGGGCGTTTCCCTGCCGCTATGGACCGCCGTAACTTTATTCACTCGTTTTCGAGTGCAAATCTTGTGTTTTGGTGGTGGGGCATGATGTTCATGTTCCCTACACAAGTGCAGTGTGCGATGTGTGGTGTGGTTGCGAGACAGATGTGTGTTCTTACTTCAAACTCATCAAACGTTGGTTGTTTGTTGGTTGTTGTAAGTTTTCGGCCGGTTAGTGCCAGTTCCCTGCACCCATTGCTGGGCTTCCAGGTCTGGTCTATCAATCCCGTGGTCTGCGGGGGGCCTTATCCCTCTAAAAGGGTGAGAAGCCTGGTCTTGGAGGGGGTTTCCCGCTTAGATGCTTTCAGCGGTTATCCTGTCCGAACGTGGCTATCCAGCGGTGCTCCTGGTGGAACAACTGGTATACCAGAGGTTCGTCCGTCCCGGTCCTCTCGTACTAGGGACAGATTTCCTCAAGCTTCTGACGCGCGCGGCGGATAGAGACCGAACTGTCTCACGACGTTCTAAACCCAGCTCGCGTGCCGCTTTAATGGGCGAACAGCCCAACCCTTGGGACCTGCTCCAGCCCCAGGATGCGACGAGCCGACATCGAGGTGCCAAACCATCCCGTCGATATGGACTCTTGGGGAAGATCAGCCTGTTATCCCCGGGGTACCTTTTATCCGTTGAGCGACACCCCTTCCACTCAGAGGTGCCGGATCACTAGTCCCGACTTTCGTCCCTGCTCGACATGTATGTCTCGCAGTCAAGCTCCCTTGTGCACTTACACTCAACACCTGATTGCCGTCCAGGTTGAGGGAACCTTTGGGCGCCTCCGTTACATTTTGGGAGGCAACCGCCCCAGTTAAACTACCCACCAGGCACTGTCCCTGAACCGGATATACGGTCCGAGGTTAGAGGCCCAATACGATCAGAGTGGTATTTCAACAATGACTCCACCCACACTGGCGTGTGAATTTCACAGTCTCCCACCTATCCTACACAAACCGTATCGAGCACCAATACCAAGTTGTAGTGAAGGTCCCGGGGTCTTTTCGTCCTGCCGCGCGTAACGAGCATCTTTACTCGTAGTGCAATTTCGCCGAGTCTATGGTTGAGACAGTTGAGAAGTCGTTACGCCATTCGTGCAGGTCGGAACTTACCCGACAAGGAATTTCGCTACCTTAGGATGGTTATAGTTACCACCGCCGTTTACTGGGGCTTAAATTCTCCGCTTCACCCCGAAGGGTTAACGGGTCCTCTTAACCTTCCAGCACCGGGCAGGCGTCAGTCCGTATACATCGTCTTGCGACTTCGCACGGACCTGTGTTTTTAGTAAACAGTCGCTTCTCACTGGTTTGTGCCACCCCCTCCCGCTGCCGGCCGCAAAAGCCTTGACGATATGGGGGTCCCCCTTCTCCCGAAGTTACGGGGGCATTTTGCCGAGTTCCTTAACCATAGTTCACTCGTACGCCTTAGTATTCTCTACCTGACCACCTGTGTTGGTTTGGGGTACGGGCCGTGTATGTCCTCGCTAGAGGCTTTTCTTGGCAGCATAGGATCACCGAATTCGCCTCAAACGGCTATGCATCACCTCTCAGGATATATGTCAGACGGATTTGCCTATCTGACTCCCTACCGGCTTACCCCAGTACAACCACTGACTGGTACGGCTACCTTCCTGCGTCACCCCATCGCTTGACTACTACCCACCGGGGTCCCACGCAGCCCCGTCAACGCCTCACCCCGAAGGGATCGGTCACGACGGTTTTGGATGGTTAGCACAATGGATTCATCATGGACGCACATACACGGGTACGGGAATATCAACCCGTTGTCCATCGACTACGCCTGTCGGCCTCGCCTTAGGTCCCGACTCACCCTGGGAGGACTGGCCTGGCCCAGGAACCCTTGGTCTTTCGGCGGGCAAGGTTCTCACTTGCCTATTCGCTACTCATGCCTGCATTCTCACTCCCACACCCTCCACAGCTAGATCACTCTGCTGCTTCACCGGATGCAGGACGCTCCCCTACCCAACGAACACAAGGTTCGTTGCCGCGGCTTCGGCGGTGTACTTGAGCCCCGCTACATTATCGGCGCACAATCACTTGACCAGTGAGCTATTACGCACTCTTTCAAGGGTGGCTGCTTCTAAGCCAACCTCCTGGTTGTCTTCGCGACTGCACATCCTTTTCCACTTAGTACACGCTTAGGGGCCTTAGCCGGCGATCTGGGCTGTTTCCCTCTCGACGCACGGAGCTTATCCCCCGCCGTCTCACTGCCACATTCTTGGACTTGTCGGCATTCGGAGTTTGGCTGACGTCAGTAACCCTGTGGGGCCCATCGGCCATCCAGTAGCTCTACCTCCAACAAGAAACATGTGACGCTGCACCTAAATGCATTTCGGGGAGAACCAGCTATCACGGAGTTTGATTGGCCTTTCACCCCTACCCACAGCTCATCCCCTCAGTCTTCAACCTAAGTGGGTTCGGGCCTCCACGCGGTCTTACCCGCGCTTCACCCTGGCCATGGGTAGATCACTCCGCTTCGGGTCCAGAACACACCACTACACCACACACTGTTGTGTGGATACGCCCTATTCAGACTCGCTTTCGCTGCGGCTACCCCACACGGGTTAACCTCGCGACATGTCCCTGACTCGCAGGCTCATTCTTCAAAAGGCACGCCATCACCCCACCACGAAGGAGGGCTCTGACGGATTGTAAGCGCACGGTTTCAGGTACTATTTCACTCCCCTCCCGGGGTACTTTTCACCATTCCCTCACGGTACTAATCCGCTATCGGTCACTGGGAAGTATTCAGGCTTACCGGGTGGTCCCGGCAGATTCACAGCAGATTTCACGGGCCCGCTGCTACTCGGGAACACTGTTCAAGGCAGATGTCAGGTTTTCACGTACCGGGCTCTCACCGTCTACGGCAGGTCATCCCAAACCACTTCCGTTAACCACGACATTTTCTCACTACCCTCCAGTCAGGCAGAACTGGAAAAACAGGTCCCACAACCCCGCACACACAACCCCTACCCGGTATCACATGCATACGGTTTAGCCATCCTCCGCTTTCGCTCGCCACTACTCACGGAATCACTTTTGTTTTCTCTTCCTACGGGTACTGAGATGTTTCACTTCCCCGCGTTCCCTCCCACTACCTATGTATTCAGTAGTGGGTAACACGACATCACTCGTGCTGGGTTTCCCCATTCGGACATCCTCGGATCAACGCTCGGTTGGCAGCTCCCCGAGGCATATCGCAGCCTCCAACGTCCTTCATCGGCTCCCAGTGCCAAGGCATCCACCATGCGCCCTTAAACACTTACAACACAAACACCAAAAATGAGTTTCAAAAGAAATTGCACATCAATGACACACAAAACCAGGCCCCACCCACAAAGAGGTGAGACCACACATTTTGCGTGCTAGATGCTCGCAACCACTATCCACAAATCAAACACCACACCCCACCACCAAAGATGGAGCAACAACACGCCTCCCACCCCACACAGGGGCCGGGGAAAAACGGGCCTGTTGTCTCAAAGCCCAATAGTGTGTCTGATGATTCTCCGCAGATGCTTTCCCGCATCCCACGCTAAGTTTGTTGAGTGCACCAGAACCGGACCCACTACAGGTCAAAACGGTCCATCCAACGAATCGCTGCGATCACCGAACCCCCACACGATGTGGGCGGGCCGCAGTCTCGTGGTGCTCCTTAGAAAGGAGGTGATCCAGCCGCACCTTCCGGTACGGCTACCTTGTTACGACTTCGTCCCAATCGCCGATCCCACCTTCGACGGCTCCCTCCCACAAGGGGTTAGGCCACCGGCTTCGGGTGTTACCGACTTTCATGACGTGACGGGCGGTGTGTACAAGGCCCGGGAACGTATTCACCGCAGCGTTGCTGATCTGCGATTACTAGCGACTCCGACTTCACGGGGTCGAGTTGCAGACCCCGATCCGAACTGAGACCGGCTTTGAAAGGATTCGCTCCACCTCACGGCATCGCAGCCCTTTGTACCGGCCATTGTAGCATGTGTGAAGCCCTGGACATAAGGGGCATGATGACTTGACGTCATCCCCACCTTCCTCCGAGTTGACCCCGGCAGTCTCTCACGAGTCCCCACCATTACGTGCTGGCAACATGAGACAAGGGTTGCGCTCGTTGCGGGACTTAACCCAACATCTCACGACACGAGCTGACGACAGCCATGCACCACCTGCACACAGGCCACAAGGGAACCAATATCTCTACTGGCGTCCTGTGCATGTCAAACCCAGGTAAGGTTCTTCGCGTTGCATCGAATTAATCCACATGCTCCGCCGCTTGTGCGGGCCCCCGTCAATTTCTTTGAGTTTTAGCCTTGCGGCCGTACTCCCCAGGCGGGGTACTTAATGCGTTAGCTACGGCACGGATCCCAAGGAAGGAAACCCACACCTAGTACCCACCGTTTACGGCGTGGACTACCAGGGTATCTAATCCTGTTCGCTCCCCACGCTTTCGCTCCTCAGCGTCAGTTACTGCCCAGAGACCCGCCTTCGCCACCGGTGTTCCTCCTGATATCTGCGCATTCCACCGCTACACCAGGAATTCCAGTCTCCCCTGCAGTACTCTAGTCTGCCCGTATCGCCCGCACGCCCACAGTTAAGCTGTGAGTTTTCACGAACAACGCGACAAACCACCTACGAGCTCTTTACGCCCAGTAATTCCGGACAACGCTCGGACCCTACGTATTACCGCGGCTGCTGGCACGTAGTTGGCCGGTCCTTCTTCTATAGGTACCGTCACTTGCGCTTCGTCCCTATTGAAAGAGGTTTACAACCCGAAGGCCGTCATCCCTCACGCGGCGTCGCTGCATCAGGCTTGCGCCCATTGTGCAATATTCCCCACTGCTGCCTCCCGTAGGAGTCTGGGCCGTATCTCAGTCCCAGTGTGGCCGGTCACCCTCTCAGGCCGGCTACCCGTCGTCGCCTTGGTAGGCCATTACCCCACCAACAAGCTGATAGGCCGCGGGCCCATCCCACACCGCAAAAGCTTTCCACCACACACCAGGAAGAGTGTGGTCATATTCGGTATTAGACCCAGTTTCCCAGGCTTATCCCAAAGTGCAGGGCAGATCACCCACGTGTTACTCACCCGTTCGCCACTCGAGTACCCCGAAGGGCCTTTCCGTTCGACTTGCATGTGTTAAGCACGCCGCCAGCGTTCGTCCTGAGCCAGAATCAAACTCTCCAAACAAAAACTTCCCAGTCCAAAAACCAGGCAGAATTCAATCAGAAAAATCCGATCACAAACAAAAGACACCAACAAACTGGCATCAAAAAAACAACAACCACACCCTAAACGGGAAAAAGAATGTGGCCAAAAA